>DAIQRO010000318.1:0-2830 GCA_036786155.1 Bacteroidota bacterium
AGAAAATCTGAATTCAACCGTCATAGTTCTTGTGGCGGTTTTTTTATTTACATGAAAGAAGGTAAATACTTTGTATCCGTTGCCGGAAATATCGGCTCGGGGAAATCATCACTGACCGGAATCATTTCGGATGAGTTCGGATGGAAGCCATATTTTGAGAAGGTGGATACAAATCCGTACCTGAAGGACTTCTATACCGATATGTCAAGGTGGTCCTTTAATCTTCAGGTTTACTTTCTATCGCACAGGTTCAGCATTCACAGAAAGATCCTGAAGTCCCGGACATCCGTAATTCAGGACAGAAGCATTTATGAAGATGTCGAGATATTTGCAGAGAACCTTTACAGAATGGGAAGAATGAAGAAGAGAGATTTTGATAATTACAGGAAGCTCTTTGCGGAAATGACTTCATTTCTGAGACCTCCCGACCTACTCATTTATCTGCGTGCCGGACTGCCGAAGCTCATGAAGCAGATCCAGCTGAGGGGCAGGGATTTTGAAAAGTCCATTGAACGGGATTATATAAAACGGCTCAATTCCAGTTATGATGACTGGGTAAGAAGATATTCACTGGGCAAGAAGCTGATCATCGAAACCGACAAGCTGGACTTTGTGAACAGCAGAAAAGATCTGGATAAGATCATTGACCTCATGAGCAAAAACCTTTCCTCCAAATGAAATTCGAAGATCTTAAGATACCTGCATGCAAGAATTTCAGCGGGTATAAGCCGTGCTTTCCCTATTACAACTGTATTACGGAAGGCTGCAGGGAAGCAGGCGATCATACGAATCCCGGAACAAGGATACTCATTATCTCGCTAGATGCATTGGGAAATGTGCTGCTCAATACTTCTATTCTCCCCTCTTTGAAAGAGAAATATCCGGTCAGTACTGTTCATTGGATCACTCAGCCCTCTGCAGTTCCGATCCTTGCTAACAACGACTACATAGACAAAGTGTTCTCGTGGAACGACGAAGACCGTATGATCATCAGAAATATGAGATACGACGTATTGCTGAATTCCGACAAATCTGTGTATGCGTGTTCCTTTGCAGATGAGGTGAACGCCGCAGAAAAGTTCGGCTTCCTTACAGACGGATCCGGAAAGATCGTACCGGCAAACTCCTACGCCATGTACAATTTTTTCATGGGCATAGATGACAATCTGAAATTCCGGGAGAACAAGAGATCGGGAAGCGAGATCATCCACGAAACATTTGCGCTGGATTATTCAAGAAGCGGGTATGTATTCACATTCAGCGAAGCTGAACTGGATTTCATTGAGAAGTACAAGGCGCAGGTCAATCACGATCCGTCAAAAGTTTATGTGGGTTTCAACACCGGCTGCTCTAATCTCTTTCCCAACAAAAAAATGACCGTTGAACAGCACATCGAACTGATCCGAAGGCTCGCCGTTCATGACAATCTCAAACTTGTTCTGCTGGGAGGTAAGGAAGACACGGAAAGGAATCTTCAGATCTACGAAGGGATCGGAAAGGAACTTCAGGGAGCGGTCATATACACGCCTACAAATCTCGGCCTGAGGAACGGCGCCTGTTTTATGAACATCTGCGACATAGTCATCACCGGAGACAGTTTCGGAATGCATCTGGCAATTGCTCTCAGGAAATTTGTGATTGCATGGTTCGGACTCTCCTGCTGGAGCGAAATTGACCTGTTTGACCGCGGTGAAAGACTTTATCCGGAAGGGCTCGAATGCTCGCCGTGCTGGAAAAAACATTGCCCCTTTGATCTTGAGTGCATTGAAATGATTGACCTCGGAAAGATCACAGAACTTGTTAGGAAATACTCGCTGGTAAAGACCATTGTAACTCATAAGAACTGAACTGACTTCCCGTCAGTCCAGTCCTTCGCCGTCCTTCTTTCGGAACTTTTTCACAAACGAATTGCTGTATGATCCAACAGATGTGATTATGTATATGGCAAGGATCACGACTCCTGCAATTATAGAAATAGTCCAGATCGCTGTTTCCACCCGATCCGGTGATTATTGGTTTCTCATCTTGAAGAGATTGATATCCCTGTAGATCCTTATTCTCTTGGCCTGAGATACTTTGTTGATCCTTTCCTCAGCCATCTTCTTGGAAGCTTCTTCAGTAGGAATGTCTTCTTTCTTGGAGATCTCGATCACCTTCTTAACAATGTCATAGATTCCGGAAGCCTGCTTAAGCGCTCTTTCCCTGTTGTAGCCTTCAAGCTCATTGTAGACATTGATCAATCCGCCTGAATTTATCACATAGTCAGGAGCGTAGAGTATGCCTTTGTCTTTCAGCATCTTACCGTGTTTCTCCTCATCTCCGAGCTGATTGTTTGCCGCGCCCGCAATTATCTTCACCTTCAGTTTCGGAATTGTCTCATCGTTGATGATGCCTCCGAGAGCGGCAGGCGAGAACACATCTGCATCAACCGAATATACATCATCTCCCGACACAACCTTTGCTTTGAACTCATCTGCTATCGGCTTCAGCTTGTCTTCGAACAGATCATTGACATACAGTTCCGCTCCTTCTTCATAAAGATACTTGCAAAGATGTTTACCTACATTTCCTCCGGCACCCTGGATCACAACCTTCTTCCCTTTCAGCGAATCGCTTCCGAAAACTTCATTAACGCAAGCTTTTATCCCCACATATGTTCCGTATGCAGTAACAGGCGACGGATCGCCGCTGCCGCCGACTTCAATCGGAATTCCGGTCACATGCCTGGTTTCCATCATAATGTACTCCATGTCCTTCACATTCGTGCCTACGTCTTCCGCCGTAATATATCTTCCGGACAAACCCTCCACATATCTTCCGAAAGCCCTGA
>DAIQRO010000319.1:0-2821 GCA_036786155.1 Bacteroidota bacterium
AGACCTTGGCCTTAACATAGAATATGCGGTACAGGCGGCGCCAAACGGAATTGCCGAGTCGTTCATTATCGGCTCGGAGTTCATAGGCAGTGACGGAGTCACTCTCATACTCGGGGACAATATTTTTTACGGCAATCTTGATTTCATATACCGGGCTCTTCAGAACAAAACCGGAGCAACGATATTCGGTTATCGCGTCAACGACCCCGAACGTTACGGCATTGTGGAATTTGACCAGAACGGCAAAGCAATATCCATTGAGGAGAAGCCGAAACAGCCGAAGTCGAACTACGCCGTTCCCGGGCTGTACATGTACGACAATGAAGTGGTGGATATCTCGAGGAACATCAGGCCCTCTGCAAGGGGAGAACTTGAGATCACTGATGTTAACAATGTTTACCTTAACAAGGGAAAGCTTAATGTGGAGAAGATAGGAAGGGGCGTTGCGTGGCTGGATACTGGAACTCCGGAGTCGCTTCTTGCCGCATCGAATTTCTTCGGAGTGATCGAAGACAGGCAGGGTTTGAAGGTTGCATGCATCGAAGAGATAGCATACAGCAGAGGGTTCATTGACAAAGGAGAGTTCGAATCGCTCATCGGCAAGATCACGAAATCATAGTACAGAACATATCTTGAAAAGATACTCAAGGAAAGCTGAGGAAAGCAGAGAAGACTAATCTTCCGGGAGTGCTTGTGATCAATCCGGATTTCTTTCCTGACAGCCGCGGATTCTTCTTCGAGTCATACAGCAAAGAAAAATACGCTGCTCACGGTATCAATTCGGAATTTGTTCAGGATAATCTTTCCAAGTCGGTAAAGAATACTGTACGCGGTCTGCATTATCAAGCCGGCGAGTTTGCTCAAGGGAAATTGTGTCAGGTTATCACCGGCAATGTGCTTGATGTTGCTGTTGATATCAGATTCGGCTCGCCGACTTTCGGACAACATTTCTCCGTAGAACTCAGCGGGGAGAATCACAGGCAGATTTGGATTCCTCCCGGCTTCGCGCACGGATTTTCTGTGTTATCCGATGAAGCGATATTCTCTTACAAATGCACGGCAAGGTACGATAAGCTGAGCGAGCGCGGGATCATTTACAATGATGAGTCGCTTGGAATTGACTGGAGGGTTGATGATCCGATCGTTTCGGAAAAGGACCTTAACGCAAAGAGCTTACGAGAAATAGAAAAAGACTTCTTCTTTGTCTGAAATCCCCGAGTGCCCCGGCAACAAACACCTCAGGGATTTTCCTAACCTATCCGGCACTCAAACAGCATTTTCTTTCCTGTTCGGCTGTAGCTCGCGATGGCCGGAAATACAGAATTCAGCAGATGTTTAAAATGAGATGAGACCTGAGACCAAAGGTGAAGACCATTTCACTTTGCCAGGACCATTCGGCGCGATAAGGTAATTGAATTATGCTTAAGCGTGCAGAAGTAAACTCCTGCCGCAAGTCCTTCTGAGCTGAACTGAACTTCATGAGTTCCTGCGCTTCGGTATTCACTCACCAAAGTCCTCTGTTCCTTTCCCCGAATATCATAAAGAGTCAATTTTACCGGGCCTGATTCGGGCAGGATGAAGCGGATGTTCGCCGAAGGATTGAAAGGATTCGGATAAACACTCAGTTCAGGAGATTCCGGTTGAATCGGTTCACTTCCTTCATTAACCGAAACGGGAATTGACTGAACCGGGATCTTCCACACATTGCCCTGTGCACTTCCCGCAAAAACATAAGAACTATTGTATGAAATGGAGAGTATGTTTGTATCAGCCATGCCGGAATTCATAGCCGTCCATGTATTTCCATTGTTAAGAGAAATGTAAATTCCGTCGTTCCTAGTAGCGGCAAGCACTGCGCCATTTATGACCTTGATCTCATTGATCCACGGAGCCGGAAGCCCCTGACTGCTTTCAGTCCAGCTTGCTCCAAGATCACTTGAACGAAAGAAACCTCTGTCAGTTCCTGCAAAGAGATGGCCGGGCTTCGAATCAAGCGAATAGACATTTGCATTCAGAAGTCCTGATGAGATTGATGACCAGTTGGCTCCATTGTTCGTTGACCTGTAACCTCCGCCTGCAAGCCCTATGAAAAACGCCTGATCATTCTTATGAAGGGAATAAAGCAGATCTCCCTCACCGAGGGCAAATCTCGACCAGCTTTGTCCGAGATCTGTTGAACGGAACACACCGGCAAGGATGCATCCTGCATAGACTGCGGATGAATCGCTAATTAGAGCAGGCACGTTGCTTTGTGTAATTCCGGGTCCTGTGCTGATCCAGTTACCGCCCGGAGTTACAGACATGAAAACACCGCCGGAGACAGTGGAGAGAAACAACTTACCGTTGGAGAGAGTGATTGCATTTGCGCCAAGGTTTTGTCCAAGTCCTGAATTTTCCTGCTGCCAGCTAACACCATTATCGGCCGAATAGAAGAATCCTGCTCCGCCGCTTGCGGCATATACCGTATCACGGGGTGACAGCAGTGAGTTTATGTTTGCATCCCCAATATTGCCCGAGAAGTTCCATTGTGCCTGAACAATAGAAGGAAGAATGCACAAAGCTAGAACAAATGAAGCAAACACACTGCCGGATATTCCAGATCGGAAACAGAATTGAAACTTCATGAAAGCAGTGATTGAATTATCAATGAATCGCTTTGCCCTGTCTCAGTGCTTCTTTGAAGTACTCATAAGTGATTCTGAGTCCTTCTGCTCTTGAGACCTTTGGCTGCCAGCCGAGAATGTCCTTTGCCTTTGTTATATCGGGCTGGCGCTGTTTGGGATCATCTTTGGGGAGCGGCTTGTAGGCGATCTTCTGATCG
>DAIQRO010000320.1:0-2816 GCA_036786155.1 Bacteroidota bacterium
GATCAGAAAGATCTCGGATGAAGAAATGCCTGACAGTGATATACTCATTGCAACTGCATGGCGTACAGCCAGGTGCGCGGAAATGCTCTCCGCTCTGAAAGGCAGGAAGTTCTATTTCATCCAGCATCTCGAAACATGGAACGGCCCCGAAAAGGATGTGATGGAGACATGGAAACTCCCGTTCAGAAAGATCGTCATCTCAAAGTGGCTGAAAGACATTGCTGAAAAGATCGGTGAGGAAGCGGACTACGTTCCAAACGGCTTAGATTTCGGTGAGTTTGGAATTGATATTGATCCCGCAGAACGCGATCCGAAAAGCGTGCTTATGCTTTACAGCAAACTTGAGTTCAAAGGATCTTCAAGCGGTATTGATGCGCTGAGGTTTCTGAAAGGGAACGGTTTGGAACTGAATGTTTCTTTTTTCGGGACATGCGATCCACCGGAAAATGCCGGATTCGATTTTGAATACTTCCTGTCTCCCGTGAGAGAAGATCTGAGAAAACTGTACAACAGCAATGCAATATTTGCCGCAACAAGCATCAGCGAGGGGTTCGGACTGACAGGTGCCGAAGCTCTGATGTGCGGTTGCGGGCTTGTTGCAAGCTCTAACGGAGGACATCTTGAGTATGCGGTTCATAACGAAACTGCTCTGATGTTCGAACCGGGAGACAGCAGAATGCTTGCAGAGTGCATTGCCACTCTTGCGGAAGACTGCACTTTGAGACAAACTCTCGCGCGGAAAGGCAATGAAGAGATCAGAAGATTCAACTGGGAAAGATCAGTTGAACTGTTTGAAAAAGCCCTGCTGAAATGAAGGATAATTTGAAGAAGCTGATATTCATTTGCGGCAGTTGCCTGTTGTTTTTCCGCAGAAAGAAAATCTTAAAGAGTGACGTAAAGAGCGTGCTCGTTATAATGCTGTACTTCAGGGGAGATGCCGTGATGTGTACGCCTGCTTTGAGAATGCTTAAGAAGATCCTGCCGGATTCTGCGATTGACGTTTGGGTGAAGTCGCGTGCCGCTGACATAATGAGCGGCAATCCAAATATCAGGTCAGTTATTGTTTACGACGGTTTCAGGACTGCAGACTATGAAGAAGCTTCGGATACAGGACTTTCCGATAAAGTAAAGTTTGTCAGAGAGTTGAGAAAAAAAAGATATGATCTTTGCATTGACCTTACAGGCAAGTATTCAACAGCCCTTGTTGCATTGGCCGGCGGATTCAGATATTCATCCGGTATCAATTACAATGGTTTCGGATTTTGTTATTCGAAGTTCGTTGATATTGACACACAGCATACAGCAGGGCATCTGAGCGGGAAATACAACAGAATAATCAGGCAGACTTTCGGGATCGAAGAGCCGGAGTGGAATGATTCAGGCGGCAATGATCTCAGGGGCGAGATCAATCTGAATGAGTCTGCGGTCGCTATTGCAAGAGGCAGACTCCGTGAATGCGGTTTGCCGGCGGGCAAGCCGTTGGTTTGCATACAGCCTTCGGCAGGATGGAATGCAAAGGAATGGGATGAGGGATCATATGCGGAACTTATGCGCAAATTCTCCGGAGAGTTCGATTACATTCTGATCGGCGGAAAGAGTGAGAAAAGCAGGCTTGGCAGGATTGCGGGATCAGCAGGATTAGACACAGGACGCGTAATGGCTTCCGGCAGTCTTACAGATTCTGCGGCGATAATATCTGTGTGCGATGTTTTCGCCGGAAGCGATTCTGCGGGACTTCAGTTGGCGGGTGCGCTGGGCATTCCAAGCGTTGCCATTTTCGGACCGACAAATCCCTCGTTTTCAAATCCGCCTGGTGAAGAGCATGTGGTTTTGTACAGCAGGCTTTCGTGCTCTGCCCCGGATACAGAACAGTACTGCACGCGGAATGCAGGCAAGACCTGCGCGACGATAGACTGTATGAGATCAATAAGTCCCGATGATGTCGTCAATTCACTGCGGCTCGCCGTAAGGCAAAAGAGAAACTTTGCGAAGACATGAGAGAAAAGATCAGAGTTCTTCACATCTCACCAGACGGCAAACTGTACGGCACGGAGCGTCACATACTTGCAATCGTAAAGCATTCTGACAGAAGCATGTTTGAACATACCGTAGCAGTTCCTTCTCACGGCAACTTCAGCGAAGAACTGCAGAAGACAGGCATCAGGACAGTCACAGCAGGAAGAGTTCACGGGTATAAGGGAAAGTTTGAAGGAATCTTCGGTGAAGGAGCACGCAGGCTGTTCAGTTTTATCAAAGAAGAAAAATTTGACATCGTTCACACGCATCTCAATTCGTTCGGAGGATTCATCGGCAAGCTGGCAGGCGCAGGATCTTTAGTGCATACGAGGCACGGAGTGTTCTGGAGCGAGGAAGAGCTGAAGGAGATATCATTCTTTGATAAGACATTTCAGAAGCTGAAGTCAGGCATCTTTGATTTGACGATCGCGATCGGCGATTACGAGAAGAAGACGCTGGTAGAAATTTTCGGATATGATCCCGGCAAGGTGCGAACAACAATCAACGGAGTGAATGCCTCAGCCATAAGGAAGTCCGTTGAGAATTCGCCCGGCAAGAAGGAGCTCTTCGGCACCGACCTGCTGATAGCGGGAGCTGTAGGAAGGCTCGAAAGGCAGAAAGGATTTCACCACCTGATCGAAGCCGCGTCCGGAATGGATTTGAATGCAATGGGGCTTATGATCATAATAATCGGAAACGGAAGTCTTAAGAACGAACTCGAAAGAATGATCTCCGAAGCCGGGCTGAGCAACAGTTTCAAGATCATGGATTACAAACAGAACATACTTGATTACGTGAAC
>DAIQRO010000077.1:0-290 GCA_036786155.1 Bacteroidota bacterium
ATAGGTGAAAATAAGAACAGAGAAGCAGGTACTGAAGCCGGAAAGGCTCATCTTTACACAAATACAACCAATCTCACACAGATCTCAATGCTTAAGTTTCCCGGGTATCAGCCGAATGTCCTGCTTGGAAATTCTGTTGCAGGAGTAGGAGATCTCAATGCAGACGGATTCGATGATCTGGTTGCGGGAGTTTCAAATGGCATCTCAGGTCAGCCCGGAATAGTTTACTTCGGCGGAAGGCTTATGGATAATGCCGGCGATGTTTCTCTTTACGGATCACCTCATGTATC
>DAIQRO010000077.1:380-12500 GCA_036786155.1 Bacteroidota bacterium
TGGTTATCAAGATATTATCACCGGCGATCCGTTTAACCTTACAAACAATGTTGACGCAGGGGCGGCATTCATCTTTCTTGGAGGACAAAACATGTCGGGCGTTCCTTACATTTCGCTTTACGGGACTGCCTCCCAAGACTATTTCGGATATTCCGTATCATCTGCCGGTGATGTCAACAGCGACGGCTTCGATGACGTTATAGTTGGAGCTCCTTACAATGATGACAACGGATTGGGAGCCGGTGCTGCATATCTGTATTTTGGTGGAACAAATATGAACAACACTCCCGATGTGATAATGTTCGGAGAATTCCCTAATGATCAATTCGGGTCAAGCGTTTCGGGAGGAGGGAATAACAATGTTGATCAGTTCGATGATGTGCTTGTGGGAAGTCCGTACTACTCTGTTAATTTTAATAACGCCGGCAGAGTCTATTTATTTAGTGGCGGCAGTTCTATGGATGGCAATCCGGATATGATCTTTGATTGTCCGCCGTCAGTTACCATTCAATGCGCGTTTGGTTTTACAATGGAGTCATCCGGCGATGTAAACGGAGATAGTTACAGCGACATTCTCATTTGATCACCTGGTCATTCCGGCAGAGGAAGAGCATTTGTTTATTACGGAGGAAGTTTGCTGGATAATTCGCCGGATGTTACTATGAGCGGCGAAAATTTATCATATCAGTTTGCCGGCTCGGCTGCACTTCCCGGTGATGTGAACAACGACGGATATGGCGACATTATTATTGGTGAGTCAGCTTTTAATAACTCTCTGGAGGCTTACAAGGGACGGCTCTCGTTATTTTACGGAGGTGCAAACATGAATAATGTGGCTGACAGAATTATATATGGCGAAAGTTCTTATGACTATTTTGGGTATTCCGTATCAGATGCAGGTGATGTTGACGGTGACGGCGTAAACGAATTTGTTGCCGGTGCACCTTTAAATGATAATGCCGGAAATAATGCCGGCATGGTTTATCTTTATAAAGGCACAGAGACAGCAACAGACCTGGATGATGTGGAACTGACGGGATTGCCATCTGTGCAATTTGGGTATGCGGTTTCATCAGCGGGGGATTTTAATGCCGACGGTTACGATGATGTGATAGTCGGAGCACCGAAGGCGTATTCCAACGGTCTGGAATCGGGAGAAGCATCAATTTACTTCGGAGGTCCTGTCTGGAACAAAACGCCGGACATCACCATAAGCGGTCAGAATAGTTACGACCATCTTGGAACATCTGTAAGTTTTGCAGGAGATGTTAATCAGGATTCTTATGATGATCTGATAATTGGCGCGCCTGAAAATGATGCGGCCGGGACCGATGCAGGCAGAGCTTACATCTTTTTTGGCGGACCATCGCCGGACGGTGTTCCGGATCTTATAATATCGGGAGAGAGCGTCGGTGACAGATTCGGATTCAGCGTGTCAAAAGCCGGCAATGTAAATGGAGATCTGGCGGGAGATGTAATTGTCGGTGCTCCCTTCAGCAATGCAGGAGCCAATCTGGCGGGAAGAAGTTATGTTTTCTTTGGCGGTGCCGTTATGAACAATGTTGCTGATGTCATAATGACAGTTCCCCTGGCCGGTCTTTGGTTCGGCATTTCATGTTCATTTGCAGGTGACGTAAACGGCGATCAGTATGACGACGTAATAGTTGGCGGAGGAATGATGTCCGGTATCGGTAACGGTTATGCCGCTGTATTCTTTGGCGGTCCGAGTATGGATAATGTTCCGGATGTTGACATGTATGGCATTTCGCTTGATGATCATTTCGGATACAGCGTCTCTTATGCGGGTGATGTTAACGGAGATCAGTATTCGGATGTTATTGTCGGGGCATACGGATACGATCTTCACGTGGTGGATGCAGGAGCCGCTTACATATTTTATGGTGCGGCAAACATGAATGGTAATTATGATGTTTATCTCGAAGGTTCCAAAGAAAGTGATTTTTTCGGGGTGAGCGTAGCGAGTGCAGGGAAAGTCAATTCAGATAATTATGATGATGTAATAATAGGCGCATGCTATAATGATGCCGGAGGCACAAATGCCGGAAGCGCTAATGTTTATTTTGGCGGACCCGCTATGGACAACAAAAGAGACATTGTAATGACAGGAAAAGTACCGAATGCAAATTTCGGATTTGCTGTTGCAAATGCAGGAGATCTCAATTCTGACGGAAGAGGGGATCTTGCAATAGGCGGACTGAACAGTGACAAAGTTAAACTCTTTATGAATTCAGAACCTGTTGAACAACTCATATTAACTTTAAAGCTGGCACAGGAAGGATTCTTCGATACCGGGACGCAGAAACTGAATATGTCTGATACAGTTACGGTGTCGCTGAGGAACAGCAGTTTTCCATACAACCAGATCGACACCTGCAAAGGAGTGATCAACAAAGTTACACTGGAAGGTAGATTCTATTTTACTGCCGCTCCTTCGGGAAACTATTATCTCAAAGTAAAACACAGAAATAGTTTGGAAACATGGTCTGCAAATCCTGTTCGGTTAACAAAGAACAGCAATGTGAACTATGATTTCACTGTTGCAGCATACACTGCATACGGCTTCAATGAGAAGATCGTAAACAACAATCCCCTGATGTACGGCATCTTCAGCGGAGATGTGGATAATGACGGCGCCGTGGATGCAACAGACGGAAGCATCATAGACAACGATGTTATCAACTTTGTCACCGGCTACACGGTGACGGACGTGACGGGAGATTACTTTGTTGATGCTGCGGATTATCTTGTTGCTGATAATAACGCATATAACTTTGTAGCGAAGATCACTCCGTGACAAAGCACGTTAAGTGCGAACTTTACATTATTCATGGAGCATTTTCTGTTCGTCAAGCGGGAACCCCGGCTTTCAGGCAAGAGGTTCTTCTGCCTTAATCCACTTGCGGCTCTACGTGTGAGCTCTAAGATAAGAAGCGGTTATATTTTTATTAAACGCGCCTGAGCTTCTTCCTTTGCCCCATCTCGCTTTCATACACGCCTTCTGAATCCGCCGATTTCAACCGATGCGGCCTGATCGGAGCCCCACATTGCACGGTCAAGAGTTATATGCCTTTCCACAAAGGTCGCGCCAAGTGAAACTGCTGCAAGCGTGGGTGTGAGCCCGACTTCATGCCCTGAGTAACCAACGGGTACGTCCGGAAATTTTCTTTTAAGAGTTTGAATGACCCGCAGATTCAGCTCCTCGGGTTTGCAGGGATAAGTTGAAGTGGAATGCGCGATCAGCAGATTTTCACTGCCAATTTCATTTACGGCTGTATCGATCTCTTCCATAGTTGACATACCGGTGGAGATCATGAGCGGTTTGCCGGTTGACTTCTTCTTCTTCTGCAATGGTATGTCCGTAAGCGATGCAGATGCTGCCTTAAGAAACGGAACTTCGAATCGGTTCATGAAATCAACAGATTCTTCGTCCCAGCATGATGCTGTCCAGTCAATTCCGAATTTTTTGCACAGGGCGTCTATCTTCTGATAATCATCATAACCCAGTTCCACTTTGTGCCTGTAGTCGATGTATGTCATTCTTCCCCATGGCGTGTCGCGCTCGATGTTCCACTGGTCTTTTGGGACGCACAATTCCGGAGTGCGCTTCTGAAACTTAACGCAATCACAGCCGGCTTCATGAGCTCCTTCAATCAACCTCAGAGCATTCTCAAGTGAACCGTTATGGTTGATGCCTATCTCAGCGATTATGTAAATGCTCTCACCGTCACCTACTTGTCTTTTACCTAAACTGACTTTTGCCATAAATGAGTTGTTGATTCAGATTTATCTTTTGAATGATTGAGTCTTTACAGTAGCACATGCAATTTAAATCTCACATTGCTTATTAGTCCGCACGGGAAGTTTCACCACGCAGTCCAGCCGCCATCTACAACAAGGTTTGCTCCCGTCATGTATGAAGATGCATCGCTCGCGAGGAATACAATCGCGCCTTTGTAATCCGTTCTGTCCGCCATTCTTCCAAGGGGAGTCCGCTTTGAGTAATTGTGCACAAAGAATTCGTCCTGCGAATTTTCAACGCCGCCCGGCGAAAGGGTGTTCACCCGCACCCCCCTGCCACCCCAATACGCGGCAAGAAATCTCGTGAAAGATATCACTGCGCCTTTTGTGGCTGGATATGCAGGCGACTTGTAAAATTTCTGCCTGCCATTCTCATCAATATACAGCGACTGGTCCGGCGCGGTTATTCCGTAAGTTGACGCAACGTTGATTATGCTTCCTTTCTCTTTCCGCGCCATTTCAGATCCGAAAACCTGCGAGCAAAGGAAAATGCCTGTAAGGTTAACGTCAATCGATTTCTGCCACATCTCAAGCGGATAATTCTCGAACATTGATTTTTCCAGCGCCATAGCAGGATTCTCAAACATGTCGTTGATCGCTGCATTGTTAACAAGCACATCTATACTTCCTGCCTTTTCCAGTATCTCTTTGCATGATCTTTCAACCGAGGGCTTTGATGCAACATCGAGTTCTATTCCTATGGAATTGTTTCCCAGCGTATCTGCAAAGTCTCTGCATGCCTTGCCGTCAAGGTCTGCAACAATAACGCACGAACCGGCTTCGGACAATGCCCTGCAATGCTCTTTGCCTATCAGTCCAAGCGCACCCGTTACTATGGAGACTCTGCCTTCCAGCGAGAACAATTCATTCATCTTGTCTTTATCTTCAGCTCTTTGGTTTGAAGTTGAAGTTGCTCGTCTTTCTGAACACCGGCTCAACAGGTTCTCCCCTGAGATATGATCTTACATTCTTCTCATCAACAGCTTTCTTAAGCAGAGGCAAAACATCTTCATAAGCTTTCAGTGTATATGCAATGTCATCATCAGTGTGTGAGAAACACATGTTATGAAATCCTCCCCAGAGCACTCCCCTCTTTATCATCTCCTGCTGTACAAGCGATTTCATCTCCAGCGGATTTCCTGCAGATGCGTCAAACGTGATGATTGTCCTGCAGTTGTAGCCGGAACACTTTGTGTAATCCATCCCAAGGCCGCCTGCAATCTTATTGTAACCTTCTTTCAGCACTGCTCCCTTTTCATCTAGATATGCCGGAACATTCTTCTCAACTATCTCGTCTATAGTCGCCATTGAGGCCGCCATTGAAAGGGCCTCGCCTCCGAATGTTGTGAAGAAGAAAACGTCCTTGTCAAAAAGGCTCATGACATCCTTCCTGCCGGTTATTGCTGATATCGGCATCCCGTTGGCCATTGCTTTTGAGTAGCATGCAAGGTCAGGTTTGATGCCGAAGTATTCCTGTGCGCCTCCCGCAGCGATCCTGAAACCGGTCCACATCTCATCGAATATAAGAAGTGTACCGTTCTTCTCACAAATCTCCTTTATATGTTTGAGAAATCCCGCCTTTTCCTGCTCAAATACAAATGGTTCCAGTATGAGGCATGCAGTGTCGGCATCTATTGACTGCTCAAGTGAGTCGGCGTCATTGTAGTTGATCGTGTAGGTAAGGTCTTGCACCGCTTTTGGAATGCCGGCATTCCTGTCTGTTACTGCTATGTACCAGTCGTGCCAGCCGTGATAACCGCAGCAAAGGACCTTCTCCCGTTTGGTGAAAGCCCTTGAAACTCTGACGGCCGCGGAAGTCGCATCACAGCCGGTCTTTGAAAACCGGACACTCTCTGCATTGGGTATAACGCTTCTTATCTTCTCCGACAATTCAACTTCAAGAGGATGCATCAACGAAAATGTAATGCCGTCCTCCAACTGTTTCCTGACAGCATCATCGACCCTTCCGTAGCAATAGCCGAGTGATATTGGGCCGATGCCCATATTGAAATCTATGTACTCATTTCCGTCAACATCCCATACATGAGAGCCCTTGCCTCGCCTGAGATACTTTGGAGCAACTCCTTTTATCCATTGTGTCGGCCCTTTGGCCAGAGTTTGCGTATGCGCAGGGACAAGCCCCTGTGATCTTGCAAATATCGAGTCCGATTCTTTGATGGAGGGAAAATCTTCGTTGAACTTTATCGTGTTTGGCATTTGTGTCTTTGTGTGAATTACTTTCTGTAATCGTGTTGTTTCACCCTGCCTGTGATCCTGTCTGCGATCGCTTCTGCAGTGAATCCTTCAAACTCCAGGACACCCTGGATCAGCGCGGGTTTGAACCATGCATCCTGCAGGGCCACTGGCATCACTTCCACCTTGTGATTGTTTCTTACAATTGCTTCGCAAACAATTGAGTAAAGCCCACCCGTTACAAAATGATCTTCGATCGTAACAAGCAGTTCTGTTCTTTCTGCGGCGCGAAGGATCACTTCCTCGTCAACCGGCTTCAGCGTTCTCATGTTCACAAGTCCCGTTGAGTATCCGGCCATTTCAAGAATGTCACGCGCTTTGTATGCTTCTCCGAACATGTAACCGTACACAAGCAGTGTGATGTCGTTTCCTTCGGCGATCACTTCCGCCTTTCCGATCTCAAAGTCCTTCGAGTGCTTCATCACCGGCTTTGCATTATTGTATCTTATATAGAATGGACTCGGGCTTGTCAGAACTTTCCGCAATCCTATGAGCATGTCATCCTCGTCCGCAGGGCAGAACACATTCACATTCGGGATGCCGCGCATAATTGAAACATCTTCGATCGCCTGATGCGTAGGTCCGTTGGCTTCAGACAGAAATCCCGGAAATCCCCCGACAAGCTTTATCGGAAGTCCGCTTATGCCCACATCAGTCCTGATGAATTCAAACGCGCGCATTGTGAGAAAAGTGGCGAGAGCATGTGCTACCGGAATTCTTCCGCGCAATGCAAGCCCTGTGGCAACACCCACGAGGGTCTGCTCCGTAATTCCCGTGTCTATGAACCTGTCGCCTATCTGTGAAGGAAGATTCCTGATAGCCGCGCGGTTCTCCGCAGTCAGCACCATGAATCTCTTGTCATGCTCCACAAGATCCCTCAATATGTCTTCGTATGCCTGTTTGGTCTGTTCCATTATCTTGCAATGATCTCCTCTGATTTCAATTCTGTTGTCCTTCCTCCGTTAAGTTCTCTCAGCAGTTCTTCCACTTCCTGTCTTGAAAAATTCACGAACCATCTGTTTGCCTGAGCTTCAATGCTCGGAAGCCCTTTGCCTCTGACTGTTTCGGCTATCACCACTGTCGGCTTTCCTGTTTCAAGAGGCATTCTGGCAAAGGCGGACTCTAGGCTTTCAAAATCATGTCCGTCTGCCTTAACCGCCTTCCAGCCGAAAGCTTCGAACTTGTTTGTGATCGGCTCAAGCGGTATAAGTTCTTCCGTTTCAATGTTTGCCTGAAACTTGTTGCGGTCAACTACGGCAACCAGGTTGTCGAGCTTTTTCGCCGCCGCAACCAGCGCACCCTCCCATATCGATCCTTCATTCAGCTCGCCGTCACCCAGCACAACGAATACCCTGTTGCCGTGTCCATTCATCCTGCAGTCAATGGCAACACCGATTGCCACGCTGAGCGAATGGCCGAGAGATCCCGAGAAGTACTCGATACCGGGCACATTCATATTGGGATGCCAGTAAATGTGATCATTCGTCTTGAGATGATTTCCGAGTCTTTCCTTTTCGATGAACCCGAGTTCTGCAAATGTTCCGTAAAGCGCGGGAACATCATGGCCTTTTGATAAAAAGAAATAGTCCCTTCCGGGATCTTCAAGATTTCCGGGATGAATGTTAAGCACTTCCTTGTAGAGATACACAAGAATATCTGCGCATGAAAGGGAAGCTCCGATGAAGCATCCGCCGTCTGTTGACATTCTTATTATGTGCTCCCTTACTTTGTGGGAGATCTCTTTTAACTCGCTTGCTTTGCTTTGTTCCACTTATGTTGTTATGATGTTTTGCAGAAGCAGAATAGGACTAACCCTGCTTTGTATTTTCGTGTGTAATGGTTTTGAGTTCTCCGAGATGATGCCTGTACCAATTAACGCCCGCATACTTGCTGTTGATGTTCATAAGTTGCGGCTTTCTGTCAAGCAGGAGCATAATATCACAAAGCGTAAAGTTCTTCTTAGCGGGATAAAGTTCCTCATACACCGCTTTGATGAAGTCGTAATCCTCAGGGTAATCAATTGTCATTCTGTGGCTCATTGAAAAGTCAAGGCCTGTTTCCCATTCAACATTCCCGATCCGAAAGCGCTCAGGATCTTCCCAGATAAAAGGTGTAGTATGCTCTCTTTCAAAATCTCTGCCTGCTTCCTTCCATGCAGTTTCAAGTATTTCCATAGGCACTATCTCTACATCATGGCCATCGGGATATGTTGCAGGATGCAGATTACTCACATAATCATATTTTCCGGCATTACTGGAATAGAAATCTGACACTCTCTTTATGACGTTGGGGCAAATGAGCGGACAGTCTGATGGTATCTTTGCAATATGCCCTGCACCGTAAGCAAGCGCTGTCTTGTAATGCCTGTCAAGAAGATCACAGGGATGGCCTCTGAAGCACTCCATGCCATAAGCCCGGCAAAGTTCTTCCACCTCATCATCTTCACTTTCTGTCGTTGTTGCAATGACGGCCTTTACGCCTGCATCAGATGAAACGACTCTCTCATACATTCTGTACAGAAGTGGTTCTCCGGCAAGGGGCAAAAGTATTTTACCGGGAAGGCGTGTGGATCCCTTTCTTGCCTGGATCACGACCAGTATTTCCTCTCTATCTGAATCCAATGTATCAGGAGGTCAATTGTGCGAGGTGCAGATCTTCCGAATTGTTGTAAACAACTTCATTCAGTTCTTTGCCGATGAGCTTAAGGCATTCATCCGCGATATTCTGCGCTGACCTGCCGCCGTTCTGAAGCGGCACAAGCTTTTTCAACTCCTCAACATTGAAAGATGAATGGACTTTCTTTCCAAGCGCAATGCCAACATAAACCACTGTCGAAAAGTGTGTGATCAGTATGTCGCAGTTCGCGATCATTTCATCGGTATTTCCCTTGTGATACACCAGTGAACCCGGAGCATACCTGTTGATCTCTCTCGTTGCTCTGGGCACGTTCTCGTTCGGATGAAGTTTGAATATCAACTGCTTGCCTTCCGAGAGTCTTACTGCTTTCTCTATGAACTTCTTTCTGTTCTCCGCTTTGTATGTTTCCCTCGCATCTGAAGTGCAGACCAGCACATAGCCTTTGTGCGGAAAATCATTGTCCAGACATTTCGCGCAGTTGTCAAAGTTAGGCAGGCCGGTTACCCTTATCTTATCGGGGTTGACACCTTTCTTAATGAAATGTTCCCTGTAACCTTCAGAAGCAACGCAAAAAGTCTGATACATATCGGAAAGCCCGGTTGCGGCTGTTCCCCCGAAGTACCCGGGAATGCCTGTTCTCTTCACAATTTTGTAGGCAAGATTCTCGGGATCTGTCATTCCTTCCTGCACAAGCAGCATTCGCCTGCCTCTTACATTTCTCGGGACAATCAGGTCACTGCACATTACCACAAGCTCATACTTATTCTTTTCTCCCCTGTAGTCAATGTTCAGATCATTCTGCCTGAAATAATCCATGGAGATGTTGTAGAACTTCTTGCCCAGCACACTGAATTCAAGCAATCCGAGATTGGTCGCAATTTTCTCTATGCCATCGGCATAATAGGGCGTAAAGTAGTGATTGAAGTCAGGGAGTTTTTCGGAAATCTTGTGAAGCATTGTGGTCTGATTTCTAGACCCGCATATAAACAGTATGTTTTTCTTCATATAATTGATTGGTCAAAAATACGAAAAGTTTCAAAAACAAATCACATACTCAATGGATCGCTTTGTAAATTTTTGTTAATCTCAGCAATTGAAATTCAGTTAAGAAAGTTTACGCCGAATGAGATCTGAAATCCTCCTACGTTTGTGATCTGACTGTTCTCAATGCTGTAAACGCCTTCTCCAATGATCGGCAGATAATAGTAATTGAAGCTCATATTCATGGACACTCCCTCGCTTTGCTGATACGTAAACCCGATTCCGGCAAAACCGCCGAATGCGAACTTCATTTTGGTATCATCAATAGCGTTGAAGAACTCCTGATCGTAGGGGTTATAGAAAACTGCCGTGGGAGTGATCCCGGTGTTGAAGACAGGATTGAAACTTCCTTCGAGATCATCTTTGAACGGCTCAACTCTCCATCCAATGCTGAGCGGCATTATGAAAAGCCGGTTGACCTTGTTCTCAACATAGACATTCCCGTTTATATCAGTTCTTTGAATTTCTCTCGAATCCGAATAACTCGAAAAGGTCAGTTTGAAAAGAAAATCAGAATTGGAGCCTGATGGCAGGTAATAAGAAACATTTGGTCCGAAACCGCCTTCCGAGTAGTCAAGTCCTATACCCCAGTTGTTCCTTGGCTGTTCCAGCTTAACGGGCTTGGGGGGCTTGTTGCTCATCTGAGCATTGCATTCTTTGGCTGAATGAAGCGGCAAAGCAATGAGGACGGCAAGAAGGAACGCGGCTTTCATCTAACTTCTCTTTGTTAATTGTTTTTATAAGTTAAAAAACTAATCTTAAAATCAAAACTCAATAGCCTTGACTCCTAGAAGATTTGAAAGAATCTCTGAAGTTGTTTCCAAAAGGCAAAAATACTTGACAATCGTTCTAGAAAACATTCACGATCCGCACAACGTCAGCGCGATACTTCGCAGTGCAGATGCAGTAGGAATCGGAGAAGTTTACCTCATTTACAACACCAATAAGTTTCCAAAGATCGGAAGGGTTTCCTCCGCAAGCGCGAAGAAATGGGTTGACCTTAAGAGGTTCAGCACCGTGGAAAGTTGTTTTAGCGAGCTCAGAAGCAGGAAATTCAGGATCTACTCCACTTATATAGGTGAAGAGGCTCCGGGAAGATCACTTTACGATCTTGACCTCTCAAAGAGGTCGGCAATCGTTTTGGGCAATGAGCACGATGGAGTGTCAAAAGAGGTGGTGGAACATAGCGATGCAAATTTCAGCATACCTATGTACGGAATGATCCGCTCACTGAATGTTTCTGTAGCCGCGGCGGTGTGCATGTATGAGGCAATGAGACAGCGCGAAAGCGCAGGGCTCTACAGCAAGAATCAGCACACCAAAAAAGAGCTGAACGCATTGCTTGATGATTACTTAAAAAGATGAACTATGCTTCCTGAATATTTAAAGAAAGATCTTGGGCTCAAACATACTTCGAACATACTGATAATTTCCGGTCCCTGCGTTGTTGAGTCAAAGTCAATAGCTTTCAAAACCTGCGAGATTCTGAAATCCATAACCGACAAGCTGAAACTGCCTTTCATTTACAAGTCATCCTACTTAAAAGCCAACAGGACTTCATCGGGATCATTCAGAGGCATCGGCATGGACAAGGCCCTGCAAATTCTTGATGACATCAAGAGGGAGTTCAGTGTGCCCATACTTACAGACTTCCACTCTGAAATTGAGGCCGAAATAGCGGCTGAAGTGGCGGATGTTCTGCAGGTGCCGGCTTTCCTGTGCAGGCAAACCGAATTGCTTGAGGCGGCGGGTGAAACGGGCAAAGTGATCAACATCAAGAAAGGGCAGTTCATGGCGCCCGAAGACATGTTTTATCAGGCGGAGAAGGTCTCCAACACGGGCAATAAGAAGATCATGCTCACAGAAAGAGGTTCCACTTTCGGATATAACAACCTTGTGGTGGATATGAGAAGTCTTGTGATAATGAAGAAGTTCGGATACCCCGTCATTTTTGACGCAACACATTCCGTGCAGATGCCTTCAAAGGAATCCGGAGTAAGCGGCGGAAATCCCGAGTTCATACCGCCGCTTGCAAGAGCCGCGGCCGGTACCGGAGTTGACGGATTCTTCATTGAAACTCATCCGAATCCCGCAAAAGCACTGAGCGATGCGCGAAGCATGATTAGGCTTTCCAGCATGGAGGTTTTGCTCAAACAACTCTCTGAAGTGTCAAAGATCGTAAGAACACAAACAGCACTGTGACGAAACCAAACATTTGCACATCAGCATATGCGCGCCGCTGATAAAATAGCTCAGAGACACGGCAAACCGGCATGGCTTGTATATGCCGGCATATTTGTTACGGCGATGTCAACCCTTCTGCTTGAATTCACGCTGACGCGCGTTCTTTCTGTTTCGCTGTGGTATCAC
>DAIQRO010000078.1:0-4908 GCA_036786155.1 Bacteroidota bacterium
AGTGCATAAGCCTGCCTCCCAGAAGATTGCCCAGAACATTGGTGTCGTTTGGAAGCACAAGCTCGATCATTTCCACTATTGAGTGGTTTACAGTCTTTGGTTCGTTCATGCGGTCTTTGTCTTTAAGTTCTTCACTTTCGGCAATAGCGGGCTTGACGTAAACCTCTTTTCAAACCTGGAGATCTCGTCAGACGCTTCCTTATACATCTTCTTCTTTATAAGCGCCTGTATTTTGCCGTACAGGGCATCGTCTGCGTAATTCGAATCGAAGAACTCGTCAAGCACATAATCAAAATATACTATTGACGATTTGTAATTTCCGAGGTCATAATACATCTCCGCGCTCTTGTAAAGCTTGTACGCGAGCTTGTCCTTCATCTCCCTGATCTTTGCCTCTGATGCGGCCCTGTTCTTGCTCTCGGGGAAGAGCTCTACATAATCCTGAAAGGATGTAAGCGCAAGTTTCGTGTATGTCTGGTCAAGCGAGAAGTCCGGTGACAGCTTGTAGTAACACATTGCGGAATAAAAATATGCATCCTCCACAAGCGGACTGGTCGGATAGCTCTTTATGAGCGTTTCGAATTCGTAAACGGCAAGTATGTACTCCTCGTTCTTGTAATAGCTCATCCCGAGGTAGTAGATCGTCTTGTCAACTATACTGCTTCCGGAATACCTTAGCTTTATTACGGAGAACTGGTCAATGGCATCAATGTAGTCCTGCTTGTCATAGCTTGATTTGGCAAGCAAATAAGCTGATTCGGGATTGTCAGACAACTCCCTCTTTGAGCCGGAAGAGCATGAGGCTATCATCACGGCCAACATAACCACCATCATCAGCCTTAATGCAGTAGCCATTGCCAGAACAGCATTGCTTAATTTCTTTCTTAAAGTCATTTGCTTCTTATAGTGAAAAACAAAATTATTGCCGCGGCTGATAATCCTATCATCACTGCCGGAACCACAATTGAACTCATGGAGCCCTCATCGGGAAGCTTGTCACTCAGGAACGGTGCGCCGCTGTCTTCGATGAATGAGAGGTTTTGCGCATCCACATAACTCCTGTTTGACCTGGAAAAAATGATTGAGTCAACCGCCCCTGCCTTTCCGGGAACCGTAACGTACACATCGAATCCTGCCCTGACCAGTCTCTCCATGCGCTTTGTTCCGACAATGTTGTCGGAACTGTAGGAGAGGTAATCAACATCCACACCGGCATTTTTCATTGTAAGCACGTAATCAGCGCTGTCAAACTTCTCTCCCCATATAACTTTAAAACCCTGAAGCCCCGATCGCACATTCTGTGCAATGTATTCAGCTTCAGGGTTGAAATCATCAAACAGAAACACATACAACTTATCATTACCAAGCTTCATAAGCTTGTTCGTCAGGCTTGTAATGCCTTCTGCTATCAGCCTCTCGGCGATCCTTGAATTGCCTTCAGGCATCTGCTGTGAAAAAGCAATACCTCCCGGTCCGGAAATCAAAATGAACCACAGGAGGTATTTGAATGTCATTCTATCCGTAAATGCCTCTGAGCTTGAGTACCTTGGAGACCTTGTCTATTGAATAGATGTATGCTCCAAGTCTGAAGCTCGTGTTGTACTGCAGAGCTGTGTTGTAAACATTGTTGAAAGCTTCCGTCATCATCCTGTTCAGTCTGTGGTTAACATCGTCCTCATCCCAGAAATAACCGATCCTGTCCTGAACCCATTCGAAGTAAGATACGATCACTCCGCCCGAGTTTGCAAGTATGTCGGGAATTACCCGGATGCCCTTGTCAAACAGCACATCATCTGCATCTGCCGAGATCGGTCCGTTGGCTCCTTCAACAATGAGCTTTGCCTTGATCCTTCCGGCATTTTCTCCTGTGATCTGATCTTCCTTAGCCGCAGGCACGAGAATGTCGCACTGTATCTCAAGAAGCTCCTCGTTAGTGACTTTGTCACCGAGTTTTGCTCCTTCAAGTGTTTTGTGGTTGTTAATATGGTCAACTGCCTTCTTGACATCAATTCCGTTGGCATTGTAATATACTCCTGATATATCGCTGACTGCAAGTATCTTCACGCCCTTTTCGCTCAGGAGCTCTGCGCTTACGGATCCTACATTTCCGAATCCCTGGATGACGGCAGTTGTAGTTGCAGGATCAATTGACTGTGTCTTCAGCGCCGCCATGGTTGCAATCATAACTCCCCTTCCGGTCGCTTCCCGCCTTCCCCTTGATCCTCCGATTATGATCGGCTTTCCGGTAACAACTCCGGTAACCGTTTCCTTCTTGTGCATGCTGTATGTGTCCATTATCCAGGCCATGATCTGTTCATTGGTATTCATATCGGGAGCCGGAATGTCTGAATCCGGGCCGAAAACCTCAAGCATATTCACGGTATATCTTCTTGTAATCATCTCAAGCTCCCTTTGCGAAAGCACCGAAGGATCGCATTTAACTGCGCCCTTTGCGCCGCCGAAAGGAATGTTTGCAATCGCGCATTTCCAAGTCATCCATGATGCAAGGGCTTTCACTTCGTCAATGTCAACATCCGGAGCATATCTGATTCCGCCCTTTGACGGGCCAAGGATATTGTCGTGTATTACTCTGTAACCTTCAAAAACTTCAAGCTTACCGTTGTCCATTGTAACAGGAATCGAAACGATAACCTGCTTGATCGGATTCTTAAGATAGTTATACAATCCTTCATCGAGCTTGTAAAGTTCACAAGCCTTGTCAAATCTTATCATCATCGAATCAAAAGGATTGGGCTCTCCTTTCCTGTAAGGAGCAGGCTCTTTATACTCTTCAGGCATTATTATGTGTAGGTTAAGTTGTTAGGAAAAATGGTTTCGTTCAAAATTAGCTTTACTCTATGCTTTTATCAAGTTAGTAAGAGGCCTCATTGAACATGATCCGACAGCCCGTGTGAACATTCACGCATGTTCGACTCACCGCCGGTATGCGCAAGTTCCTTTAATAATAGCACTCCATTTGGTAACTTGCATGGTAACTAAATCATAAGACACGTGTTTAAGAAAATATTAATTGCAAACAGAGGCGAGATTGCAGTCAGGATCATGACGACTGCGCGAGAGATGGGAATAAAGACCGTAGCAATTTATTCCGACTTTGACAGATATTCACTCTTCACAAAACTTGCTGACGAAGCATACAGGATCGGCGAACCGCCGTCATCACAAAGCTACCTCCTTGCAGACAAGATCATTGAAATTGCAAAGTCAACTGGAGCTGAAGGAATACACCCGGGCTACGGGTTCCTTTCAGAAAGAGGTTTCTTCGCAAAGATGTGCGAAGACAACGGAATCAAATTCATCGGGGCAAGCCACAAGTCAATTGACTTGCTCGGAAGCAAAACGGAAGCAAAGACGCTTGCCATCAACAACAACGTCCCTGTAGTTCCGGGCACAGAGAAGCCGCTTCAGGACATGGGGCAGATCAAGACTATCGCCAAAGAGATCGGATATCCCGTGCTCATAAAAGCTTCCGCCGGCGGCGGCGGCAAGGGCATGAGGATAGTCCGTGAAGAAGCTGACATTGAAAGCGCACTGCGGACCGCTCAGAGCGAAGCAAAATCTTCCTTCGGCGACGACAGCGTCTTCATTGAGAAGTACATTGAATCACCGCGGCACATTGAGTTTCAGATACTTGCGGATGAACACGGCAACGTGATCCATCTCGGAGAAAGGGAATGCTCAATGCAAAGGCGGCATCAGAAGATCATCGAAGAAACACCGTCCGTTATAGTGGACGAGGATCTCCGCAATGAGATGGGCGAATGCGCCAAGAGGATCGTGAAGGCTGCAGGCTATTCGAATGCAGCCACGGTGGAATTCATTGTTGACAAAGACAACAAGTTCTACTTCCTCGAAGTGAATACAAGACTGCAGGTCGAACATCCGATCACCGAACTTCGCACCGGACTCGATCTTGTAAAGGAACAGTTCAGGATCGCCTGCGGCGAAAAGCTCAGTCTGAAGCAGGAGGATGTAACCTTTACGGGACACACGATAGAATGCAGGATATGCGCCGAAGATTCGGAGAATAATTTCATGCCTTCAACGGGAAAGATCCGATACATGAACAGGTTCCTCGGCAACGGCATGAGGGAAGATACGGGGATAGAACAAGGCGACGAGATCTCCGTATATTATGATCCGATGATCTCAAAGCTCGTCTCTCACGGTGATGACCGCGAAACTGCAATTGACAAGATGAAGCGTTCGCTCAAGCAGTACAGGATAGTTGGCATCAAGACGAACATTCCTTTCCTTCTGAGCCTTCTAGAATGCGATGAGTTCATCAGAGGAAATTACCATACGCAGTTCATTGAAACAGAATTCCTTAAGAGGGAAAAGTCAAATGAATCCCTTGCAGGAAGCAAGCTGGCCGCAGTTGCGCTTGCATCAGCGCTTTACAAAAGCAGTAAAACGCCAGACATGAAAGTCGCAGTTTCCAAAAACGGAAGCGCCAGGAACCTGTGGGCAAAAAGAATAACGGAGAGTTTCAGATGAAAAAATACATAACAACGATCGAGAATTCCGGGATCAGCGCGGAAACGGAACTTGTGTCCGGGTCCAAAGCTGTGGTGAACGGCGTTGAGTACGAATATGATGCGAAGTTTCTTACGCCTAATGTGATGATACTCAGGATCAGCAATGAGAACTTCTATCTTACATGCGTTGAAGATGATGACGAACTCCTTGAAGTGAACATTGACTCCGATGTGATCAGGCTGTCATGCAAGAGCGAGCTCGACCTGCTTGTGGAAAAGCTTGCGGGCAGTAAGGGTGATACGAAGGTCAAGAAGGAAGTTTACTCGCCGATGCCCGGCATCATAAAGAAGCTTAATGTGAAGGAAGGACAGCAGGTGAAGAAGGGTGAGGTCCTGTTTGTGCTTGAAG
>DAIQRO010000078.1:4918-12491 GCA_036786155.1 Bacteroidota bacterium
TGAAGCCATGAAAATGGAAAACGAGATCAAGGCTCAGAAAGACTGCGTGATCAAGAAGATAAATGTGGAGCCGTTGAGTTCAGTTGAAAAGAATGAGCTTCTCATCATGCTTGAGTGATCCGGAATTTTCCGTAACTAAACTGCAGTATAATTGTTTCTGGCTTTTGCTTCGCTTGTAGCGGCAGTTGTGCCGATGTTTGTGTACCTGCTGATAATATGGTTTCTCGACAGGTACGAACGCGAACCGTTCTGGTTCGTTCTCCTGAATTTTTTCTGGGGAGCCACCGGAGCCGTACTGCTTGGAGTGATCGGCAGCATCATCTTTCAGCTTCCACTTAATGAGATACTTCGCGCCGTTGCAGACGACAATCCGAATGAGCTCATCAATCTCTCCGGCGCGATAATCACTGCGCCTTTGGTTGAGGAATTCACCAAAGGAATGTTCCTGATGCTTGTGTCAATGAGCAAAAGGTTTGACGGCGGCGTTGACGGAGCAGTGCTCGGGGGAGCTATCGGACTTGGTTTCGGAATGACCGAGAACTTCATGTACTTCCTTACGTACGGCACCACTCCTGTAACATGGCTTACGATCGTTGTGATCAGGACACTCTTCTCTGCCGTTATGCACTGCATGGCCACTGCCACATTCGGAGCATTCATAGGCTACGCAAAGTTCAAGCCGTTCATTTTGAAGGTCATACTTGTTCCCATCGGATTCTTTCTTGCCGTCTTCCTTCATTTCGCATGGAACCTTGCAGTAAGCTTCGAAGACACTACGGTATTCGGATTCCTCTTTCTTGTAATGTACATGTTCACTCTATTTGCGATCTTCCAGATCTCGGTGTACTTCGAAGGGAAGACGATCCTAAGGGAACTTCAGGACGAGGCACGGCTCGGGCTTATTCCAGCCGACCATCTCAATTACCTTCCGTTTGTATCAAGGAGATTCAGATACGGGTGGTGTCCGGAAGGCGTTGACCAAAAGGACTATGTGAAGAAGGCAACCATTCTGGCTCTGAGAAAGAATCAATATAAGAATACATACGGCTCACAACAGCTCAGCTATAAGAGAGAGATCGAAAAACTGCGCTACGATATACAGATGATGTTTTACAACGCCACGATTGCTTACAGACAGCCAAGAAGCGAAGGCTGACAACGGGCCCGCACCTCTCATTCACACCACATCAAACTAATGGATAACAAGAGTCCGTTGACAGAAAGGGTAATCAGAAATTCTTTCTATCAGGTTGCCCTTCAGCTTGTCACTTTCCTCTTTCCGCTTATCCTCACTCCTTTGATAGTGTCAAAGATCGGGGAGGAACAGTTCGGTATCTATGCTCTTGTGCTCGGCTTCATTACCGTTTTCGGCCTGTTCGACTTCAGCATATCTTCTTCATTCGTTGTCTTCCTTTCAAGACACCTCGAAAACAACGACAGGGAAAGCCTCACTTCTACTTTCAATGCCGGGCTGTTCTTCTATGCATTGTTCTCTCTTGTGGTTTGCGGCGCAGGCTTACTGCTCAGAGATAACCTACTGTCTGTTCTTAATATACCGGAAAGCTTCAAGGACATTTCAGTGACAGTCTACAACCTGGGACTACTGATCTTCCTTGTCAATTCGGTCTTTGCTATCTTCTCTTCTGCTATCATCAGCTTGCAGAAGATGTACATCACATCAGCTTCCGGGATTGCAGGAGCTATTATGAACTTTGTGCTGACTGTTACAGCTCTTTACTCCGGTTACGGACTCACGGGAATTGTGGGGGCCCAGCTTATCACTGCAGTTGCGATATCAGTATTCAATGCCGTTGCGGCTTTCAGGCTCATGCCCGGACTACGGATCTCGCCTGCATCTGTAAAAGCATCTTCGCTGAGAGAGATGATGAAGTTCGGTTCGCAAATGCAGATCTCCAAGCTTGCGACATTTGCTTCGGAAAAATATGATGAGTTCCTGCTCGCACACTTTACAAGTCTTGGCAATGTAACATACTTCAACATTGCATCGCGAATCTCACGCACGGGAAGGCTTGTCCCGTTTCAGATAATTCCTCAGATCGCGCCTGTGGCGGCAAGCCTCAAGGCCAGGAATGAGGAACGCAAGCTTGCCAACCTTTTTGAGGCATCATCCAGATACCTGACTTTAGCCGCCGCACCGGTCTTTGTCTTCATCTTCGCCTTCTCAGATCTCATAATCACTACGTGGATGGGCGAAGGGTTCGGGCTTTCTGCAGACATTCTCAAAGTGCTTGTGGCGGGGCAGTTGTTCAACATGGCGTTTTCCGCACCGGGCAATTCCGTGATTCCCAATACGGGCGACCCCAGGTATCAGATGCATGAAGGAATAATAAACCTTGCATTCAACATTGTGCTGAGCTTTCTCCTGATTAAATACTACGGAATACTCGGCGCAGCTCTCGGAAGCGTTCTGTCAACTCTGATCGCTTCCTCTTATGTATATTTTCGTTCAGCAAATCATTACGGAAGGGATGTGACGAAAATGCTGACAGGCACTTACATGGTGCCGTTTTCATCCGCGGCTAATGCCGGCATTGTTTCATTTGCGGCTTACTACATAGCAACGCGTCTCATCCATGCACCGGCGGGACGTCCCGAAAATGCCGTCTATCTTGCCGCTGCGCTTGCAGTCTTCATTGCGGTGTTTGCGATCTCTGTTCACAAGACACATTATCTCTCCTTCAACGACAAGGTGATGATCTCAAAGATCCTTGGCAGAATGATTCCGGTAAGGAAACTGCTGAGAAGCGAAACATCTTCTCCCGCGGAATACTCTGGCGGAAAAATAAGTCTCTTCATCGTAACACACAGCAGGCTTGGAATGCTTAAGAAGTGCGTTGATTCTCTCCTTCCTTCGATCAAAGGAATTGATTGCGAACTCATCGTCATAGACAATGCATCCGATGACGGCACACCGGAATATCTCAATGAGCTCAGTGTGGGTCATGCGGAAATCACTGTTGTGAGAAATGCTGTCAACCGCGGGACAAATGCCAAGGCGCAGGCGGCTGAGATCGCGACAGGAGATTTTATTGTCGGGATCGACGACGACGTCATAAGCTTTCCCGAGAACTGGCTCTTTGAAATGATCAGGGCATACCGAACCATTCCGGGCATGGGATATCTCGCGACGGATGTTGTTTCTGATGAAACCACCACGGGTGCAAAGCATCCTCCCGAAATGTACATGACGGAAGACTACGGAAACGGGATTCGCTTGCTGGTCGGACCTACAGGCGGATGGTGCTTCATGATCTCGCGCGAAGTGTATGAAGATGTCGGCAAACTTCTGACTTTCAGCGACCGCATTTTCTTCTCTGAAGACGGTGACTATGTGAACAGGATCAAGAACAAGGGATACAAGTACGGAATTCTTGAGGGAGTCAGAGTTTATCATGCCACGGGTGATTACCATAATAAGGAGTACAAGGAAGTCTTTGAAGAAAAATATTCCGATTACAAAAAGGGCAATCCGGCAGGATACAAGATGCGCACTTCGCTGAAGAATCTCGTTTCATACAGGAGAATTCTCCTTAAGATAGACAGCCTGTCAAGACAATCACCGTCATGGTGATCAACTTTGTCGTTCCCGAGCTTGCGCGCACAGGCGGCATGAGAGTCATATTTGAATATGCAAACAGATTTGCTTCCGGCGGACATGATGTGATGATGTACACTCCGGTGATCCCGTTCTATCCTTACAAAGGGCAAGTCCGAAGGCATTTCATAAAGTATCAGATCGCAAAGGTGCGGGAGTTCAGAAAGAGAAATTTCAAACCGCCTCAGGACATCTTTCCCCATGACTTTGAGATCAGGTATCTTTGGAGGATGAACAATTCAAACATCCGGAATGCCGATGCCGTGGTCGCAACTTCATGGACAAGTTCATACCCGGTAGCACGGCTGAACGAAAGCAAAGGCAGGAAGACATACCTCATTCAGGATTATGAAGTGTGGAATTCAAGCGTGAAGCATGTTGACAACAGCTACAGATTTCCGATGAGAAGGATCACGGTCTCAAAGTATCTTCAGACACTGCTCACGGAGAAATTCGGATCCGATTCAACTGTGATACCTAACGGAATAGACTTTGGCGTGTTCAATCCCGGCGGAAGAAGTGTATCCGGACCGGGTACAGTCCTGTTTGTTGATCATCCGCTGAGCAATAAGAACACTGCGCTTGCCATTGAAACAGCAAGACTGATTCATGAAAGATTTCCCGAAGTGCGGTTCAGGGCTTTCGGCACACGAAAGTATCATGAACTGCCAGGCTTCATCGAATTCGAACTAAACCCCGACGATCGAGGGATAGCAGAGCTTTACAGAAGCTCCGATATTTTCCTTTACACCAGCACACACGAAGGATTCGGGCTTCCGCCTGCGGAGGCAATGGCTTGCGGCTGTGCGGTAGTGGGCACAAACGCAGGAGCGTTTCCTGATTACTCAGTTAACGGCATATCCGCAGTAATTCCCGATGAGTTTTCTGCCGATGCATTTTCTAAAGCTGTGGAACAACTGCTTGGAGACAGAAACCTGCTTACCAGAATTTCGGAAGAAGCCGTTAAGTCAGTGCGTTCACATCTTGACTGGGACAAGTCGGTTGACCGTTTCTTAAAGGTGATTTCAGCATGAATAACGTAAGCGGCCTTGTATCGGTTATTGTGGTCAACTACAACACCGGCGATATCATGCGGGAGTGCATTGAATCACTCTACAGTATTGAAGACTCCGGAAAGTTTGAACTGATCATAGTTGACAACAACTCTCCTGACAACTCAAGAGAAACAGCAGGGCAACTTGCCAAACGGTTTCCGAATGTAAGCACAGTGTTCAACACGGAAAAAGTGAGTTTTTCTGAAGCTAACAATATCGGATTCAGACATGCCCGCGGAGAGTTCATCCTCATAATGAACCCTGACATTATATTCACAATGCCTTGCTTTGAAAGTCTGAAAAGCTCACTCCGCAGTTCCGGCTTCGGGGCATTGTCTCCCCTGCTTATAGGGACAGACGGAAAATTTCAGCGCGACTACTTTCAGAGATATCCTGGCATGATCCAGTTCATTTGTTTCTATTCACTGTTCGCAAAGTTTTTCAGCGGGTCGGAATACCTGCGGGGGAAATATCTTCACAACGGCAGTATTGACGAGGGGTCCGGAAAGCTCGAAACTTCCGAACAGCTTCCGTGCGCATTCTACTTTACCACTTATGAACTCTTTCAAAAGACGGGACTCATGGACGCTGCCTTCAGATTGTTCTTCGAGGATGTTGATCTGAGTTACAGAATGTCGAAGTTCCGACCTCTTGCTGTTGACACTTCGCTTAGGGTGACTCATCTCGGCGGAAGCAGTTTTAAGAGGGAGGATGATTACTGGGTTTACGGAAGGTTCATTCTTGGAATGATTACTTTCTTCAAAAAACACTATTCGGGAGTCAGTTACAGGACGCTGAAGGTTCTTGCAAGACTCAACTCAAGAATGATTCTTTTTTCCGAAAGCATTCTCAAACTCGCCGGCAGGAACGATCAGTACAGGATCAGAAAGCACCGGTATTTCCTGGAGCAGTTGAAAAATGAAAGTTGAACTGCCATCCGCATGCATTCTCTTGATTCATATCCATCAAAAACGATTTCGGGAAAGCAGATATGTTGTATCCGGATCAGGAAGCTTGAGCCTGTGAGAATCCTGATACAGTTAATAATGGATACTTCGCTTCCCGCCTGTCGTTATTGCTTCTTCATACGTTTTGCTATCTAAAACTTTATTGGAATGCAAATCCAGATTGATCAGCTTTTTCTGAACATGTTGGAAGCAGTTCATGTGATTTGCCAGAGAAGTGATTTAGTCTGATGAATGTTTGATGCCTATTGAATATTTTTGAACCAAATGCAACCAAAGAAGATCGGGGTGTTCGGAGGATCATTCAACCCTCCGCATATTGCGCACAAGATCGCCGCAGAATATTGCCGTGATGAACTCGGACTTGATCTGATCATTGTGGTGCCAACAGGAAATCATCCGCTGAAGGATTCAGCCGATGCGCATCACAGACTGGCAATGACCCGGCTCGCATTCGGAAACGATGACAATTTCAAGGTGAGTGATATTGAAGCGGTCAATGCAGATGAGAAGAACTATACGGTTGACACGCTTCAGAAGCTGAGGATCGCAACCGGAAGAGAAGCAGATCTGTATCTGCTCATAGGAGCGGACAATCTCATCCAACTTCCAAAATGGAAAGACCCGGGAAAATTGTTTGAACTCGCAAAAGTTGCAGTGATGCTGAGGCCCGGCTCAAGCGTTTCCGATGCCGAAGAGAAGTACTTGTCAGAATCTGTTACAGTGAAAATTCCTCAGCTTGAGATATCATCTTCGGAAATTAGAAGGAGAATTGCAGAGGGAAGATCGGTAAAGTACATGATAGATGATGCAGTATTGAACTACATCCGGAAACACAATCTGTACAAATGATATTAGCAGATGTCCGTTCTCAAATTCTGAAGTCTTCAACTCAAAACCTAAATGACCAAATCAAATGAATGAAGAAAATCCGGTAGCTCAGGAAGAAGGCACGGCAGTACAGCTTTCCGTGGGGGAAGCAATATCCGGTGCATTGACGGAGCCGTCTGACACATTTGAAACAATTGCTTCAACGCCGCGAAGGAACTACTGGCTTATGCCTGTACTGATCACGGTGGCATTGTCACTCGTATCCACATTCCTGTTCATGGGAGATGCAGAGCTTGTGCAAAGCGTAATGGAAAAGCAAAAATCAAAGCTGGAAGCCGATTTTGACAAGAACGTAAAGGAAGGCAAGATGACGCGTGAGGAAGCGGACAAAGCGCTTGACGGGATAAGTCCTGAAAGCTCTTTCTTTAAGATTGCCGGATTTGGAGGTGCAGTGATCGGGCCGTTCCTGATACTGTTTATACTGAGCGTGATCTATATGGTTGTTCTGAAGATAAGCAAAGCGGATTTTGATTTCGGCAATGTTCTCAATGTGGTGGGCCTTGCAATGGTGGTTGGAGCGATCGGCAATGTGCTTGGAATGGTCATTTCAATTCTGATGGGCAGAGTAACTGGCGTGGGGCTTGGGATTCTTTTCAGTGAAGACAGTGTCGGAGCGCAAATGTTCTCACTGCTGTCCAAGATAGATATTTTTCAGATCTGGTTTTATCTGTTGGATGCAATCGGGCTAAGCAAGATAGCGCGAATTTCTATCGCAAAATCGGCCGGCATTGTGTTCGGCATATTCATTGTGTATGCTGTGGCATTCTCATTCATATAGAAACTTTCCGGCATGGCAAACCCATCGCAGGATATTCTGGCCACGAAAGTACGTATTACATCTTTCATAGCGCCCTACTAAGGTGATTGCACAATTCACCTTTTTCATTTGTGTATTCGGGCAATTGATTTTAACGGCAGGATATTAGCCACGAATGCACGAATAACATCTTTCATTCCACCGATGTGAAGCGAATGCACAACAGAACACATTCATTCGTGTATTCGTGGCAAATGCTCTTTATTTGTGAATGAACTGCCCGGGGCTT
>DAIQRO010000321.1:0-2809 GCA_036786155.1 Bacteroidota bacterium
GTAAATGCTCGAGCCCGGAGCGCATACGTCTATTGCCGTTCCGTAGTTCGAAAACGATGACCTTACATCAGACGAGTTTGTTGATGCAACGCTGAGCACATACTTGTAAGATGCCGGATAGAATAGTGCGTTTGAACTGTTGTTGCCTGCGGCGCAAACCACCAGCGCGTTCTTGTTTACGGTTGCATAGGTGATCACATCCTGCTCAAACTGTCCGCCGCCTCCGCCGCCCCATGAGCAGTTGATGACTGCACAGCCTCTATCGGCCGCGTATCTTACTCCTTCTATTCCGTTTATTATATACCCCAGTCCACCGGGAGCGCGAGTATCGTTGTCAGCCGAACACTTGATGCCCATCAGTTTGCATTTGAATCCGACACCTGCCACGCCCACGCTGTTATTTGTCACGGCGGAAGCATCGCCTGCCACATGCGATCCGTGATTGTTGTTGGAGCCCATGATCATGGGATCATTGTCGGGAACGATGTTCATATAATCCGCACCGGCGAAATCCCATCCTCTGTAATTATCGGTGTACCCGTCGCCGTCATCGTCGGTTCCGTTTATCGGGTCAGCGTAATTGATCTTTATGTTTGCAGAAAGGTCGGGATGATCCCAGTCAATTCCGGAATCAACAATTCCGATCACAACATTCGTATCGCCCTGCTGTATGTCCCAGCCGGTGTTTGCGGCAATTCTGTTGATGTAGTATTGCTGTCCGAGTGAAGGATCGTTCGGAGTGAAAGCCACCTTGTGCACATATTTCGGCTGAGCATATTCAACCAGTCCCGTAGCGTAGATCTCGTTCACTGCCTGCTCCACTGAAACCGGCGATGTGTATTTTACGGAATAGATCAGCGATAGGTCGGATGTCTTCTCTCCGCCTATTGACTCGATGGCGGGTTTGACTGCATCCGGAAAGACCTTAGCCGGAGAAACTGCTCCGAGATCGGCAAGCGCTGCTTCCATTTTCGGATTGCCGATTGAATTGATGCCGGCGATGCTTCTGTTAGATTCCTTAAGCCTGAATATCACTGTATTCGGCATGTAATCGTTTTCGGTCAGTCCTTCAGCAAGGCTGAAGTATGCGCTTCCGTTGTTTGATGGCAGTTCGCTCCTGTTTACAAATGCCGTGAGCGATGTGAATATCACGAATGCGCTCAGGAACAATGCCGGAAATCTTACGCTTTTCATTTACGTGTTTATTTGTTTGAAAAAATTATCTTATGCGAGTTCGGATTCCCTGAAGAAGAATGCAACTTCATTCTTTCCGTTTTCCGCAGAATCGGATCCGTGTACGGCGTTCTCTCCTTTGGAGCTTGCAAAGAGTTTCCTTATGGTTCCTTCCGCAGCTTCCGCCGGATCGGTCGCACCTATGAGAGTTCTGTAATCCGCAACAGCATTCTCCTTTTCAAGCGCAATCACAACCACCGGGCCTGATGTCATGAACGAAACCAGTTCTTTGTAAAACGGCCTCTCCCTGTGGATCTCGTAGAACAATCCTGCTTCTCTCTCCGAAAGCTGAGCCATGCGCATGCCTTTCATCTTGAATCCGCTGTCGAGTATTTTCTGAATTATACTGCCCTGCACATTCTTTCTTACTGCGTCGGGCTTAATGATGCAAAGTGTTCTTTCTGCCAATTTGGTATTATCCTTTCTTAGTTTTGATTTGTGATATTATAAGGTCAGTATCCTACGCTTCCTTCCGGAGGTTCGCTTGATTCGGATGATGTTTCGGCCGGTGCGGAGTAATGGTACATTCCGCATTTTTGTGAACCGGCTCTCTTGATTATCAGGTCCTGCGTTGAAGGGCAGGTACCGTTGCTTTCCAGTCCCGTGACCGTACAGACGCTGGCTTCTTCCACATTGTCAGGCATAAGGAAGTAAGCAACAGGAAAGTCAAACTCGTCATCTGAATAAAGCAACTGCATGAACTTGCCCCAGATCGGAGCCGCGGCTTTTCCGCCCTGTCCGTAAGCTCCACCGAACTTTATTCTCGCATCGTCAAATCCAAGCCAGATGCCTGCAACATACTGCGGCGTGAAACCTATGAACCATGCATCGCCGTAACTTTGCGAAGTACCGGTCTTGCCTGCCGCAGGCCTGTGAAAATACTGTCTCACGCTTGTTGCAGTACCGTAATCAATTACATCTTCCATCATATCGCACATTACAAATGCAACTTCCTCACTGAGCACCTCTTTTGTTTCCGGGTTGAATTCCTGTATCAGCTTTCCGTTCCTGTCTTCAATTCTGAGTATCGAGATCGGCTCGACCCATATTCCTTCATTTGCAAACACTCCGTATGCGTTTGTGATCTCAAGCGGACTCACTTCGCCCGCTCCGAGACTAAGAGAGAGCACGTTCGGAAGCTCGGACTTGATTCCCATCCTGTGGGAAAGGTCAATAACCTTGTCTATCGGAGCAAGGTCCATCGCTGTTCTTACGGCGATCACGTTCACTGAATTTGCAATGCCGTCCCGCATGGAGATCCTGCCGCCGGTTCCTCCTCCCTTCGGAGACCACATCGTACCGCCGATGTTGATGTTGATGGGGTTGTTTGAAACCATGTAGCCGGGAGAGTAACCCGAATTCACTGCTGTTGCATACACAAACGGCTTGAACGATGAGCCCGGCTGACGCTTTATCTGAGTCACATGGTTGAGGCCGTATTTGAATGATATGGACGGGTTCGCTCCAACCATTGCCTTGATCTCTCCGTTCTTCGGATCAAGTACCACAAATCCGATCTGTACTGTTGTGGTAAGCGACTTGATGGAGTCAACAAAACTCTTGTCGTTCTTCAGCT
>DAIQRO010000322.1:0-2795 GCA_036786155.1 Bacteroidota bacterium
TTTCGCAACTTGCCAGAATGGAAGGTACAAAGTTCTCAAACCTCCTTATATCCTTCAGTTCATTCCGGAAACTGTAAGCAGGTATTACGGATTGAGAGTAATGGATTTGTCAGGACTTCCGGGTTCGGATGCAGACTGCAATACACTTTATAACGGCTACTTCAATCCCCAAAGAGTTATTGACAAACCTACATATATTGGAGCTAAGGGAGACAGCAACACCTGTTTTGATGCGGGATACAATATGGTGTTTTCTCCCTGGAGCAATCCGGGAATTGCAGTTGGAGGTTCGTCTGACAGTCTTACAATCGAACTTGTTCGGCGAAACAGCGACGGCAGTGTTGACGTGAACGTTTACTTTTCAGACTTACCTCTTGCCGCCCCTTCCAAGCCACAGTTCCTGAAGGCTTCGAAACAGTATAATTCAAATCCACAGAATTCATTCTATGTACGATTGACATGGCTCAGAAACAAAGAGCCCGACATGAGCACCTACGGTATATATAAGGCAGCAACAAACACACCAGGAGAAGACGGCACATACTCATGGCTGGCTTCAACAAGCGACACAACTTACCTTGATCAGTCAATTCTGATGTATGACCCCGGTACACAATATACAACCGGTTGTCCGCTTCAGCCCGGTACCTTCTCTTACAAGGTTACAGCAGTGGATTTATCAGAAAAAGAATCCTGCATGTCTGACAGGGACAGTGTTTCCGGTTACTTTGATCCTTGCATTGCCGGAAACGAAGGGGAAGACAATGCGATGATCGGGGAAGGCTTGTCAGGGAAGAATGAACTCAGGCAGAATTATCCAAACCCGTTCAATCCGGTAACAACCTTTGAATATTCTCTTAAGAGCAATGGAATTGTCAAAGTAGCAATATACGACATAACAGGGAAAATAATTTGCGTTCTTGCCGACGAATACAAAACAGCCGGAAGATACTCTCTGGTTTTTAACGCCTCGGCTTACAACCTTTCGAGCGGGGTCTATTTTTGCAGTTTCGAATCAGGAGATTTAGTCTCAGTTCGACAATTCATACTTCTAAAGTAAATGACATGAAAACTCTAAAAGCAATACTTTCAATATCAGGAATCGAAAGATTCATCAGAAGTTTTTTAGTCTTTCTGGCATTAGTCATGATGTTTCATAAGAGTGGCATAGCCCAGCCTGCATGGAATCACCAGTACTTCAATTCATTTGATTGCATAGGTGTTGAATTTCCTTCATCCGACACGGGATTCATCTTTCAACGGGAAGGTAATTTATTTAAGACAATAGACAAAGGCGAAACTTGGAACATCATTGACCCTCCAGGGGCTCAGCACATGGGACCGGGAAAGTTCACAACTTCACAATTGGGGATTCTGCTTGCGACACCTTTCTTCCTTACAACAAATGGAGGTCACAATTGGAACAGTATGAGCAACATATTGCCTGCAATTGGGGGAACAGTAGTTCAAGGCCAGCAATTTGTAAATAGTATTTCGGGCTATATTTCGGGCTTAGACTTTTACCCGGATCCATTCCCATGCTGTTACGACGGAGTTATCTACAAGACAACCAACTCAGGCGGAAACTGGAATCTTGTTTACAGGGCGGGCGGCGATATCTATCAGGAGTTGTATTTCAGAAACGAAAATGAAGGAGTTATCCTGAGTTCTGTTTATCTGATTTCAACAAGCGACGGAGGTCATAACTGGATCAGGAACCACTCATTTTTTGGCCAGATCAGATTCTTCTATGCAAGCTCAATGACCGATCCGTTCAAGGACACTATATTCCTAGCAGGATACATGGCCGGCGACACGGCTACTGTCATCAGGTCAACAGATGGAGGCGGAACATGGCAAAAATCACTTCAGCTTCCGTATCTTTCACGCTTGCGGAAGATATGCTTTCTGGATAACATGTTCGGTTATGCCGTAGGAGATACCGGACTGATTGTGAAAACAACTAACGGCGGTGTCAACTGGACCGTGCTTAACTCGGGTACAAGAAAAAGACTGAACGGAGTGAGCTTCATAAACAAAGACACGGGCATAGTAGTAGGAGACAGCGGCCTTGTACTCACAACATACACTGGAGGAATACTTACCGGAGTTGGAAATGAAGCCGCTCTTTTCCCTGATCGTTTTTTGTTGCATCAGAACTACCCAAACCCGTTCAACCCCGTTACAAACATCCGCTATGATTTGCCGGAGGATAACTTCGTTACCATAAAAGTCTTTGATGTGCTTGGAAGAGAAGCACTCACTCTTGTGGATGAACACAAACAGGCCGGGAGGTATTTGGTAAGTCTCAACGGAGCAAATCTGTCGAGCGGGATTTACTTCTACACTATCAAAGCCGGAGAGTTTTCGAAGACAAGACGGATGACGCTGCTGAAGTAAAGGAAGTTAATGGTCAAGACGTTTCTGCATTGAGGTTGTAAGCTCTATGCTCCCGGCTAAAATGCACAACTGATCTCATTCATTCGTGCATTCGTGGCTAAAGTGTTTTGGACACGAATTATCAATCCGTGCTATTCTCGAAAGGCAGTAAGGTCTAACTAATACCATCTAACTAACTCAAGGAAAGAGCATTTAGCCACGAATACACGAATGATGCCATTCACAGTAAATACTTCATCTGAATACAAAAGTGGCACAAAGGTTTGCAGATTCGTGGAATGACATGTATCTCAATTAACCACAAGCAGGTGTTCCTCTTGTATGTGATAAGCGAAGTCCGCAACGTATCCTGTTCATTCGTGCATTCGTGGCAAAGGTTTATTAGGTATGATTGA
>DAIQRO010000079.1:0-3636 GCA_036786155.1 Bacteroidota bacterium
ATTACGGGTGATGATTTTGTGGACGGAAGTGACTTTGCAACTGCAGACAACAACGCGGCAAACTTTGTAAGTATTTTGACACCCTGATCACACTATTCTAAAACCAAACCATTGACCACAAAGATGAAAAACATGGCCTTGTTCATTTCTATTCTCACTTGTTTCCTGATGCTGTGCTACCAGAACTCGTTCGCACAGAAATTCAATACATCCAATGAATCTTTACCTGTGACTTTGGAGCAGAAGAGTGAAGACATTTTCAGATCAAACAAAAGATCCTATTCAAACAGAGAGATGACAATCATGAATGAAATGACTCGCCTCAAAGAAGATCAAAAAGCACAGAACAAAGAAAAAGTATCAGCACTGCAAAAACAACTTGAGAATTATAGCAAGACACAGACGATCAATGCCCAACTGAGTTTGATCTCTGATGATGCAAACAGTGCCAAATCAGTTCCACTGCAGTCAGAACAGCTTACACTTAACGAAATCTATGCCAGCAACGGCGCTTACATAAAAGCTGTCGCTACACAGGTGGAACAGCGCAATCCAGGAGCGGGAACAATTTGGGTAATACTGGCAGTAGGAGCCGGTGATGTTGGGGTCGGAGCTTCTCCTGATACTCTTTTGTACTTCAATTCAACAAACAACGGTCTCTCGTATTCACTGATCAAACGAGTGGCGCTTAATACGGGAATCAAGATAAATTATGATGAAATGGATCTGGAGATCGTCGAACCGTTTACTAATGATAAGTATCTGCATCTGGTATTATCCGTAATAACAGACGGTTTCACGGGAGCACATCTGGCAGGGATAGTATCATTCAAAACTTCAGATCAATCAATCGGAGGAGCTCCTTCATTTAATTTTCCGGGGTTCAATCCAAATGTGAGCAAATACTCCAAACCCAGAATCACTTCTGATAATGCAAAATATCCTGCTGAGGCATACTTGACAATTGCTGTAACTCAGGACTCCACAGACGGTGTCAATAATTTCATAATGACAAAGATTTGTAAAGTATATAATCCTTATGCACTGATCACAGGCAGTTCGCAGATAACATTTCTACCGCAAAGCATACAAGCTCCGATGATCGGTTACAGCTCTGAGGCTCAGACAGATGTAGCGTATTACAACAGCGGTGGGACCGTAGATGGTGACAGCATTGTCTTTGTTCAGAGCGGATTTCCTGGAACAGACCAGTATATCAGCATATATAAAAATTACGGAAACACTCTTGTATATCCTTCATACCGTGGCTCGCTCTCAGGAAACAGCGATCACAAGGAGTTCGCAAGAGTCGCTGCAAACGGGGGAACAGATCAGAAAAGCATTTTCATAACGTATGTTGAGAGAGAGTACTACATGAGTAATTATTACTATTCTTTGAATTCATTCAAGACTTCAAACGGAGTAAACTGGACTAAGATACAGCTTGCAGGCGGCGGTAATGCTAATTCTGTGATCAGGAATCCCGATATTATCGGCAGACGGGGAGTTGACGGAAAATTTTACATTACGAATAAATGGGTAACACCGCAAAAAGACATCATTTCTTCCTTCGTAATTCAGAATCTAAATGTAAAATCCTTTACGGCGGATCATAATAATCAGGTGACTGGCTCATACGCCTCTCCAAAACCTTCGTTCAGATTCATCAATAATGACAGTTGCCTCACTGTTTGGCCGACTTATTCCAGTTTATATTCTTCATGCGGCTGCAAAGCTGTTAATCTGAGTGTTGGTTTCATAATTGAGGGTCTCTACAACCCGGTAACGGATTCCGCCGGAATTGACATATCTACAGTTCATTTAAGAAATTCCTTTCCGCCTTACAGTATCGTGAGTTCTGCCTTCTGTAACAACCTATCCTTTGTAACTTTCCCGGGCGCAGTTTCTGGTAATTACTACATCTCCGTCAATCACAGAAATTCAGTTGAAACATGGTATTATCAACCCGTGAATCTCAACGACAGTGTACTCTTCGGTTTGGACTTTTATTCCGGTCAGGGCAAAGCATACGGCGGCAATCTGAAGCAGATTGATGCATCCCCTTTGCTCTTTGCCATCTACAGCGGCGATGTGAACCAGGACGGAACGATAGATGCCACGGATTTGAGCCTGATAGACAACGACGTGCAGAATTTTGTAAGCGGATATGTTGTAACCGACCTTACCGGTGATGATTTTGTGGACGGAACCGACTTTGCAATTGCAGACAACAACGCGGCAAACTTTGTAAGTATTTTGAGGCCTTAAACTGAACTGATCAATAATCAAAAATCACCCATAACAATGAAGCTGAAATCTCTCTCAATCTCTATTCTTCCGTTCTTAACATGTGTCTTGCTCTTCACATCAAATCTGAGGGCGAATGCCGGTCTGACCAACGAACGCATGAACTTCGGAGTAACGGGCATCAGCGCAAACCCGAAACAGGATTCATTGCCGGCAGGTGTTACACCGGACCTGCTTAACGATCTTCGTGATGAGAACGGTAACAGGATTCTAAACTCGGAAACATTCGGAACACCAGGTCAACCTCCTGAAGACCCGGAAGGCGATGCGCTTCAGAGAAAAGTTTTTAATGGGCTTGCTGCCGGTTCTCAATTCGGAAATTCAGTGAGCAGTGCAGGCGATGTGAATGGTGACGGATATGATGATATTATAGTCGGAGCATATCTATACAATTCTAATACCGGGAGAGCATACATTTATTATGGGGGTGTTAATCTTAATACTAATGCAGATGTAGTCCTTACGGGTGAAGCAACCAGTAATGTTTTCGGATGCTCAGTCTCATCAGCCGGAGATTTGAACGGAGATGGTTATTCGGATGTAATAGTTGGAGCTTACGGATACAGTTCTAACAAAGGAAGAGCATATATATTTTACGGTGGTACATCAATGAATAATGTAGCTGATATCATTATGACAGGAGAATTTAATGGTAATAGTTTTGGAACTTCAGTTTCATCTGCGGGTGATGTAAATGGTGATGGATATTCTGATGTGATAGTTGGTGCAGATGTATATAGTTCAAGCACCGGAAGAGCTTATATTTATTTTGGCGGTGCATCAATGAATAATATTGCAGATGTCACAATGACAGGATCTGCATCTTTCTACACATTTGGAAAATCTGTTTCATCAGCCGGTGACGTAAACGGAGATGGTTTTTCAGATGTGATCATTGGCGCAAAAGGATACAGCTCAAATACCGGAAGAGCTTACATTTTTTTTGGAGGAGCTTCAATGTATAATTCAGAGGATGTATTGCTGACTGGTGAAGCCGCAAGTAATAATTTTGGCGTTTCAGTTTCATCGGCAGGTGATGTAAACGGAGACGGTTATTCAGATGTGATAGCAGGAGCTTATGGATTCAATTCAAATACAGGTAAAGCTTATATCTATTTCGGTGGAGCAAGTGTGAATTCAATTGCAGATGTGATAATGACAGGAGAGTCAACTATTAATTTTTTCGGGAATTCAGTCTCGTCGGCAGGAGATGTAAACGGAGATGGATTTTCTGATGTGATAGTAAGCGCTTTTGGATATAATTCATTTACTGGAAAGGCATTTGTTTACTTTGGAGGAACATCTATGAACAATATTGCGGATGTTACG
>DAIQRO010000079.1:3646-12177 GCA_036786155.1 Bacteroidota bacterium
CGTAAACAGCTATTTTGGGATTTCAGCCTCTTCCGCAGGAGATGTGAACGGAGACGGATTCTCAGACCTTGTGGATGGAGCTTAAGGATATGGATAGAATACAGGGAGAGTATACTTTTATGATTACTCTATGAAAAATGAAATTGTTTCTGAAAATAAGATGTCCGGAGAAAGCACTTCAAACTTCTTTGGCAATTCAATTTCCCCTGCCGGAGATGTAAACGGTGACGGATTCTCCGATGTGATTGTTGGAGCTTACGGGTATAATTTCACTACCGGTAAAGCGTACATATATTTTGGAGGCAATACCATTGATAATGTGGCCGATGTTGTATTGCCGGCTGAGGCATCAGGAAATGCTTATGGAATTTCAGTATCTACAGCGGGGGATGTAAATGCTGACGGGTATTCTGATGTAATTGTAGGTGCACCGTTCTACAATTCCGGGAGGGGGAGAGCCTATATTTACTTTGGCGGAAATACTATGGACAATGTTCCGGATGTTGTTATGACAGGTGCTGGCTCTAGTGATGAATTCGGAAGAGCAGTGTCAGATGCAGGAGATTTGAATGGTGACGGTTTTTCAGACGTGGCTGTAAGCTCGTTTTCAGTAAATAAGATATATATTTATTATGGGGGCGCAGCCATGAATAATGTTCACGATGTTCTAATATCAAGTGTTTTTCTAAGTTCAGTTGCCTCAGCGGGAGATGTAAATGGAGACGGATATTCAGATCTGATTGTGGGTCAGACATTGTCAAATGGAAATGCTTTCATTTATTATGGAGGTGATAATATGGATAGCAATTCAGATATAGCACTATCTGGAGAAGCAAACGGAAGTCTGTTCGGTGCGTCGGTATCATCCGCTGGAGATATGAATGGTGACGGATATGCAGACGTAATTATTGGTGCTTCCGGTATGAACTCCAATACAGGAAAAGCATATGTTTTTTTAGGCGGTGAAGAAATGGACCTTATCCCGGATGTCAGTATGATAGGCGAAGCAATCAGTAATGTCTTTGGACAGTCGGTATCAGCGGCAGGAGACATTAACCGCGACGGGTTTTCGGATGTCATTGTCGGTGCGAGTGGTTACAACTCAAATGTTGGAAAAACTTACGTCTATTTCGGAGGACAAATACCAAACAATTCATACGACATAATAATGAAAGGCGAGGCAGTGAGTAAATTTGGTGATGAAGTCGAATCGGCCGGAGACATGAACGGAGACGGGTACTCAGATCTGTTTGTCGGCGCTAAGGAATTTAATTCAAATACGGGAAGAACTTACTTCTACAGCGGCTCAGCGGTATCGGCAAAACCCAATATCTTGTCAGTCAAAGATGTTTCAGGTGATCAGGGCGGTTATGTGAATGTAAAATTTGCCCGAAGCGCATTTGATGTTCCGTTCAGTAATATTGGAGGAGTAAGTTATCAAATTGAGAGGAGCACTCCGCCTACTATAAGCGGATACAACTGGACATCTGTCGCAACAGTATTAGGCACTCACAATACGGTCTATTCAGCGGAAGTTCATACGCCGCAAGATTCAGGCAATTCATTTTACTTTCGTGTTACAGCAGTGTCAAATACAGCAGGTAATTTATGGCGTTCAAATATTTTGAGCGGATACAGTCTTGATAACATAGCTCCGCCATTGGTTTCTCCATTCAGCGCATTCTCTGAATCGGTCAATGTAAGACTTACATGGCTAAGAAACTCGGCGCCGGATCTGTTGAACTATGTTCTGTTCAGAAGCTTGTCGCCTTCTATTGATCCTTATGCTGAATCTCCGCTGGCAACGCTGACAGACTCCACTTATCTTGACATTTCGCCTCTCAGCGGCATATACTATTACTTTATTGTAGCTCAGGACATTCACAACAACTACAGCCCCCTTGCAACAGCACAGGCACCCTCCACTGCAAAAAATCTTTTCCTGTTCGGCGCAATTCAGGGCATGTATGATGCAGTTTCAAATCTAATGACGTACGATACAGTGGCAGTCTATCTCAGAAATTCCGTTTCTCCGTTTCAGAGAATTGACTCATCGAAAAAAGAGCTTTACGGCCCGGGCACAGGACAGGATTTCACATTCCTCAACGCCGCAAACAATGTTCCTTACTATGTGGAAGTGAAGCACCGCAATGCGCTTGAAACATGGAGCGCCGACCCGGTCACATTCACCGCCAATGCCGCTTCCATTGCATTCTCCGTTGATGACATATATGCATACGGCAATAATGAAATTCAGGTTGACACTTCTCCGTACAATGTTTTCGCATTCTACAGCGGCGATGTGGATCAGGACGGAACGATAGATGCCACGGATTTGAGCCTGATAGACAACGACGTGCAGAATTTTGTAAGCGGATATGTTGTAACCGACCTTACCGGTGATGATTTTGTGGACGGAACCGACTTTGCAATTGCCGATAACAATGCGGCGAACTTTGTAAGTTTAGTGAGGCCGTAGGGAGCAAACAGCAAATATGGAGTTGAGAAATGCAGGTCATGAATTGAGACGCTTTCAGGCGAGACTGTTTCATTCAGCCCACGAACCGTTTCGTGGGCATGAAGGTTCTATTGCTTGCGGGCGCTCCTGCTGTTCAGCTTTCTGAGTCTGTTGATTCTCTCAATGAACCAGTCCTTTGATCCGGTCTTTCCGTTAAGCACATCCTTCTGAAGACTGCTCAATTCATACTCATCAAAATTCAGCCTTATTTTCAGCATTCGTAAAACACCAACATTGAACCTGTCATACCATTTCCGGTATTCTGCACTTACGGACTTGTTCTTCTTCAGAAAATGCTTGTAAGAATCATAGTGATACATGAAACTTTCAAAATCTCCTAGTTCGTAGTAGATCATAGTCAGCAGATCTTTCACATCAAACTTGAATGCAAAGTGATCAAGTTTCAGCATCAGAGAACTTTGCAAGGCCTGCTCAAAATCGCTCTTTGAATAATAGTAGTGAGCGTCGGTATAATAATTCATATTCTCTTTAAACTCGGGAAGAAGAAGTTCATAGAAATTGTCTCTTACAAACTTTATCAATTTGTGGTCGGAGTATCTTGCCGCCATTTTTATGATGTTTGTGTAAGAATAGATGTTCATGGTCCCGTCCGGTTCCAGAAACACGCCTTCATCAATACGCAACTTGTAAAGCTCAAGAAACTCAAGAGGTCTGTTACTGTCTTTTATCGTTGGCCTGACATTCAGCGCATCGGCAAGATGAATATACAAATTGGACTTCTCTTCCTGTGAGAATAGTGCGGAATGCTTAAGCAAAGCGTTCTTAAAATTGAAATAGTTGTCGGTAATCTGAGGAAATGCAAATGCAAGATATTTGAAGTAATATACCTGAAGTATGCTAAGATCTCTTTCTGTCAGTGCGTTTGATTGCCTCAGAACCTTATTAAGGTCAGCATTTCCAAAGATCAGATCGAATGAGCTTTTTCTTGCGGACTTGTTCATGGCAATTGAGCGGCTTGCAATCTCATTATAAACGTTGGATAATTTGACCATAACATCAGAAAGATAATAATCTGAAATAGTCTCCAGCTCATCAGTAATTTCTGAATCAAACATTGTGTAAAGATTGAAGTGATTTATTTTTTTCGTCTCCAATCTTTGAAGATCTGAGTAATAATTCCGGTAGAACTTGCTCTTTTCAAAGTTCTTCTGCAATGACCTGTGCTCAAGAATGAACTTGCTGTGAAGTCGTCTTTTGGAAAGTGCATCGAGGTAAATGAACTTGTTTTCCGGAAAGCTCTTTTCAAACTGAATCACTTCGATGAATTTTTCGGAAAGCTTTGTAAGGTCAAGTATCAGGTTTTTAAAGACTCCTCCATTGAAATTCTTGCCCGGATACAATTGCTTCCATATATCTTCTTTCCTCACATTGTCGTCTCTGTATTCGGGAGCATGCTTCTTCAGAATCTGAAAGAACTTCACTGCGTTCGGCTTTTTATTGTACAGCGGAGACCTCAGAAACTCATCAAACTTAATGATCTCATCTCTGCTGAAGGTCCTTAATATTTGTATGAGTAACAATCTTTTCATCTGTCACGAAATTGGTGTTGAAATACTGCGGCAGGAAGATTCAGCAATATGCCATTTGTGCCCCCTATGTAAAATCAAAAAATGTTTCTTTGGAAACGGGAGCTCCCGCTGATAATTTGCATCATTGTCTTATTGGACAACGAAATTGTGATGCGCTTTGGCTGTATGAAATCTTGTCCAAAATTCAGCGGGGCGAAATTGTTAATAAACAAGAGGACAATCAACTGAAAAAATCTGCAGAGAACACGTGCATAAAACAACAGAACTGATGAACCTGCACTTGCCAAAGACGGTAAAACAAGCCGGATTTCCGGAGAAACATAAGAAGAGAAAGCGAAATCAAAAATCAATTGTAAAGAAACAGGAGCAATTGCGATCGCTTATTGCAAAACTGATAAGAAGAGTAAAGTGACCCGTGAACGAACTGACACAGTGGTAAGAACAGAGAGCCGAAAGAAGGGATGTGATACTGCAGGAGTGTGCGAAGATCTCACGATTTCAACACAGACAAGAAATCAGAATAATTCAATCTGACCTCGATCTTGAACGTGGGGTGAAATGAAAGCTAAACTTTGAACAAAGAAACCATAAACCAAACATTACTCAAATGAAAACACGCTTCAACACTTTGAAACTGATGATCTTACTCATGATCATCACCACAGGCACAGCAAATGCAAAAACTGACTCACTGCCTTTGGGTGTCAACAGAGATTGGCTCAATTCGCTTGCAGATGAGAATGGGCAGAAACTGATCCGGCCGGTAGAAGAAGGCGATGCAATGCAGGAAAGATTCTTTACAGGCTTCGCCGCAAGTGATAATTTCGGATTTTCAGTATCATCTGCAGGTGATTTGAATGGAGACGGATACGGTGATCTGATAATCGGAGCGCCTCTCAATGATGCCGGAGGAGCAAATGCCGGCAGGGCCTACATTTACTTCGGTGGTTCGATAATCAATACCGGCGTTGATATCGTGCTTACAGGACTTGCGGCAGGCGACCAGTTCGGATATTCTGTATCAACAGCAGGCGATGTTAACGGCGACGGATACGATGACGTGATAGTTGGAGCAAATCTCAATGATGCCGGCGGTTCAAATGCCGGCAGAGCATACATATACTTCGGCGGAATCTCAATGAACAATGTTGCTGACATAATTCTGACAGGAGCCGCTGGAAGTGATAACTTCGGATCGGCTGTTTCAACTGCAGGCGATGTGAACGGCGACGGATATTCTGACGTGATAGTCGGAGCAAACAGTAATGATGCCGGAGGAACAAATGCAGGAAGAGCATATATATATTTTGGAGGAAGTACAATGAACAGTACTGCAGATGTTCTGCTCACCGGAGAAGCTGCAAATGATGGTTTAGGAACAGCAGTTTCAACAGCGCGCGATATGAACGGCGATGGATATGATGATGTGCTTGTAAGTGCAACCGGCAACGATGCAGGGGGAACAAACGCCGGAAGAGCTTACGTCTTCTTTGGAGGAAGTTTAATGAACAATACCGCAGATGTGGTAATGACAGGTTTTGCGGCAGGCGACCTGTTCGGAGATTCTGTTTCAACTGCAGGCGATGTGAACGGCGACGGATATTCCGACATGATAGTAGGTGCACATCTGAATGATGCAGGAGGAACAGATGCAGGCACGGTCTATATATACTATGGAGGAGGCAGTCCCGACAACACTGCGGATCTGCTTCTGACAGGAACCGTTGCAGGTGACCGTCTTGGCTCTTCAGTATCAACGGCCGGAGACATAAACGGTGACGGTTACAGCGATGTGATTGCAGGGGCGCCTTTGAATGATGCCGCGGGAACCAATGCGGGAAAATCATTTGTATTATTCGGGGGAAGTAATATGAACAATATTCCGGATTTTACAATGTCAGGAGAAGCAGCTAATGATCAATACGGGTTGCCCGTATCAACTGCCGGCGATATGAATGGTGACGGATACAGTGACATTATTGCGGCGGCAATCGGAAATGATGCAGGTGGAACCAGTGCGGGAAGAGCTTATCTGTACTTAAACTCTATGACCGGTACTGATATTGCTGATGAAAGTTTCAAGGGTACTTCTGCCGGGGATTTTTTCGGATTCTCTATATCCGGTGGAAGTGATGTCAACGGAGACGGATATGAGGATTTGATTGTCGGTGCATATTCCAATGATGCCGGAGGAACAGATGCAGGAAGAATTTTCGTTTATTTCGGAGGCATGATCCAGGACAATATTGCCGATATGACAATAACGGGTGCAGCAGCAGGTGATCAGTTTGGAGTCTCTGTGTCACATGCCGGTGACTTGAACAGTGATGGATTTGGTGATATAGTTGTGGGGGCAAACGGCAGTGATTCAGGCGGATCAAATGCGGGAAGAGCATATGTGTTTTTTGGGGGGGCTGTACCGGATGCTGCAGCTGATGTAATAATGACCGGTGAAGCGGCAGACGACAACTTTGGATGGTCGGTTTCCTCGGCCGGTGATCTTAACGGAGATGGATTCAGTGACGTAATAGTTGGTGCAATTCTCAATGATGCAGCCGGTTCGAATGCAGGCAGAGCCTATATATATTTCGGAGGAAATGTCATGAACAATGTTGCGGATGTGATACTAAGCGGTCTTACAGCAAGTGACCAATTTGGATATTCTGTATCCTCAGCCGGGGACATGAATGCTGACGGATTCAGTGATGTCATAGTTGGAGCTTATCTTGCAGGCAATGACGCAGGAAGCGCATACATTTATTTCGGAGCAAGTGTACCTGACAATACAGCCGACATGATCTTTAACGGAGAAGCATCGTTTGATCAACTTGGTATTGCGGTTGCTTCAGCAGGCGACATGAATAGTGATGGTTACAGTGATGTAATTATTGGTGCTAACGGGAATAACGGCGGTGGATCAAATTCTGGCAGGGCATACGTTTACTTTGGAAGCGCTTTCCCAAACTACGAGGCAGACTTGATCATTACCGGAGCTGCATCAGGTGATAATCTGGGATATTCCCTTTCTTCAGCCGGTGATGTTAACGGCGACGGATATGGCGATGTGATAGTTTCATCAATTCAAAGTACAGGGCAAGGGAAGGCATATATCTTTTTTGGAGGAAGAACTGCGGACAACACACCTGATGTTGTGATGAACAGTGAGGCAGGAGGAGATTATTTTGGAGTCAAAGTTACGCATGCAGGTGATCTGAATGATGACGGCTTAAGCGATGTGATTGTCGGAGCATTTCTCAATGATGACGGCGGAATTGATGCAGGTAAGGCTTATCTCTATTACTCGTCGTCCCCGTCTGTCAATCCAATACTAAATTTGGTAAAAGACGTTCCCAATGATCAGGGCGGACAATTGCAGCTCAAGTGGGCAAGAAGCGGATATGATGTCAGCAGCATCAGCACAATAACTGACTATATTGTTTACAGGAGTTATCCGCCGTCAGGAGGACAATTCTCATGGGAGGCAAGAGCAGTTATACCAGCTACAAACAGGCCATTTTACACATTCACGGATAATACTCCATTCGATTCATTGTCAGGGAACAGCGGTACAATGCATTACCAGATAATGGCAAGGACATCAGTTTCAAACCAATACTGGCTTTCAGGGATCTTATCCGGACAAAGCATAGACAACATTGCTCCTCTTATGGTGTCACCATTTACAGCCGCACCGGTTGTGAATGATGTCTTGCTGAACTGGAAAAGAAGCTCATCCGGGGACCTTCTCAACTATGTCCTGTATCGAAGCGCATCACCAACGATTGACCCCGACACCGAGCCTGTGTTCGCAACAACAGTTGATTCGACTTATCTCGATACTGCACCTTTGAGCGGAGTGTTCTATTACTTCATCGTTGCACAGGACATTCACAATAACAAGAGCCCTGTTGCAGTTGCTGAAAGCCCTAACATGACACTTAATCTTACAATGTTTGTAGAAGGATTTTACAATGCAGGCAGTAATTCACAGGTGAGTGATACAATACAGGTTGAACTGAGAAATCCAACATCTCCATTTGCTGTGGCAGATCAGTCAGAAGCAGTTGTATCATCAGATGGAACTGCAGTGTTGAAATTCGGAAGTGCTCCGAACGGCAATTACTATATTGCCGTAAAGCACAGAAGCAGTATTGAAACTTGGAGTGCAGGCTCTATAGCATTGTCACGCATAACACCTGCAAGCTATGACATTTCAACAGCATCATCACAGACATTCGGCAATAATCTGATACAGATTGACACATCACCTGTCCGCTTTCCCATCTTCGGCGGCGATGTGAACCAGGACGGGACCGTTGATGCAACGGATGTAAGCACAATAGACAACGATGCCGCCAACTTCATAAGCGGTTATGTTGTAACCGATCTGACCGGCGATGACTTCGTTGACGGCACCGACTTTGTAATTGCCGACAACAACGCTGCAAACTTTGTAAGTGTTG
>DAIQRO010000323.1:0-2755 GCA_036786155.1 Bacteroidota bacterium
GAATTGCAGTAACTTCGGGGAATGCAAACATCGGTACGGTAACAGGAAACAACATCAACAATCTGTACGCTGCTACCACTACATCAGGAGGACTGATTGCCGGCATTTACACATCCACGGCAAATACCATCAGCATTCAAAACAACAGCATACATACCATTGATGCAATGGGCACAACTGCCGCAAACAGCGGAAGCATTAACGGCATTAACTCGGCCGGAACCAACGGCACTTACACAATTTCAAACAACACGATCGGAAGCACAACAAACCCGAACCTCAGAACAGGCAACCTTACAACGGGCGGAAGTCTTTCCAATGTTGGCACAACATTCAGCGCGGCTACAGGTTTTTCGAACCTCAGAGGAATACTCAACAGCGCCAACGGAGTAGTTTCCATCAGTCAGAACACGATAAGAAATGCTTATCAGAATTCTACTGCGACTGCAAGTTTTATGCGAGGTATCGAGCAAACAGCAAGTACTTCAGTGACAGGATCATGCACGATCTCTGGCAATACCGTTCAGAACTTCGGAACTGTGAGCACGAACTCTTCACTGAGTGCATTCAGCAATTTCATGACAGGTGCCGGTATCCTTATTAACGGTACAATGGCAAATGCAAACGTGAGCCAGAATACTGTAAGCAATCTCTCGCTGGATAACACCACGACTGCAGGTACAAACCTGGCGGGAATTGCAGTGGGGCAGGCGATCAATCCGAGCATTACAAAGAATGTGATCTTTGGGCTTGGCAACGCCAGCACTTCAACAAGTTTGACAACTCCTGGATCAGTATCCGGTGTATTGGTAAGGTTGGGCAATACAACTGCCTCGCCTGTAAACATCGTAAACAACATGATCTCGATCGGAACATCACAGGTGACAAACACCTGCTTCGTCGGAATCTGGGCTAACTTCGGCCAGACGCCCGACCCGGCAGTTACAAATGTTTACTACAACTCCGTACACATCTCAGGCACAGTCGCCGCAGGTTCAGCTCCTTCATTCGGCTTCCTAAGAGGAGACCTTTCGACAACTGCAAGAACAGCCGCAGTTGATGTGAGGAACAATATCTTCAACAATGAGAGGACCGGAGGCGCAGGAAATCATTATGCAATCGGCAATAATTACGGCGCTGCTGCAGCTTCTGCAACGGGCTGGGGACCGGGAGCTTCAAACTTCAACGTTCTGAATTCCGCTTCTTCCTCTACTATCGGACACTGGACAACCGACAGGACATTTGCTTCATGGCAGGCAGTGTCGCTTTCTGATGCAGTCAGCCTGTCAGGAGTAACAGTAACATTTGTAAACTCAGCTACAGGAGACCTTCACCTCAACTTTGGAGTAACTCCCACTCAGCTGGAATCAGCAGGAACAGTGATAGCCGCTTACACCACAGACATTGACAACGATACAAGGCCGGGGCCTGCAGGTTCTGAAAACGGCGGCGCTACAAATCCCGATCTCGGAGCAGATGAATTTGACGGAGTTCCCCTTGATCTCACAAAACCGTCGATCACTTATACACCGCTCTCTCTTTCATCATGCCTCACTTCAAGAGTATTGACTGCTTCGATCTTTGACAATTCCGGAGTCAATGTAACACCTGGAACCAAACCAAGAGTTTACTTCAAGAAAAGTACCAATGCAAACGTTCTCCCGGCAACGAATGACAATACAACCGACGGATGGAAATTTGCGGAAGCAACAAACGCCAGCAGTCCGTTCAGCTTTACAATTGACTACAGCATCACATTCGGAGGTGTTGCTTCAGGAGATGTGATCGAATATTTCGTAGTTGCGCAGGACCTTGCAGCGACGCCGAATGTTGGCGACAATGTTGCAACATTCACTTCGGCCCCAACATCTGTTGCGCTCGTATCAGGCAACTTCCCTGTAACCGGTACGAACTCTTACAATCTGACGACCGGCCTCGCGGGTACAGTTACCGTCGGCGCTTCAGGCACTTATGCTTCCATTACGGGCACAGGCGGATTGTTTGAGGCAATCAACAACAACGGAATTGACGGATCACTGATCGCCGAAATTCTCGATGCAGGAATAACTGAAACCGGAGCCGTATCACTTAATCAGATACAGCCGGGATGCACTCCTGCATACTCTCTCGTATTAAGGCCGGCAACCGGAGTAACAACAGTGGTTTCCGGAAGCAGTACAACTCCCTTGATTGACCTTAACAATGCTGACTTTGTCACTATTGACGGATCAAATAACGGAAGCAGTTCAAAGGATATGACGATCAGAAACTCCGGAACCGGAGCAACCATCAGATTCATCAACGGAGCTTCAAACGATACACTGAGGAACTGCATCGTAGAAAGCCAGAATGCCACTACCAACAGCGGTACGGTGTGGTTCAGCAGTGCGGCAGTTATCGGTGTTACAAGCGGCAACAGCAACAATGTAATTTCAGGATGTGATGTGCGTGACAGGTCTGACGCAACAGGCATTCCCGCAAATGCAGTATATTCAGAAGGAACAAATGCCTTCCCGAATGCAGGCAACAAAATATCCGGATGTAACATTTTCAACTTCACTGCAAACGGTGTTCTCGTTGCAGCGGCAGGTGCAGGCGACGGCTGGACGATAAATCCCAGCAGTTTCTATCAGACCTCTGCTAGAACCACAAACACAACATTCATTGCAATCCTCGGCGGCAGCGGTCATTCCATAGTGAACAACTACATGGGAGGCACCGCCCCGAATGCAGGCGGAAGTTACCTGAGCAGCAG
>DAIQRO010000324.1:0-2427 GCA_036786155.1 Bacteroidota bacterium
GGTCAATGAGATCCTTCAGCTTTGAATTGACAAGCTCCCTGTGCGCTAGCAGGTCGTCCATGTCGCTTTGTCCAAGCACTGTCCTGAGAGTTGTCTGCGAGATGAGAGAAGTTGCATACATATAATCTTCAACCTGAATGATCGCCTTGTTCGGGTCAACCACTCTGAAGTAAACGACGGCATTGACCTTAACGGACACATTGTCTTTAGTGATAATGTCCTGCGAGGGAACATCAAGTGCGATCGTTCTTAGTCCGATCTTGATCATCTTGTCAAGAATAGGTATAAGAACTATCAGCCCCGGGCCTTTTACTGCGCTGAACTTTCCCAAACGAAATATCACTCCGCGCTCATATTCATTCAATACACGGAAAGATCTTAGAAGCATGATCATTAATATGAAGCCGACAAAAAATCCAAGGCCTACAATCAGGCCGCCTAATACTTCCATGATTTTTAGTTTATGTGTTAATGTTAGGGGTTATACTGCTCTGTTTCCGGCTGTTTCAATTCCTGCTCATCATATTCGATCTTAAATCTTCTGAGCCTTTCTTCGAGCGGTTCAAATTCTTCATACTGCATCAGCTCAAGCCTGAACTTGGATACGTCGCGCAGTCCGCGGAGATAACCCGAATAGTGCTTTCTGAATTCCTTAACTCCGCATTTCTCTCCTTTGTATTCCACAGATAGCCTGAGATGTTCAATGCAGTGATCAACTCTCTCGCCAACAGTTGGCTCATCATAAAAACCCTCACTGAGAAACTGCTTTGACTGCCTGAATATGAAAGGGTTGCTGATTGCAGTTTGTCCTATCATTACAGCATCCGGCATGAAGTTCTCGAACACATGTTTCACATCCTCCGGATTCTTGATATTGCCGTTAAGGATTATCGGAATGCTGACGCCTTCGTCCTTGATCCTCTTAACCCAGGTCCAGTCTGCTTCGCCTTTATTGCCCTGTGACCTGAGCCTGCAATGTACTGTGAGCGCTCTTATTCCGATTCCCTCAAGCATCCTTGCCACATCCACTATCACTATTGAATTCTCATCCCAGCCAAGCCTTGTCTTGAGAGTCACCGGCAGATTCACAGTGCTGACGATCTTCTCGGCAATGCGTCCCATTTTCGGCAGGTCCTTCAGCAAACCGGCGCCTGCGCCTCTCATTGCCACATCCTTTACCCAGCATCCGCAGTTGATATCAATGAAGTCGGGTCCGGCGCTCTCTGAGATCCTTGCGGCTTCAGCAAGATTCTCTTCGTCTCCTCCGTATATCTGAATTCCGAGCGGGCGTTCTTCCTCATGAAAGAAGAGTTTGGCCTTTGCCTTTCTTGCATCGCGGATGAGACCTTCTGCATTAATGAATTCTGTATAGACAACATCCGCGCCAAGCCGCCTTGCAGAAAGCCTGAACGGGGGCTCCGTTACGTCTTCCATAGGAGCAAGCAGGAGCTTGCCGGCGAATGTTTCCTCGAATCTGTTCATATTGATATGAAATTAGCCAATGAACCTCTAAGAATAAATCTCAAATTGATTTCTGCAGCGGCAAAATGTGATTCAGTTCAGGAATAAAAATGAAGAGTGCGGCAAGTTAAAGATGCCGGGAATTCGCATCAGCGCTGAACTTTCTTGAGCTGAGGTGAAAGTTAGAAAACTGAGGCTATTTCTGTCCTGTTACAGTTGAGTTTCCGTTTGAACCGCTCCAGTTCTTTGCGGAGAATTCATTGAATGTCTTTACGATCTTCTTAACGCTGGTCTCGGACTTCGAAAGAAATGTATTCGGATAGACACCGATCCATACTATGAAGATGAGTATCGGAACAAACGAGAAAAACTCTCTCAGGGAAATGTCTTTAAGTGACCTGTTCTCTTCTTTGTCAACAGGGCCAAGCATTACTCTCTGAAACATCCACAGGAGATAAACAGCGGCGAGTATCACTGCTACTGTTGAAATTATGGAGTATGCATGCGAGGCAAGATTCGGTGAATAGAAAGAACCAAGCAGTATCAGATACTCTCCCACAAATCCGTTGAGTCCGGGCAGGCCTACAGACGATAGCATCACAACAGTGAAGATCACGGAGAATACAGGCATGACCTTCATAATTCCGCCGAAGTCCGCTATCTTCTTCGTGTGCCTTCTTTCATAAAGCACGCCTACGATCATAAAGAGAGCTCCGGTTGAGAGTCCGTGGTTGATCATCTGGATCACACTGCCCTGAAGCGCAACGTCAGTTACTGCAAATGTTCCAAGCACAATGAATCCGAGATGGCTTACAGACGAGTACGCAACAAGCTTTTTAACATCCTTCTGAACAATCGAAACCAAGGCTCCGTAAACAATTCCGATAACTGCAAGGACGGCAATGACCGGTGAAAGCTTTATGAAAGCCGCCGGAAAGAGAGGCAATGAAAATCTGAGAAGCCCGT
>DAIQRO010000324.1:2475-2750 GCA_036786155.1 Bacteroidota bacterium
AAGTTCCCATTTTAAGCAGTACGGCTGCAAGAATTACGCTACCCGCTGTCGGAGCCTGAACGTGAGCATCCGGCAACCATGTGTGGAAAGGAAACAGCGGCACTTTTATGAGAAAGCTCAGTGTGAAAAGTATGAACAAGTAGATCTGAGTATCAAGCGCAAGTTCGGGTGCATGCTGTATAAGAAGATTGAGGTCTGTGGTAAAGAAACCGATCTTAGGCAGGCAAAGGAAACCAAGCCAGACTATCCCAACAAGCAGAAGCAGACTTCCGAAC
>DAIQRO010000080.1:0-7047 GCA_036786155.1 Bacteroidota bacterium
CCGAACTGCACGGGCGATGAATCAATTTGCTTCAGATTGTTTCCGAACGCCTGAGACTGAGATGTTAGAAAGCTGTAATTGACTGAATTACCCCCTACATAGCTCACGGGATATGAGCTCCAGGTTTCAATACAATTCCGGTGTACCAGTCCCAGATAATATGAACCGCTGGAAACATTGACGAAATTGAAAGTCCCTGTTAAAGTGACTGAGTCAACTGAAGCAGTTATTTGATCAACCAGAGGGTAAGGGAAGTTTGCTCCGTACAAATTGAGTGTAAACTGATCTGTCATGTTCAGCTTGTTGGTGACGGGATCATAGAATCCTTCAGGAGCCACTGATACGTTTATCGTACCGGGCAAAGGTTCGTCGTACATAGCAATATTTCCTACACCCACAGATCCCGCGGTTGTAAACAATCCCCCTGCTACGAATCCCGAAGAGTAGTTCGCAAGAGTGAATGCACCGCAGGCATTTGCCCCTCCGTTGAAAAATCCTCCGGCAACACCGTTCCAAGATGAACCATCCCATTGAGCAATTCCGTTGACCTGAACTCCTCCGGCATTTGTAAACAATCCTCCCGCGATTAGTCTGTCACCGAGAGGAATTAATGCAAACACATACTGATAGAACGTTCCTGACATTCCTGAGCCCAGCGCAGACCATTGTGTGCCGTTCCAACTGGCAATGTGATTTGCACTTATGCCGCCGGCGCTCAGAAACAGGCCACCGGCTATGAGACTCCCGTTGTAAGAAGTAAGGGAATATACTATGTTGCTTATTCCGGATCCAAGACTTGACCAGGTGCTGCCGTTCCACTTTGCAATGTGATTTGCGCTAATGCCGCCTGCCGAAGTAAAAAATCCACCGGCATATAGTTCGTTGTTATGAACAGTCAGTGCCATTACCTGTCCCTGAGAACCTCCCATACCGCTTCCAAGGTTGAACCACTCTCCGTCAAATCCTACAATGTAATTTGCAGGAAATCCGTCCGCATCCGTGAAGTATCCTCCCACGATCAACTTGTTTTGATACACTGCAAGCGATACAACAATATTACCCATATCACCATTTACATCTGTCCATTCAGCGCCATTCCACTTTGCCAGAAACCTGACCTCAACATCTCCTGCTACAGTAAATCTCCCGCCTGCAATCAGTTCACCATTATAAACGGTCAGAGCATCAACCTGCCCATTGACGCCTGCTCCCAGGGGCTGCCATGAATAACCGTCCCATTGAGCGATGTTGCTTGCAGCAACTCCGCCCGCAAAACTGAAACTTCCGCCTGCAATGAGATTTCCGTTGTAAACAGTAGTTGAATAGACCCACCCGTTCATACCGCCACCCATGGCAGACCAGAACTGCGCATTAACTGATGAGCAAGCAAGAAACAGGATAACCGCATTAGCAAACAAGAATGTTGAGAAACTTCTGCGCAAAACTGCTTCAAGTACTTTAGTCATGATTGATTTAATTTTTCAGCGGATCTGAACATCCGCTTGTTTTGGAAATTCAGTATCATGCAGAAGCTGATAACTCAGTCTCTGAATGACAATCTGATTTTTGATCAAGTGTCGTATTGAGTCAATTTACGGAGTTATCTTTGATATGAAGTTGGCTGCATTGTTATCTGTAAGAGCCAGGTCGGTCGCATCAACTGCTCCGTCTCCGTTTACATCAGTAGGAAGGTAACCTGAAGCGTAATTAGCTGCATCATTGTCAACAGCCCCCGCATCAGTAGCGTCTACGGTTCCGTCCTGATTCACATCGCCTCCGTATATGCAGTATCGTGTTCCCGCAAGGACCATGTTGCTTCCGTACGCCTGCGTCTGAGCCGTGGTGAAGTCATAAGAGAACGGAGAACCGAGTGTGTATCCCTCGCCTCCGGATCTGCTCCAAGTTTCAATTGAGTTTCTGTGCCTGACTTCAACATAATAAACTCCGCTGTTTGTATTTAAGAAAGTAACTGTACTGCCGAATGTGACAGAATCCAGTATTGCAGTGGCAGAGTCAACCATTGAATACGGCGATGTCGATTTCCTCAAATAGATCCTAACGGTATCTTTCATTCTCAGCCAGTTATTTCCACTATCATACAAACCCTGCGGAATGAATCTAATAGTAGATGGAACTGAAGAAGGAAGAAGAGTTGTAGTTGCAGTCTTCAGCACAATGTCATTTCCGGGATCAAAGACAAGGGCAGTCGGCTGACGGGTGAATATGAATGCGAATGACTGGTTGTTCACGTCATTCATAACCCTGATCGTTGAATCACTTCCAGAAGTGAAGGAAACTCTGACTGTCAATGGCATTTTGTGGAACGGTGAATTGGACTGTGTTTGATTTGCAGTGAATCTAAGCCTCCAGTTACCGCCGCCCAGCGGGTTTATGCTGTAGTAGTTCTGGTAAACAGGATGGTTCGGTTGTTTCACCCATTGGTCAATGAACCAAGTCATATCCTCACCCACTACGGATGAGAGCTTTGCTGTTAGGCGGTGTATCCTCCCGCGTATTCAAACCATATTGCTTCCGAGTATGTGGCAAATCCTTCATTGAGCCAAATGTCTGCCCATGTAGCGGGAGAGATCAGATCGCCGTACCATTGATGCCCGTATTCATGAGCAAGTATGTACTCGATCCAGCAGTTGGTGCACAGGCTCGTAAGCGTTTGGTTCTCCATCCCGCCCCACACAAACTGGCTTCCGAGAGTTGCAAATCCGTTTTTTTCGAACGGATACTCTCCGAACCTGTTTGAGAAATGTGTGGTCATGTTATAGACCATCGTCTTGGCAGATGTGATGTTCTCGCCGGAGTTGAAATAGAATCTTATCGGAACACTGTCAGACGGATTTGAAGGCCTCGGCCACTTGATTATGTTGATGTTGTAACCTGTCTTGGCAGTGATAACCATCAGATAGGTTGCGACAGGATCCCTGCTGATCCAGTGGTAATAAGCTGTATCACCGTTAACGGTCGAATCAGCGAGCCTGCCGTTTGAACCGAGCCGCGCATTGCCCTTCACTCTTGCCGTAAGATCAAGAGTTGCCTTGTCGCTGGGCTTGTCCCAGCAAGGGAACCACTTGCGCGCGCCTTCCGGCTCGCAGTCAGTGAATACAAATCCACTGCCCGCATAGAACGCATTGTCGGTCACATTCTGGTGCGTGTAGTTGATCTTCACTTCCGCCACTTCACCCGGGCTGTACGTCCTGTCAAGTGTGATAGTAAGTATGTTGGATGAATGAGTGAAGCTGACACCTGCCATGCTGACCGAACTCACTGTGATCGAGGTGTTCACAGCATTAAGCTTTATCGAATTGAGAGTGCTGTCAACCCTGAACTTTACGGTCACGTTTCCTGTGAAGTTTTTGGGATAGGGACTGATGAAACAATTTCTGATGTCAACATAGATCTTATAGTCCAGCACGTCAAAACTGTGGACGGGACTGGTTGGTGAATCTGAGTCCGTATAGGACATTCTGTTCATATTGAAGCCATTGAGCTTTTTGATCGCACAGAAGTGCTCGCCTTTGGACTGATTATTCTGAGCAAAAGCAGCTGAATACATTATGACCGGAAGCAGAAGGATCAGTATTTGCCTTTTCATAATTGCCGTTTTTAATTTGAGTTGAATGAGAGTGCAGTTCGCTGTGCATTTCCGGAAGTGTGTGCAAACATTATTAAATTGCACTTGGTCCGGCAAACTTAAGGAGGAGCCATGTTTGCAGCTCCTCCTCATTTTTCATGCTTAAGCTGATCCTGCGCCCTAAGGTACCGAGATCAGAAAATTAACGGAAGCAATGTTGGCGGCTATTGCAACATCAGTTGCATCAACAGCTCCGTCCAAATTAAGGTCGGTCGTAACGTATCCTGTTACTCCGTTCAGCATATCACGCTCAACTTCCGAAACATCTTCGGAATTTATGAAGCCGTCATTATTGACATCTCCCGCATACTTGCGGTAAGCGATATACCTGTCGCCTGTTTCCGTTGAGGACTCTGTCATTCCCGCCGGCGCCGTCGTAAGCGTAGTTGTTGCCGTCTTGAGCACTATGTCATTGGACGGATCAAATACGAGCGCTGTAGGCTGACGATCGAAGATCAGATCGAAGGCCTGATTGTTGACATCATTCATCGCTCTTGCGAGAGAATCACTGCCTGATGTGAAAGAAATCTTCAGTGTCAGAGGCATTTTATGGAACGGAGTGTTTGTCTGCGTCTGATTTGCCGTGAACCTTACTCTCCATGAGCCTCCGCCGAGATTTGTGATGCTGTATGTATTCTGATACACCGGATGATTCGGCTGCATGATCCATTCATCAATGAACCAATTCATGTCTTCTCCCGCAACTGAACTCAACTTCGCGGTAACATCAGCAGTCGCCGCAGAATTGTGACGGAAGCCTCCGATGCTGTCTGCCGCGTAGGCCTTCATAAAGTCAAAGAACAATGTTTCACCAAGAGTGTATCTCAGCATATGAAGCACGCAGGCACCTTTGTAGTAAGTGATGGCAGTGTTAAACAGCGTGCTTGTGGACGGAGTCGTAATTGCCCATGAGGGATTGTAAACCGGCCAGCCGGGATTATTGCTGAGATAGTAGCTCGCGTTGTTGTTGATGTCATTTTTGTATGAAGTGTAACCCCCGGTATATTCAAACCATACGGCTTCGGAGTATGTCGCGAATCCTTCATTCAGCCAAATGTCTGCCCATGTTGCCGGCGTAATCATATCCCCGTACCACTGATGCCCCAGCTCGTGAGAGATAATGTTTTCATTCCAGCAGTTCTTACAGAGGCTTGTAAGAGTCTGATTTTCCATCCCACCCCATGTGAACTGACTGCTCAGAGTTGCGAAGCCGTTCTTTTCAAACGGATACTCTCCGTACCTGTTTGAGAAGTGAGTCATCATGTTATAGACCTTCGTCTTGATGGATGAGATATTCTCGCCCGAATTGTAATAGAATCTTATCGGCACAAGATCGGACGGGTTTGACGGCCTCGGCCAGTAAGTAATGTTCAGGCCGTAGCTTACCTTTGCGGAGATGACAACAAGGTAAGTTGCAATCGGATCTCTGCTGATCCAATGATAATAGGCAGTATCTCCCCTGAATGTAGAGTCTGCCAGCCTTCCGTTCGATCCAAGCCTAACGGTTCCTTTGACTCTTGCAGTAAGGTCAATGGTTGCCTTATCGCTCGGCTTGTCATAACATGGGAACCACTTGCGAGCTCCTTCCGGCTCACAATCGGTAAATACGTATCCGCCGCTTGCATAGAATGCCTTGTCGGAAACGTTCTTGTGGGAGTAATTGATCTTCACCTGAACAATTTCCCCGGGATTGTAAGTCCTGTTGAGATTGATCGTGAGGATGTTGGAGGAGTGCGTGAAGCTGACTCCTGCAAGGCTGACTGAACTGACGCTCATCGAGGTGTTCACGGCATTTAGCATGATTGAACTGAGAGCGCTGTCAACCCTGAAAGTCACAGTCACATTACCGTTGAAATTCTTGGGGTAAGGACTGATGAAACAACTTCTTATATCAACATATATTTTGTAGTCCAGCACATCAAAGCTGTGCTTAGGACTATTTGGGGAATCAGAATCGAACTGCTCTGACAGGTGCGGACTGTTCAGCTTTTTGAGCGAACAGAAGTGCTGTCCCTTAGGCAGTTCATTCTGAGCAAATACAGCTGAATATAAAAAGGCTACCTGGAGGAGAACCAATGTAAGCTTTTTCATATTTTCTGTTTTTGGTTAAAGAACTGGATAAAAATAGCGTAAACAATATCAATGAAAGTATGACTTATGTCATACTTTTAAAAAAAATCTGCCGGCCCCAATTCCGGCAGATCTTTGCCTCAAGGAGAACCTCTCATGGAGGGTATTACAATTTCCTGTTTGCTTTGCGATTATTTGGGGAGCACAACCGAATCAACAACATACACTATGCCGTTGGATGCAGTAACGGTTGCAAGCACTTTTGCACCGTCAAGCGAGATCTCGCCGCCCTTGTTTGAGACTGTGGCATTTGCCCCGTCAACCATTCCGAGGACTCTTCCGTCGGCTAGCATATCCTTATTATAGACGCCAACCGCCACATGGTGCTGAAGGATCTTCGAAAGTTTTGATTTATTCTCCGGCTTCAGAAGATCGTCAACCGTACCGGCCGGCAGTTTTTCAAACGCGGCATTAACAGGGGCAAACACTGTAAAAGGCCCGGCGTTTGCCAGCGAGTTGACGAGATCCGCCGCCTGCAAAGCCGCGACGAGGGTAGTATGGTCTTTTGAGCCGACGGCGATCTTCACAACATCGTTTTGTGATACGTCGTCTTTTACGTTCGATTGCCCGGTCGGGACCTTCCCGGCTGTTTCGGAGGATCCCTTTGACTGCTTCACAGTGTCTTCCTTAATGCAACTTAGGACAACAAGTGAAATGATTACGCAAACTGTTGTTAATGTCTTCATGATTTGCTCTTTTGATTTCATTGAATCTGTATGATACAAAACTATGCAAACCGAAGAAAATGCAGTTTGACTTAAGTCAAATGCGGAGATTCTCGCAGGAAGATAAGTTGAGGGGAAATACTGAAGGACCGGCAACCCGGATCATTGTTCCGGGGTGCCGGCTTATGGGATCAGGGTACTATCTTCTGTACGAAGTTGAATGCGTTATTATCTGCAAGAGAGGCGTCACTGCCGTCAACAAATCCGTCACCGGTAACATCTGACGGGATGTAGCCGGTCAACACGTTGAATGCATCATTGTCAATCATGCTCGCATCATTTGCATCCACGGCGCCGTCCCGGTCAACATCACCGCCAAACAGGGCATATCTCTGAGGTGAATTGTCAATGAGGATCTGATTGTTTCCGAAAGCCGAAGACTGTACATTAACAAGACTGTACTCAATTGTTCCGCCCCTTTCAAACTGCACCGGAGCCGAGGACCATGTCTCTACCGAATTTCTGTGGCTTGCATGAAGGTAGTAATTTCCGCCCGGGGCATTTGCAAATGTGAATGCTCCAGTAAAGTTCGATTTGCTGATCACG
>DAIQRO010000080.1:7063-11989 GCA_036786155.1 Bacteroidota bacterium
ACTGCCGAGTCAACCTTATTGAACGGAGCAGAAGGGCTTCTGAGATAAAGGCGCACAGTGTCGTTTGTGATAAGTTCCTCAGTGTACTGATTGTAGAATCCCTGCATTATCATTGACAGCAAAACTGTCCCGTGAGATTCGCCGAACGGGATCTTGGCGATGTATGAGTTTATGTATCCTGTTCCTGAAACAGTTATAGTATCGAATGTGGAAGACAATGCATAATTGCCGGACATGTAAAGATTTCCGTTGCCGTCAAAAGAAATGCAGTCGGGCCTGTCGTTGGATAAGCCGCCAAAACTGCGTTCATTCAGCATTGTACCCTGCTTGTCAAATATAAGAAGGTTAATGTCAAAACCTCCATTAGATTCAGAGACGAAGCCGTTACCCCAGTTAACCGTACCTCTGAGTGAAGCAGTAAAGTAAATGCGGTCATTGTTATCAATTGCCAGTGACTTTGTCTTTCCTCTTCTCACGTCCCCTGTAGGACTGCCGGAATAGTTTGGCACTTCCCTGACCCAAAGAAATTCTCCCGAAGGATCGATCTTGGTTACAAAGAAATCATAAACCCATTGCCTCCCTATAGCGCGGATATTTCCGAACCAGGTTGAATCAAACAGGTCTCCGGCCGCATAGATATTGTTATCGCTGTCACATGCAAGGTCGGCTCTTTGAAATGTGATGTCTTCAACAAACCTGCCCCATTGGCAAATGCCGGATGAGTTGTATTTTGCGAAGTAAACGTTATAAGGGAATGGAGTGTAGAGTACAAGGTTGCCGAAAGTGATGTTCCCCTGCCCGCACGATCCGGAGACGATGATGTTCCCAAGATTGTCAGTTATAATTGAACTGACGCTTCTGACATTTAACTGCTGTATTGTCATGAGTTGATTGCCGTTGAGATCATATTTGTAAACAGTGCCGTTGTTAAAATCATAGATCCCAGCAAACAAACTGCCGTCCTTTACATGTATGACATCTAGAGTTCTGTATTGACCGTATATGGCATTTATGTTCTTTGCCCAGGCAAAGTTGCCGTTCTTATCCAGCTTGATCAGGAAGTAGTTTAGGTTGAAGCCGGTTCCTGTGTTGAATAATTTATTAACGGAATCAACGACAAGCGTATCCATGAAACTGCCTGAGGCATACAGATTTCCGGCCTCGTCCGTAGTGAGCGCGTCAAAGTTCACCCTTCCCGGAAAGAGTTTGCTTAAAACAAGTGAACCTGATGTATTGTATTTCTTAAGCAATGCATCGCCGTAGAAATCCTGGCCGTAAGCTGTCTTGAACTGATTTATGACAGTGGTGAATGTATTCCCAATCCGGTCTGAGCAGGATTGGAAGTTCGACAGCTCCGGATTGTACTGTATGTTGTGATACTGCGTATTCACCCAGCTCACATTTTGCCCCGGGGCGGATGAGCTCATAGCAATTAGCAATGAAGTAAGAACAGAAAGAATGCATGACTTTGACATATCTCAGTTTTGAATTCAGGGCAATTTACTTTTCATGCGCCGGACAGGGAAATCAAAATGGCAGGATGCGTAGCTTTCAAGAAAAAGCCCCGTGCATTCTGCACAGGGCTTGATCAGAATTTCCTTTGTACGTATCTGAATTTACGGCACTATCTTCTGAACATAACCGGCGGCATTATTCTCAACAAATACGCCGTCCGTTCCGTCCACAAAGCCGTCACCGTTAACATCAGAGGGGTCGTAACCGCTGACAACATTGTAAGCATCATTGTCAACAATGCTTGCATCAGATGCATCAACCACTCCGTCCTGGTTTACGTCACCGCTGTATGCGGAATAACCGGGGAGAGTAAGCACCTGATTACTTCCGTACGCATTTGACTGCGCAGAGGTGAAATCATAGCTGAACGGACTGCCGAATGTAACGGATTCACCGCCCGCCTTGCTCCATGTTTCAATTGTATTTCTGTGACGCACTGCAATGTAGTATGAGCCGGTCGGAACGTTGCTGAAAGTGAGACTTCCCGTTAATGTGACGGAATCAATAACCGCCAATGACGTCTCAACAATATTGTAAGGAGAGACGGATGAACGGAGGCTCACAGCAAATGTATCCCTTTGATTAAGCTGACCGAGGTTATTGATAAATGCCTGTGGAATAAACTTCAGATTCAGATTTGTCTGAACTGCATTCTCCAGCAAAGTATAGGAATTGATCCTGATATTGTCCACGTACCAGCCGTCAGCAACAATTCCCGCATCAGCGAACAACCTGAACCTCACCTTGAACTGTGAGGAAGAATTTGCATAATTCGTGAGGTCAATGGTCTGGTTTGTCCATGCCGACTGAGTTCCGTTATAAGACTTCACAGTTGTCCACGAGGAGCCGTTGTCTGTGGAAGTTTCAACATAGCAGAAGTCATATCCGGCTTCGGTTGCATACTTATGCCAGAAGCTCAGTATTACCACCGGCTTAAGAGTTGTGTTCAGAGGCGCTGAAAGAGTGAGTGAGTTGTTTGCACCGTTCACATAATTACCAGAAGGACTGTCTGTGAACGACCTGGTTGCCGAGTAGTACTGTGATGTTGTGGTTGCCCATCCCTGATTTGTAGTCCAGTTGCCAAGTCCGTTCTCCGCGCTGTCAGCAATTGTTACAGTCCCATTGCCGACGGTCACATACTTTTTCTCCTTGTAAACAGTGTCATTCCCCTGCTTAATGGAATACATAGCCGGCATGGCCGAGTTAACAGGCACCGCAGGAGAAATTGTAAAACCAAAGTTCGCACTGTCCTTCTGAAATGACGCAAGCGAAGAGTAACCGAACATATCGATCGGGACTGAGAGGTAATAAGATCCTGATTTGAGTGACACGGTCACATTTGATGCCGCAAGCACACCTTTGTTCTTGAAGACGGATTTAAACGTGCCAGATTCTCCGGGGGTATAGGTTTGCTTGCTGAAGGTATTTGAAGAAGGAGCAACGTAAGCTCCGCCGATCAGCGCCATGTACCTGTTGGAAAACAGCATCCCTTCGGCAAGAGGAATTATCTCAGCCTGTGTAGGCCAGAAGCCCGTTGTGCCGGTTTCGGGAGTTACAGCGATTATTCTGTGCGGACTGTGAACAGAATCATTGTAATACCAGTCATCCGCACTGCCGCGCACAGCATATCCCACTGTCTGGGTGGGAGTTCCGGTTGTATATCCGTTGGATGCAGACATGTCGGCAAGATACTCATTGAACTTTGCATCGTCGGGAGTCGGAGTCGGATCCTGCCAAGCCCAGGGTTTGATTATGTAATTGCCGTATGTATGTGAACCCATCACTGCATTGAAGTTTCTGCTGTTCACAAAAATCATGGCGGACATGGTTTCCGGTTCAGAGAAAGGAGATGTACCTCTGTATGTATCGCTTGACGGAGTAGTGCTGGAACCGTTATTGGATGAATTCCAATACTGCCTTATGCCGTAATTTCTGTTCAGGTCAATCCCGAAGCTGGAGCCGTTGTTGCGCCGGTTCTTTCGCCACATCCCTCCGCCGTTCGGATTGGTTGTTTCGTTGTAAACGTATCCGTCGGGGTTCAGCACGGGAGTGAAATACAATTCCCTGTTCTCAAGTATGTAAGTTGCTATCGGATCAATGCCGTAATTCTCAAGCAGCCAGTAAATGTAAAAGATCATGTGCTGCATACTCTCCGGTTCACGGCAGTGTATCATCGCATGGTACCATACTTCCGGCCTGCCTGACGGAAAGTCGGGGTTCTTGGTAACTCTCACCGTCCATATCGGCCTTGATTCTATGGTGTTTCCAATAGAGAACTTAACCGAGATGAGGTTGGGATACTCTGTCCTCATTGAATCAAGCTTTGCGATCACTTCATTCCACCTGAGGAATCCGCCCATTGTACCGTAGATTGAATGGGATATGTTGTAGGCATCGCGGGTGTATTCCAGCGTTCTTGATATTTCAGCATTACTCATTCTGGGAAGTGATGCATAGTATGTGTCCCAGTCCGGAATAACCACCTGATAAGCAATGCCTGATCTCTTAACGGCATCAAGTTCGGATTCAGATATCCAGACTTCAGTATAGTTTTCCTTTCTGACTGCGTGGTCAAGATGCAGGTCCTGCGCCGCCAGGGCACCGGAAATGGACTGCATAGAACCGATGATCCTTACAAGCATGTGCTTCTCCTGAGTCATCGCAGAATCAGGGCAGTAAAGCAGGAAGGCCATTACAATAGAGGTTACAATAACAGAAGTGAGTTTCATGATGTTGTGTTTGATTGGGTATGCAAATTTACCTCAGACAGCCATAATAAAACAGCGAGAAATTGTATACACACCGGCACCGGAAAACAGAGCGCCCGAGGCATATTGCATCCTCAGGCGCTGAATGTAAATCAAAAGGAGTTACTTCCTACAGTCAGGTCCTAATCACCAATACCATTTGATTTCGAATCGGTAGAATTTTTCTGCTCCGAGTTCACTTTCTTTGATGTCTGCTGTACTTCCTGTTGTTTGGCAGACTGCCTCACGTTTCCAGTTGCAAGCGGGGCCGGTTCGGGCGTTGACTTTGAAATGAGGTTTGTGGCATTGTTGTCAGCGATCAGAAAATCGCTTCCATCAGTAAGGCCATCACCGTTCAGGTCGGTTACAATGTAACCAGTGGCAAATGAGAATGCATCATTGTCAACAGCGGCAACGTCAGTCGCATCAATCACGCCGTCCTGATTTACGTCACCTGAATATATGCAGTACTCTGAGGCCTTTAGTATGAGATTACTGCCGTATGACTGCGCCGCTGATGTTGTGAAATCATAAGAGAAGGCATTGCCTCTTACATAACTTTCACCTCCTGCTTTGCTCCATGTTTCAAGTCCGTTCCTGTGCTTCACATGCAAATAATAGATACCGGAAGGAGCATTATTGAAATTGCATGAAGCAACATGCG
>DAIQRO010000081.1:0-1632 GCA_036786155.1 Bacteroidota bacterium
GGATCATCATACTCACTTCCCGAACCCGATGATCCGTTCGGATCTTTGGTAATGAGTTCGCGGAGCACATCGAGCGGTTCGTCGGGGTCGTTTCTGTATTCAATGCAACCGTAGTGTACCGGGATCATGTATTCGGCCTTGAGATCTTCGAACATCTTCAGAGCGCCGAAAGAAGTAACGTGATTGAAATTGTCTATCTCCATGCAGTCCCGGCAAGGCCCGATTGGAATAAGCGCAAGGTCTATGCTGAATTTTCTGCCGATGGCCTTGAATGCCTCGTCATCGTAATTCGTATCACCCGGATAGAATACGGTCTTTCCTTTGTACTCGATGACAAAACCCGTGCATCCCGGAACATGCCACAGATAGCTGTCGAAGCCGAACCTTCCGCCGTAGTGAACCGTGAATACTGTCGTAACCTTGACACCGTCAAGCACTTTTGTCTCTCCGACGTAGTTCTTCTTCCTTGTGTTGCCGGTCTTCATTCTTACAAGATCAAGCTCGGGATAGTCGGGCAGGAAGTCCTCAACGCCCGCTGGGAAGACCACTTTGGTTCCCGCAAACTTTTTATTGTCATTGATATCGCCAAGTGTTGCAAGACTGAGGTGATCCATGTGCGCATGTGATACAAGCACGAGGTCAAGCCGGGGAACATCAACAAGATCGAGAGCCGCTTCATTCTTCCTTACCATCAATCCGCCGATGACATCGTTGAATACGGGATCTATCAGAATCACCTTGTCTTCGATCTGAAGCAAGACGGTGCTGTGGCCCACCCACAAAGCGGAAAGCCCAACGCCTTCCTTAACCGGTTCTTTCACCTTGTTTTTCACCTCGCCCGGACTACCGAACATGGCTTTGGTTGCATTCTCAACAAACAATCTACCTGCAAAGCAGGATTGAAGAAGCATAGCGGTTGAGGCTATCATCACCGTTGCAAGCAAACGCAAAGCGGACGATCTTGGATCACTTTTTTTTCTTTGAGACATTAATAGTATTTGAAATTGATTCCAATTGTGTAGCTTGACCTTTCATTGAAGTTGTAGCTTCCCTGAAGTCCCAATATCCCGTACAAAACATACAACCCGCCTTCGATTCCGAAATAATCTTCAGGCGAATCTGCTCCGGAATTTCTGTGAAACCACTTTGCGCCAAGTGATCCCGCAAGATGTTCTCCGTAATGCTTTATGGGGAACGTGAATCTCAGTCCTGAAGCGATTCCGAAATTGTCATAACCCGCATAGTCAAAGCCGGCTGTTGAAACCTCGGGCTGAACAAATAACTCAACAGATCCGGCATTCCTTCTTACCGGATTCACCATAAAAAACTGAACCGGAGAAACGTACTTATTGGCAGCGAAGGAAAAATTCAATGGCACGATATTCCACTTAAGGCCGAAACTCAGTCTGCCGTCAACAGAATTTGCATCGTGGTTGTAAACAGGTGACGGAATTGCCTGAAGCAAAGTCCATGACAAGAATTTAACAGCAGGCCGTTCAACATCTTTCTTCTTTTCTTCTTTGCCCTGAGCAAGAACACTTTGCACGGAGAACTGAAAGACTGTCAGAACAACCAAAACAAAAGCAGACGAAATCGAGGTCTTTGAGAGAAACAATTTAATCACTTTTCATT
>DAIQRO010000081.1:1642-6085 GCA_036786155.1 Bacteroidota bacterium
GAGTTATGAAGTACTGGCTTCCTTCCGTTTCCTTTCCTGATGAAGCCATTCCGAAGGTTCCTTCATCATAACCAAGACTGCTGAACTCACTTCTCATGCTGTAATCAGGTCCTCCGTAACCGGTGCCTGTGGGATCACCTCCCTGGATAACGAAATTCGGAACAACCCTGTGAAATATTGTCGAATCGAAGAAATTGTCTGTGGCCAGTTTTACAAAACTCTGAACGGTAAACGGCGCAACTTCAGTAAAAAGTTCAAGATCAATGTCGCCTTTTGATGTTTTGAGTGTGACGGTTTTCCCTTTACATTTTTCGATTGAATCCCAGTCAAAATCATATCTCTTATCCGCATGAGGGGACAATTTCTCGCCTGTGAGCTTCTCCACCGCATCTACCGCTGCGTAAGCAATTTCATAATTGCCGGAATTTACCAGCGGCTTCAAGATCTCGGCTGATCCTTTAACGCCGAGATTCTTGAACGCATCTATGAATATAAGTTTAACCAAAAGGTCATCCTGAGAATTGAGCTCACCGAAGTCGAACTTCATCACAGAAGCTATTTCTTCTCTTTCACCGGCATATATCGAATCCTGAAGGGCATCAAGGGAGAGAGCTGTTATCATCGGATCTTTTGAGCCGGCAAATTCCATGAATATCAGTTTTGATGTTTTCTTGTTCTGAGCATCAAGCCTGTTATCGAGCGAGGACATCATTTCAACAAACCCCTTGTAGAGTTCCGAAAGCTCCCTGCTGCCCACCATCCTGCCGTCGGTATTGGGATTAAGCGTATTGTACCTTGCCACTTCATCGGTAACCGTATCCCTCACTTGTTTATAGATCATCGCATCTTCGAAACTCCCGAAAGCCCTGAGAACATCTGCCTTAAGCCTATAGTCTTTTGCGGAACGGAAGAGAGCGAACAGATCGTCCTTCGACTTGTCTTTCATGATTTGCGAAAAAGCAATTGCTGCAGAACCTCTGACGTTGGAAGAAAATTTTTCTTCATTAAGCATAACTTGTTTCATCATTTCCGCTCCCTCTTTCATCCACTTATCATTTGAAGTCCCGAGTTGAGAATAGATTCTTTTTGCAACCTCAACGGCCGTCATTGCAACATTCTCGTTCTTATCATTCAAGGCCGTCATGAGCACAGTGTTGATCTGTTTCTCCGCACCTGTGAGCGAGTCAGGCGCAAAGGCATTCAGGAAATTGAGCATGTTCACTCTGACTCTCCAGTCACCTTCAGGAAGGAACGACTCAAGCGTGTACATCAGGAGTTTGATATCTGCAAGCCTGGCAAGAGCATTGAAACCCCACATTCTGATTTGCGAATCTTCAGATTCTGTGAGAGCATAGATCTCCCTGTCCGCACTCTTAAGCAGGTCCTTGTCGCCGGTTCTCCATAATGCGAACGCGGCATTGCTGAGAGTGCCCGGATCTGACGAAGTACTTACAAGATGTTTGAGAGCTTCCACAGATTCCCGGCTCCTGATCTTTCTGAGCGAGAACCTTGCGATAGACATTCCCGCCGCCCGTGTGATTCCTGTATCGGCAGAGTAAGCGCTTTTTGAAGCAATTGAAAGATCAGATGAATCGCCGATTCTTCCCAAAGCATCGAGAAAGTATTTCGAGTATGATGACGGAAGGGAAGCCTTTTCTTCAAGAATCAATCTTATGAACTGCCTGCTTTCCGCGCAGGGCATTTGTCCGAGAGCAAATGAAGCGGCTCTGAAATCTGCTTCATTCGGGTAGCTTTCAAACGGACCGGCAAGGAGGAAGTTCAGTTTTGAAACGGATGTTGTATCTGCAATATTTCCAAGTGCGCAGATCGCAGAAACTCTGACTGCCGAATCGGTGCTCATTAGCAGAGTCCCAAGCTCATCTGAATCTCCGAATGTCCTTTTGTCCTGCAGTTCCAGGATTCTTCTCACATCACCCGGAATGTTTTGAGCAATGGCGGAAGTAAGTGATGCAAATACAAACACGCAGAGGAGGAGCAACGAGAGTGAAGCACGAAAGTATTTTGAGTTATACATTATTGATCAAAGTTTTAGTCCAAAACCCAGTGTGAAAGTTCTTAAAGCTGAAGCAACATCAGAACCCTTTTGCTCGAACTTTGCATTCAGAGATGATCTTTCTTTCTCATCAAAGAAAAGAGTTGCAGTTGCTCCGTACTGATACCGTAATTGACCCTCATATCCGAAAGCCTGCTCTCCGAGTCCTGAAGCAACGAACTGAAGGTACCAATGCCTGACAGCGAGATCGCAGCGAAGTGAAGCGAAATATTCTGTCGTGTTTTCCTGATCGCTGTCGTAATCCGTTTCCTTTGCTTTAAGTGAGATCCCCGGATTCAGCGCATAGATGAGATTGCCGTCAATGCTTTCTTCACTGAACTTTCTCTTCGTGATATCAGCAAGGGGGATGAAAGAGTCCCTTACTTCCGGCGTGAGAGTGAGCGCCGCTCTGTAGATATTTTGCTTGTTGAAAAAGTCTCTTGTATAGAAAAGATCGGGTTGAAGTTTGAGTTTGTCCGCCGGTTTGTTCACCGGAAAGAAAGTGAAACTTAAGCCCGTTGTGAGCAGTTCATTTTTATCTTTGGCTGAGCTTCCGGAAAAGTCTATCTGCACAAACGGCTTCAGCTTCCAGTTCATGAATTCCCATCCAAGGTAAGAAACGGCCAGATCAACAGTGACCACAGCATTTGAATTATCCGATTTCTTGTAAGAAAGAAGCGCCGGATTTTTGGCCTGGCTTTCAATCTCAAAAGAGCGCCTGATCTCGAGAATCTTCTGAACCTTATCAAGGAAAGTTGTGTCATGCTTTGACTGAGAGTGCGTCTCACACGGAATTAAAACCCTGAGCACCAATAGAGTTACGAGCATTAAGCGGTTCATTGCACTCAGAGATTCAGGACGCTTTTCCAGTTATCCCATGTAAGCCTTCTTAGAGAAGTCAAATGCCTGTTATAGGGCTGATCATAGAGAACATGTTCCCAATCGGGAGATATGCTGCCTGTGATTCCCGGCTTGTCGTCAATCAGAACATCTGCTTTTACAACGGTTTTGTCACGCGTCAGGATAATGTTGTTGACCCATTCGGTTCCGAGGTGATCATACACCCAGTGATATTTTTCCAGCACGCAGTTTTCATATTTGGGCAGCATAGGACTTGTGCACAGGAAGACTGTGTTTGCCGAGTTCTTAAGTTCTTTCAGTGCGCTGATAGCCCCCGGAATAGGCGGAAGGTTCTGGTAGAATCCCGGAGAATGGTAGATCTCGCTGATGTGGTCGTGGTACTCCTCCGGATACTGCTCCCTGACATAAAAGCCCCTTCTTTCCTCGAGCGGCACGAATGGCTTATCCGGGTGAAGGTTTCTCCATCTGTTCAGAAATTCACCTTCGAAGTCGGCGATAACGCCGTCCATATCAACAAGTATTCTCAATGCGCCGGGTTTTTCTGCAAAGATAAGAATACCTCAGACCCAATTCACTTCATTTCAACTTCATGCATAAGAGAACTCTCTTGCCTTGGAGTGATCAGGCATATTGAACACTTGAACGCAAATCCGCTTTTCGCTGTGCCTTATTGCGCAGAGAGCGTTAGGGGATGATGAAGGCAATCTTATAAGATCAGCACATCTTTACGGCAATAAGCTGACACTTACAGATTGTTAGCAACTCTATGGATGCCTTCCTTGATCAAAGCCTCATTGAAATTTATGAGCAGGCCAAGTTTGAGATCAGTGATCTTAAGGTAAGTAAGCAATTGCTTGAAATGAACTTTTGCGATCTTCTCAATAGATTTGACTTCAATAATTACTTTATTCTCAACAATGATATCGGCCCTGAAACCCAACTTTACTTCAATGCCTTCATAAACAACCGGAATGCCCTGCTGACGGGCGAAGCCAAGTCCCTTTTTCTCAAGCTCGTAGCAAAGCAATTCTTCATACACCATTTCCATCAGGCCGGGACCGAGGGTTGTATGAATTTTGAAACAGCAGTCAACGATAACGCCTGAAACTTCGTTCTCCTTCATTTTCATCTCCTTCTTAGTTAATGTTCATGGGTTCAAGAAATGTCCATCTGATCACGGGAGAATAACTCCCTGAAACAGCTCACGTAGCGGACAACTTTGTTGACCTCAAAGCGGCTGCCTGATGAAAGATAGTAAATACAAATATCTCCAACTAAGCAATGAGAATTGCCCTGAGAGCATGTTGCGCGCAGGGGCGCGGAGATTTGGAGAGAGAATGTTTCACGCGGAGGCGCGGAGAGCGTGGGGAGAGTTTGTTGCACGCAGAGGCGCGGAGAGTTCGAGAGAGAATGTTGCGCGCAGGGGCGCGGAGAGTTCGAGAGAGAATGTTGCGCGCAGGGGCGCGGAGAGTTCGAGAGAGAATGTTTCACGCGGAGGCGCGGAGAGCGTGGGGAGAGTTTGTTGCACG
>DAIQRO010000081.1:6185-11987 GCA_036786155.1 Bacteroidota bacterium
GAGAATGTTTCACGCGGAGGCGCGGAGAGCGTGGGGAGAGTTTGTTGCACGCAGAAGCGCGGAGGAGTGCAAGGAAATGGGGATTGATAATTATGGAAAATTTATATGAGCTGATAGCCACGATGAATGGCATTTGACTCTTTCTACTGTGCTTTGACTTATGTCAATATTCTTTTAAGAAACATTGACTATCTTTGTATGAGTCCATGAAAGAAAAAATTGAATCATTTATATACAGGACCGCGCCACCGGGCAGGTGGAAGGTTCCGGTGATCATCATCAGCGGTGTGCTTACAGGACTTGTAATGCTTGTGATGTACATCGGGAATGCAACATCATACCTGTCAGACAAGCCGGAGACCTGCATCAACTGCCATGTCATGTATCCGCAGTACTCATCCTGGCAGCACAGTTCACACGGGAGGTTTGCAACATGCAACGACTGCCACGTACCGCAGACAAACATTGTCGAAAAGTATTTGTTCAAGGCTTCGGACGGGCTCAGGCATTCGACCATGTTCACCTTCAGGCTTGAGCCTCAGGTGATAAGAATAAAAGAGGCGGGAGCGGATGTAGTTCAGAAGAACTGCATGAGATGCCATGAGAAGTTTATTGACCGGACCTCTTTGTATCATGGAAAAGAATCTCTTGAGAAGAAATGCTGGACCTGCCATGAAGAAACTCCGCACGGCACAGTAAGCAGTTTGTCTTCATTCCCTGCAACAAGGGTGCCGCAGTTGAACCCTGTTGTACCTGATTGGATAAGAAAAAACTTTATCAAAGAATAAAATGAAAAGTATCAGACAAGTCATTGCCGAAAAACCCTGGGTAGGTTGGGTATTGTATGGTTTGACAATAGTATTAGTATTTCTGATCGGCCTCCTAGGAAGTTCGATCATCGAAAGGCGAAACGAGGCGAACAACATTTTTCAGAATGTGAAGCCGATAGCAGAGTGGGAGCCGAGGAATGAGGTGTGGGGTGAAAATTACCCGAGAGAGTACGAGTCATACATATCCACACTCGACACCAACTTTGCAAGCCCGCACGGCGGTGGAAAGAAGATCGACATGCTTGAACGGTATCCCGGACTTGTTGTGCTTTGGGCCGGGTATGCCTTCTCAAGGGATTATAATCAGGGACGGGGGCATTACTACGCGATCAAGGATATCCGGAATACCTTGCGCACAGGCGTTCCACAGCCGGCCACTTGCTACACATGCAAGAGCACGGACGTTCCGAGACTGATCGCTAAGATGGGAGCGGCGGAGTTTTATAAGAAGCCGTTCAATGAGCTCGGTTCGGAAGTTGTGAATCCGATCGGTTGCCAGGACTGCCACGACCCAAAGACCATGAACTTAAGGATCACACGGCCCGCATTGGTGGAGGCATTCCAGAGAAGGGGAGAAGACATAACAAAATCAACCCACCAGGAAATGAGAACGCTTGTATGTGCGCAATGCCATGTGGAATATTATTTCAAGGGCAAGGAAGAGAAGTACCTTACATTCCCGTGGGATGACGGATATTCGGTTGAAGAGATGGAGACATACTATGACAGCATCAAGCATGTCGACTTTGTGCACACATTAAGCAAGACTCCAATTCTGAAGGCTCAGCATCCCGACTATGAGTTGTTCAAAATGGGCATACACGCCGAGAGAGGCCTTTCGTGTGCAGATTGTCACATGCCGTACAAATCAGAAGGCGGCGTGAAGTTTACAAATCACAAGATACAAAGTCCGCTGAACAACATTTCCGGATCATGTCAGGTATGCCACAGAGAGTCCGAAGATGCACTCAAAAAGAATGTGATCGACAGGCAGGAAAAAGTTCTTCAGCTTTCCGACATAGCCATCAACTCACTTGTGAAAGCGCACATTGAAGCAAAGGCAGCATGGGATGCAGGCGCAACTGAGCAGGAGATGACACCTGTGCTTGATCTCATCAGGGCGGCGCAGTGGAGATGGGACTTTGTAAGCGCAAGCCACGGCGGAAGTTTTCATGCTCCGCTGGAATGCGCAAGGATACTCGGCAACTCCATAGAGAAATCAGAGCAGGCGAGAGTGTTGCTATCCGGGATCCTGACAAAGAAAAATGTACAGCTTCCCGTGCAAATGCCTGACATCTCCACAAAGGAAAAGGCTCAGAAATTCATAGGACTTGATATGGAAAAATTCATAAGTGACAAAACCGTATTCCTGGAAACAGTAGTGCCTCAGTGGGATAAAGCATCTGAGGACAGGCAGGAGAAGATGATTCTCGAATACAGGCCATAACAGTGAATCTTTCTGTATTTCGGTATAACCTTGAGAGATGAATTTCATTTTCCAATCTTGTGCGAAGATGCAATGACGATGATTGCTTTCTACACGTTCGGAATTCTGAATCAGCCTTACGGCCATCCGCAGGTTCAGGAGTTCTTTGATGAAATTGATTCAGTCTTCAATCAGGCAGAAAGATCTCAAGGCTTTATGGGAATCAACCATGATCCTGCCGACAAAGACGGTGGTATTCCGAGGTTTTACGACATTGAAAAAGGCCCGGGAGCTCCAGCCACATTAAGCTGGTGGAAAGACCTCGAGTCGGTCTTCGCTTTTGCGTACAGGGGATTGCATGGCGCGGCATTACGCAAGAGGCATGAATGGTTCAAAAAGGGAGACTGGCCAACCTATGTGGCATGGTGGATTGGTGACGATCATATTCCCACAAAAAGGGAAGCCGCACGCAGGCTTGAACACCTGCATGAAAACGGTTCAACTCCATTCGCATTCAATTTCAAAAAACCTTTTAACTGCTCCGGAGAACCTGCAGACCTGGATGCAGAAAAGGTCAAAAGAAATATTGAGCTGAATAATTCTCATTCCTGAAACTAAACGATCAATCCCAAAGAACTGCACACCGTATGAAGCGAAAACCCGTGATCAGCGCGTTGCTTGACGAATACAGGTATGTGATTGATGACCTGAAAGCCCACACAACAGACATAACCAGTGAAGAACTTTCAACACCGGTTGACCTGATAACCTCAAACAAAGACTGTGTTTCAATTCAGTCTATACTGACGCACATTGTACTTTGCGGGTACCATTACATTACCATGATGGACATTCACGAAGGAAATACCGACAGCGAATGGCATAAGCGCACCAAGCGCAGGACTGTTGAAGAGTATTTTGATGACATTGATGAAATGTACAGACAGACTGTAAATTTCTTCGAACGTATCAAGGACAGGGATGTTGCGAAATATGATCCGACACATAAGCTCGTAACATTCTGGGGACAGTATTACGACTACGAACAGCTCATGGAGCATGCGATCGTGCATGTATCGCGGCACAGGAGGCAGATCCTGATGTTCAAGGATACATTGAGAGGAAAGAAGTAGACAGGGAAAACACTCGTTGATGGAATTCAAATTTCTGATCGTGTTTCACCTGATAGGAGCATGCGTGTGGGTTGGCGGACATCTTATACTTGCAGCAACAATTCTCCCGAAAGCATTGAGGCTCAGGGATCCTGCGATCATAAGCGGATTCGAATCAATGTTTGAAAAGATCGGAATCCCTTCACTCATCATACAGGTCATTACAGGCATACGTATGTCTATGATCAAATTGCCTGTGAGCGAATGGTTTGATTTCTCGAATCAGATCTCCGCGCTGATCTCATTGAAGATCATCTTGCTGATAATGACGATAGCTCTTGCAATACATGCAAGACTCTTTATTATTCCCAAGCTTGATGCTGAAAAAATTGCAATGCTCGGATGGCACATAATAGGAGTGACGTTCATCGCATTACTGATGCTGGTTGCGGGGTTGAGCTTCAGATACAGTATTCTCTGAATCTCTGATTGCGACGGACTGCAATAAATATGGAAACGAGATTATTTCTGTAAATAAAAACGCCCCGGGAGCTACCAGGAACCCGGGGCGTTTACCCTTAACTTAAGTTCGTTACTTTATCAGCAACATCGTTCTCACCAGCGATTGACCACCGGCATCAAGCTTGCAGAAGTATGAGCCGGAAGGCAAGTCCGCGCCTTCAAATCTTACGGAGAATTCACCTGCAGGTTGCATTTCGTTTATAAGAACCTTCACCAATCTTCCCACATTGTCAAATACTCTCATATTCACAATTGAACTGCTCTTCAGCGAGTATCTTATTTCAGTGGAAGGATTGAAGGGATTAGGATAATTCTGTTGCAAAGTCAATTGTTCCGGCAACAGGGCATTGCCAGAACTGCTGACCGACACAACTGTATTTGCGATCATCCTGCTCAACGGTCCCCCGTAAGCACCGATGTCGTTCCTGAGTCCGCCCCTTGCAGGCCATTTGGCGAGAGTGGGATTCTGCGGATCCTGAGGATCATTGTATCTTGCAGAACTGTCGCCTTTGTCAATGCACGGCGAACCGGCCTTCAGATAATAATTGGTTGAATCGAAAAGCGGTTCAGAGTTTATGTTACCAGCTCCTGCAATTCCCCCCTGAACGTTGCAATATGTTACAAGCATTTGCGGACCGGAGAACTGAGTATTGTTTCCGCCGGTGTTTCCCCATACAATGTTATTGATGACTGTTGTTGCTCCTGCGGAATTGTATATGCCGGGAGACTGGCTGTTTGCAGAATTGAAGACAATAGTGTTGTTCTCAATCGTCCTTGGCCTCGTAAAAGTATTGTTCATCCAAATTGCAGAGCCTGCTCCGAACTGCATTGAACCGAAATTCTTTGCTATGAGATTATTTTTTATCTCTCCTCCCGTGTAGTTCAGCACAATGCCGGCACCGTATCGCGCGGAGTTGTTCATTACCACATTGTTATAGAATCTCACATACCCGTCTCCTATCCTTACGCCGCCTCCGCCTGTGCTGTTCGCAATGCCTCCGGTTATGCAATGATTGTCCCTTATGATGTTATACTGAATTACAGGATTGCATAGAGCTACAAGCAATCCGCCTCCTTCCCTGTAGAAGCCCGCGAAGTGCTCGTCATTCCAGATTGTGCCTTTGCCTCCCGTAAGAGTGAATCCCTGAAGCACTGAAGTGGAATCCTGCCCTCCTGCGATTATGACACAGCTTGCCGAGTCAGGCTGCTGGGGATTGCTTCCGTTGATGATCGTACTGCTGATGAAAGAGAGGTCCATGTTCTGGTAGAACCTGCTTGTCAAGACGATCTTCCTGTTCCTGAAGTTGATGTTCTCTGTGTATGTTCCCGGCTGAACGAGCACTGTATCGCCGTCACTGCATGCAAGGATGGCGCTTTGAATTGTTGCATACTGTGAAGGTACGTTTCTGATCACCGCTCCTGCATCGGTGCAGAGCATGAGCAATGAAATGCACAGGAGTTTTGAAATTTTCATGATTATACTTGTTTGATTTTTCCTTTTTGACAATTCACACGAATGCCTGTGACAAGTTGTCACTGCATCAATTGAAGTTGAATAGCTCTCTGAACTCATTGCTTTCGACGATACTGCTGATGGCCCTTACAAAATCGGGGGACGGCACCATCCTATGCTGTCTGAAGAGCCCTACAGCTTTGCTTTCATACAGGTCATCGAGAGCGGCAGATTTTTGCGGAGCAACGCTTTCAATATGCCTGAGATGCTTTCCCGCAAACACAAGACGTTCGGGATCCACATGCCCGGCATTTATCATCAGCCTTGTTTTCTTATCGCAATGGCACGGGTTATTTTTGTCCATGAGTCCGCACCTGTTATTCATGAAACTGGTAAGTTGCTTTCTTGCCCGCGAGAGCTTTTGTCGGAAGTTCACTTTTGAGATCCCGAGTATCTCGC
>DAIQRO010000325.1:0-2720 GCA_036786155.1 Bacteroidota bacterium
CGAACTTCACAATATTCGGAAAGACGATCTACTCATGGCCGATCTTTAACATTGCGGATATTTCGGTGACAGTCGGCTTTTTGCTGATTCTTATCGGATATAAGAAGATCTTCGCTCACCCCGAGGAAACCCCCGTGCTTGCGGAATCAGGAAACTTCGAAGGGGAGTTTGATGATAATGTTGATTATTCGGCAGGCAAAGAATTTCACTCAGAGGAAGATACACTTCTGAAGGGCGGAGTTCTTTCAGAGTCTGCACGGCCCGAAGAGCCGCAACTACCGGCAATTCCGCTCGCCGAAGAACTTCCTGCAAAATCCGATGAAAGATCCGGGGATGGAGAAAAAAAAACAGCCGGACAGTCTGACCGCCCGGCTGATGAGATCGTCTGAAAAGGAACTTTTACCTTCCTAATCCGTCCAGGTATTCTTTTCTTTTAAGCAAAGTATCCTTGTCCTCCACATGATTCGGATCCGGTACACAGCAGTCAACCGGACAAACCGAAGCGCATTGCGGCTCATCATGAAATCCGACGCACTCGGTGCATTTATCGGGCACAATGTAGAAATATTCGTTTGAGTAGAATCCTGCCGCTCCTGACGGGGCTGCATCGCCGTCGCCGAAAGTGTTGCCGCCGAGAGTCCAGCTGACTCCGCCTTCATAGATTGCCGTATTCGGGCATTCCGGCTCGCACGCGCCGCAATTGATGCATTCTGTGGTGATCATTATAGCCATTGTAAGTCTCCTCCGGTAATTTCAGAATTTTTGGTTTATATAAACTACTCATTTAAAGCTACTATTTCAATTTACAATTTTGTTACCGCCTGCGGAAACTGGTTACCAATGCGCAGTTCTCAGAAGTACATCGGATAATTCTGCGGATCGCATTCATTCATTATCCTGTAAACCGCATCAAACACGCCCTCAGCATTCGGCTTTGAGAAGTAATCACCGTCAGTGCCGTAAGCAGGCCTGTGCTCCTTTGCCGCAAGGCAAACCGGAGGGGAATCAAGGAATGCATAGCCGCCGTCCCTGTCAAGCACATTCTGCATCATGAATGCGGAAGCGCCACCGGGAACATCTTCATCAAGGAAGAGAATTCTGTTTGTCTTCTTCAGGGACTCCGCAATCACGCCATTGATGTCGAACGGGATCAGAGTCTGCACATCTATAAGCTCGCACGATATTCCGGTTTCTTCCAGCTTGCTTACAGCAGATCTTGCAATGTCAACGCAGGCGCCGTATGTTACAATCGTAACATCGCTTCCCTCTTTGAGTATCTCCGGCACACCCACAGGGACAGTGATATCCCCGAGATTATCGGGCAATCGCTCCTTCAGTCTGTATGCATTGAGTCTCTCAACTATCAGCGCGGCGTCATCCGATTTCAAAATTGTATTGTAAAATCCAGCCGCTCTTGTCATATCCCTTGGCACGCAAACGATCACTCCCCTGAAGCAGTTGATGATGGAACCCATAGGCGAACCCGAGTGCCAGATGCCTTCAAGCCTGTGCCCGCGTGTCCTCACTATCAGCGGCGCCTTTTGGCCGCCAGCCGTTCTGTACTGAAGGCATGCAACATCATCGCTGATTATCTGCATTCCGTAAAAGAGATAATCGAGATACTGGATTTCAACAATGGGCCTTAGTCCTCGCATTGCTGCGCCAATCCCCTGCCCCACAATAGTTGCTTCCCTTATGCCTGTATCAGTGATCCTCAGCTCGCCGTATTTTGCCTGAAGCCCGGCCATTCCCTGGTTTACATCTCCGAGCTTTCCCACATCCTCGCCTATTGCAAAGATCCTCGGATCCCTCATGAATGCAATGTCAAAGAACGCGTTAAGCACTTCTCTGCCATCCATTATCTTTGAATCCTGAGAATACACCGGCTTGACTTCCGGAACAAGCAGGGCCGACTCTTTTGACTCGCTGAAAAGGTGAGAGCCGTATCTTCTGTCATTCACTTTCCTGAACTCCCGCTTCCACCCGGCAAGCTTTGTTGCCGCAGGTGAATTTCCGTTTCGCTCTATCAGAAGCACTTCGCTCACGGCTTCGCCGATAACTTTCCTGTTCACATCAAGTGATTTCTTCAACGATTCACTCACCTTATTTATCTGCTCCGGCTTTGAGCTCGCAGAAGCAATTTCTGCAAAGATCTCCCTCACTTGCTCCCTCTCTTTCTTTATCGGCGTAATGTACTCATCCCATGCTTCCAACTGCATCTTCTTCACATAATCCTTCGACTCTTTCTCGATGTCAGATATTTCATCTTCGCCTGCAATACCCTAGGCAAGCATCCACTTCTTCATCTGGTTGATACAGCAGTACTCCTTTTCCCATTCGAGTCTTTCCTGCGGTTTATATCTTTCATGAGAGCCGGATGTTGAGTGTCCCTGCGGCTGTGTAACTTCCTGTATGTGAAATATTGCAGGTATATGGTCTTCGCGGATCTCCGTTATCGAATGCCTGTACATGCTCACGAGTCCGGTGTAATCCCATGCCTTTGCCTTGTAGATCCTGAACCCCTGCTTTGAAATATCATCATACTCAAAGCCTTTGATAAGCTCTGAAATATTGTCCTTTGCGATCTGGATCTTATTGGGTACGGAAATGCCGTAGCCGTTGTCCCAGATGCTCAGAGCAACAGGCACCATCAGCACTGCTATGGCATTCAGCGCTTCAAAGAACATTCCCTCCGCACAGCTTGCATTTCCTATTGTTCC
>DAIQRO010000082.1:0-11919 GCA_036786155.1 Bacteroidota bacterium
AAGTTCCTTACCTGCTGCAATCTTGTAGAATCCCCTTAGTCTGAAATTGTTAAGAGTGGCGGCAAATTTTTTCCTGTCCTGTTCAGTCACGTCCACCATCACAAATACTCTGAAAGGAGATGCGCCGTATGTTGAAGTCAGCTCGTCAATTATGCTCTCGGGTGTGTCTTTCTTTACAAGAGAACCGCTTACAGGTGAGTAAGTCTTTCCAATCCTTGCAAAAAGCAGTCGCAGATAATCGTAGATCTCCGTCATTGTGCCAACTGTCGAACGGGGATTCTTCGTCTGAGTCTTCTGCTCAATGGCCATTGACGGTGCCAGGCCGGACATGAAGTCAACGTCCGGCTTGTTGATCCTCTCCAGGAACTGTCTTGCGTAAGAAGACAAGCTTTCTACATATCTCCTCTGGCCTTCGGCATAAACGGTGTCAAACACGAGCGATGACTTTCCTGAACCGCTTACTCCAGTAAATACTATCAGCCTGTTTTTGGAGATGTCTATGTCAACGCTCTTGAGATTGTGAACTCTTGCTCCGCGGATCACGATGAATTTCTTGGGGTCCGGAAGAAGGCCTTTTGCATCTGGATTTTTTTTCCCCGTCCTGTCTATTGTTGTGAGTGCCATTTGATCAATAACAAATTTACTTCTCAGAGCATTATTAAGCAGTTACAAAATTCCGATCATCGCAAGATTTTTATGCGCTCGCCGGAAATGGATCCGCTTCCATCTGGGAACCCGGCAGCATTTCCTGACTCCAAATGTAATGTGTTCAAAAAGAAAAAGCCGCCTCACAGGAAGCGGCTTTCATAATTCAAAGCAACAGCTTTATTGTCATTCCTCTTCTACGAGTTCTGCAGCTTTCTTCTTTGCCTTTGTTTCTTGCACCTCTTCAGTTTCCTCTTCGAATTCATCCTTTGCTGTTACTATTATTTCCCTGTATTTTCTCAGGCCCGAACCCGCCGGAATGAGCTGTCCGATGATAACGTTTTCCTTAAGCCCAAGCAGATGGTCAACTTTTCCTCTGATGGCTGCGTCAGTAAGAACCTTTGTGGTTTCCTGAAACGATGCTGCCGAAATGAAGCTGTCCGTCGTAAGCGAGGTCTGCGTAATGCCGAGAAGAACAGGTTCTCCCGTTGCAGGCACTGCTTCCCTCGACTTTATAGGAGCGCCGTCTTTCTTCTTGAGCGCTGTGTTCAGTTCCTTCACTTCCTTCTTGGAAAGCTTTGAACCTTCATGCACCTTGTCGCTGTCTCCGGCATCCGTCACAATCACCATTCCCTTCAGCTTCTCATTCTCTTCTGCAAAGAGGTTCTTGTGAACAACGTCACCTTCGAGGAAGTTCGTATCGCCGGTGTCAGTGATCTTGATCTTCCGACACACCCTTGATCTTGAGAATGTCAACGGGGTCAAGCGCACCGCCGGTCAACTGCTCGCCGGACTTGACCTGGTCGCCGTGCCTTACAAGAATATGTTTCCCGATCGGGATCTTGTAATCAACAACCTTGCTTCCGTCTTTGCTGATTATCCTCAGCTCGCGGCTTCCCCTTGTTATCTTGCCGATCTCAACGGTTCCGTCAATCTCAGCCACCTTTGCAGGATCGCTCGGGCTTCTGGCTTCGAATAGCTCCGTAACTCTCGGAAGCCCTCCCGTGATGTCCCTTGTCTTTCCTGATTCCCTGGGGATCTTCACGATGATCGTTCCCGCCTTTACTTCATTGCCGTCGTCAACCAGAAGGTTTGCCTTTGCGGGAATAAGATACTGACTGAGTACTTTCTCAGACTTGGAGCTGATGATCTGAATTGTCGGAGATTTTGTCTTATCGCGGCTCTCAATTACGATCTTCTGGAAATGTCCGGTCTGTTCATCCCTTATCTGCTCATATTGCCTGCCCTCTTCCATGTCAACATACCTGATCACACCATCATCTTCCGCCACGATCACTTCGTTGTAGGGATCCCATTCATAAAGCAATCCGTTCTTCTGAACCTTCTCATTGTTTTTCACCTTGAGATGTGCACCGTATGACACTTTGTATTTTGCAAGCACAGAGTTATGCTCATCCACTATTTCAATCACGCCGTTTCTGCTGAGAGAAACGTTTTCCGTTCCGAGAGCGCCCTTGTATTCGACGATCTTCATGTTCGTAAGCTTAACCTTGCCATCGAATTTGGAAACGATCTGCGACTGCGTGATGATCTTGCTTGCCGTACCACCGATGTGGAACGTCCTGAGTGTAAGCTGTGTGCCAGGTTCGCCGATGGACTGAGCGGCAATGATTCCGACGGCCTCGCCGACTTCCACAAGCTTGCCTGTCGCAAGGTTTCTTCCGTAGCACTTTGCGCAAACGCCTCTCTTGGTTTCGCATGTAAGCACTGACCTGATCTCAACCGATGTTATGGGAGTCTCTGAAACTGCCTGCGCTTCGGATTCCGTGATAAGCTCACCAGATTTGATGATGACCTTCTTTGTAAGCGGATCAACAACATCATGAACCGCAACACGGCCGAGAATCCTTTCAGCCAGAGTTTCCTTTACATCCTCACCTTCCTTCAGGGCTTCGGTCACAACTCCACGAAGTGTTCCGCAGTCAACTTCCGTAATGATCACATCCTGTGCAACGTCAACAAGCCTTCTTGTAAGATATCCGGCATCAGCTGTCTTCAGAGCGGTATCAGCGAGGCCTTTTCTTGCTCCGTGAGTTGAGATGAAGTACTCAAGAATTGAAAGCCCTTCCTTGAAGTTTGCAAGTATCGGGTTTTCGATGATCTCACCTGCCTGTCCTGTAAGCGATTTCTGCGGCTTCTGCATGAGTCCCCTCATTCCGGCAAGCTGGCTGACCTGCTCGGCGGAACCTCTTGCACCAGAGTCGATCATCATGTGCAGTGAGTTGAATCCCTGCTTTGATCTTGTCAGATTATGCATAAGGTCGCGTTTCACTTCGTCACGGACGTGAGTCCAGATATCAATTACCTTGTTGTATCTCTCGTTCTCTGAGATTATTCCTCTTGCTTTCGACTTCTCGATCGCTTCAACTTTCTTCAGAGCTTCCTTAATTATGTCATTCTTTGAATCAGGTACTTCAATATCATCAATGTTAACAGAAAGGCCGCCAAGCGTGGCATATTTGAAACCAAGTTCCTTGAGATCATCGAGGAACCTTGCGGTCTCAAGATTGCCGACCTTGTTATAGATCATTCCGATCGTCTCAATGATCTTCTTCTTTCTCAACAGTTCATTTATAAAATGCACTCTCTTGGGAACGATCGTATTGAAGATCACCCTTCCGGTAGTTGTTTCAATTATCTGCCCGTTTATCCTTACCTTTATTCTTGCATGAAGCCCGAGCATTTTGTTGTCATGAGCAATGAGCACCTCTTCCGGCGATGCATATATTTTGCCTTCGCCCTTGTCACCCTTCAGCTCTTTGGTAAGGTAATAACAGCCGAGTATCATCTCCTGGTTGGGGATGGTTATCGGCGCGCCGTTCTGAGGCGAGAGCACATTGTGTGACGAAAGCATGAGTATCTGCGCTTCAAGCTGAGCTTCAAATGAAAGCGGAACGTGAACCGCCATCTGGTCGCCGTCAAAGTCAGCATTGAATGCAATGCAGACAAACGGATGCAGAGTTATTGCCTTTCCTTCAATGAGTACCGGTTGGAAGGACTGTATGCTGAGCCTTTGAAGTGTCGGTGCACGGTTCAGTAGCACCGGATGCCCGTCAATAACATTCTCAAGTATGTCCCATACCTCAGGCGTCCTCTTGTCAATAAGCTTCTTCGCGCTCTTCACAGTCTTAACATAGTCCCTGTCGATAAGCCTTCTGATCACAAACGGCTTGAAAAGTTCAAGTGCCATATCCTTCGGAAGGCCGCACTGATGCAGTTTCAGTTCAGGACCCACAACTATCACAGATCTTCCGGAGTAATCCACTCTCTTTCCGAGGAGATTCTGCCTGAACCTTCCCTGCTTGCCTTTCAGAATATCGGACAATGACTTGAGAGCCCTGTTCTCCGCCTTGACTGCCGTTACTCTCCTTGAATTGTCGAGCAATGCGTCAACCGCCTCCTGAAGCATGCGCTTCTCGTTTCTTAGGATCACTTCAGGCGCTTTGATATCTATGAGCCTCTTCAGCCTGTTGTTTCTTATAATGACCCTTCTGTAAAGATCATTAAGATCACTGGTCGCAAACCTTCCGCCTTCGAGCGGTACGAGCGGCCTGAGTTCCGGAGGAATGACCGGCACCACGTCAAGCACCATCCATTCAGGCTTGTTCGGCCTTGAACCCGGCTTGCCTTTGAATGCCTCAAGCACTCTCAGCCTCTTGATGTTCTCAGTCTTCTTCAGTACCGAAGGATCATCCTTGAGTTCTGCGCGAAGCTTCGCAATCTCTGATTCTATGTTAATGCTTCTGAGCAGTTCCTTTATGGCTTCTCCGCCCTGGCCCGCAACGAACTTCTTCGGATCATCATCATCAAGCGCGTGCTCTTCATCGGTCATCTTGTCAAGGACTTCATTCACTTCCTCTTCCGTGAGCAGCTGAAGTCTCTTATACTGCGACTTGCCCGGATTCACAACCACATAGGTTTCGTAGTATATGATCCTCTCAAGGTCTTTTGAAGAAATGCCAAGCGTCTGCCCGATCTTTGAAGGCATTGACCTGAAGTACCAGATATGAACTACCGGCACGCTGAGCGTGATGTGTCCCATCCTGTCTCTTCTTACACTCTTGAGATTGATCTCCACACCGCACCTGTCGCACACGATCCCCTTGTACCTGATGCCCTTGTATTTTCCGCAGTGGCATTCCCAGTCCCTTACGGGTCCGAAGATCTTCTCGCAGAACAATCCGTCCTTGTCCGGTTTAAATGTTCTGTAGTTAATTGTTTCCGGCTTCAGAACCTCTCCATACGATCTCGTCACAATTGAATCTGTTGAGGCAAGATTGATTGAGACCTTGTTGAATCTCTTTCGCTTGTGCTCCGTTTTGAAAGCCATATTCTTTAGAAGTAAATTTTTGTTTTTGAATTACTTTGACCCTGTCCGACCTTCTTCAACTATTCCTCCAGATTCACATCAAGACACAATCCCTGAAGCTCTTTCAACAGCACATTGAACGATTCCGGCACTCCGGGTTCAGGCAGGTTCTCGCCTTTGATTATCGCTTCGTAAACCTTGCTTCTTCCCGTTACATCATCGCTCTTGTACGTGAGCATTTCCTGCAGGATGTTGGCTGCGCCGTAACCCTGAAGCGCCCAGCATTCCATCTCTCCGAATCTCTGCCCGCCGAACTGCGCCTTTCCGCCGAGCGGCTGTTGTGTAATGAGAGAGTACGGGCCGATGGACCTGGCGTGCATCTTGTCATCAACAAGGTGCGAAAGCTTGAGCATATAGATCTGGCCGACAGTCACCTGCTGGTCAAATTTCTCTCCGGTCTTTCCGTCGTAAAGGTCTGTCCTGGAGTTTGTGCTCAGCCCGGCAGATTCAAGAGTGCTCATTATTTCGTCGACCGAAGCGCCGTCAAATATCGGTGTGGCAAACTTGACGCCAAGTTTCTTTGCTGCCCATCCGAGCGCGGTTTCATAAAGCTGTCCTAGATTCATTCTAGACGGTACGCCAAGCGGATTCAGAACAATATCAACCGGAGTTCCGTCCGGAAGGAACGGCATGTCTTCCTGAGGCACGATCTTGGCCACAACACCCTTGTTGCCGTGGCGGCCTGCCATCTTGTCGCCCACCGAGAGCTTTCTCTTCTTTGCAACGTAAACCTTTGCAAGCTTGACTACTCCCGTGGGGAGCTCATCGCCGAGCTTAACTTTATCCTTCAGCCTCTTATATCTTTCCTCGATCTCGTTCATCTTGAAAGTGTAGTTCCTGTAGATGTCCGGAATGAGTGAAAGAGCTCTCTTGTTCTCAGTCCAGTCATGATTGAAATCAAAATCGCTGAGCTCATAGCCCTGATTCTCGATCAGGTTGATGAAGAGTCCTTCCTTGAATTTCGCGCCGCTCTTTACAAGGAAGTTTCCTTTCCTGTCTTTAAGCCCGTGTGACTCTTTGCCTTCAAGCAGAGTGTCAAACTTCTCGGCGATCTTCCTGTTAAGGTCCTTAATTTCCTTCTTTCTTTCCGCCTCATACCTGTCAATCCTTCTCTTCTCATCACGCTTGCTTTCCGTGTCACGCGTCTTTCTGGAAAAGAGCTTCTTGTTTATCACCACGCCTTTGAGTCCGGGAGGCGCCTTCAGAGATGCATCCTTCACGTCTCCTGCCTTGTCGCCGAAGATTGCCCTGAGCAGTTTCTCTTCGGGAGTCGGCTCTGTTTCACCTTTCGGCGTTACTTTTCCTATGAGTATGTCGCTTTCCTTTACCTCAGCGCCAATTCTGACAATTCCGTTTTCGTCAAGGTCCTTCGTGGCTTCTTCGCTGACGTTCGGAATTTCCTTTGTGAGCTCTTCCTCGCCTCGCTTTGTGTCTCTCACTTCAAGGCTAAACTCTTCAATGTGTATAGATGTGTAAACATCGTCTGCAACAAGCTTCTCGCTGATAACGATCGCATCCTCAAAGTTGTAACCTCTCCACGGCATGAACGCCACAAGCACGTTTCTTCCAAGCGCAAGTTCACCGTGCTGTGTGGATGAGCCGTCTGCGAGAATGTCGCCCTTCTTCACTCTCTGTCCTTCGGTAACTATCGGCCTTTGATTGATTGATGTGTCCTGATTTGTTCTCAGGAATTTCACAAGCTGATATTCAACAAGCTTCCTGTCGTCAAAGCTCAGAAGACTTTCATCCGAATCATCCTTGACATTGTATCTGACAATTATCTTGTCTCCGGAAACGTACTCAACCACTCCGTCATTTTCAGCAGTGAGCATAGTTCTGGAATCCCTTGCAACGATCTCTTCAAATCCTGTTCCGACCAGCGGTGCCTCCGGCCTGAGAAGCGGCACTGCCTGCCTCTGCATGTTACTGCCCATGAGCGCCCTGTTCGCGTCATCATGTTCAAGGAACGGTATCAGAGCGGCGGCGGCGCTGACGATCTGATTCGTTGCAACATCCATGTAGTCAATTTCTAATGGCTTAAAGAGCGGGAAATCACCTTTGAACCTTCCCTTGACCCTTTCGTTCACATACCGGCCTTTGCTGTCAAGCGGCTCGTTTGCCTGTGCGATTCTGAAGAAGTCTTCCTTCTCTGCAGACAGATATTCAATATCATCAGTTACAACTCCGTTCACCACTTTCCTGTACGGTGTTTCAATGAATCCGAGCTCATTTATTTTCGAATGAATGCAGAGCGAAGAAATGAGTCCGATGTTTGGGCCTTCCGGCGTTTCAATCGGGCAAAGCCTTCCGTAATGCGTATAGTGAACGTCACGAACCTCAAAACCTGCCCTTTCTCTTGAAAGGCCGCCCGGTCCCAATGCGCTGATCCTTCTCTTGTGGGTCATTTCTGCAAGAGGATTGGTCTGGTCCATGAACTGCGACAGCTGGCTCGTTCCGAAGAACGATGACAGCGCGCTGGTGATGGGCCTTGCGCTTATGAGCCTTGTCGGAGTCAGGTTCTCCTCGTCATGAATGCTCATCTTGTCGCGGATGGTCCTTGACATTCTTGAAAGCCCGAGCGAGAATTGAGCCGAAAGCTGTTCGTTTACGGTTCTTACTCTCCTGTTGCCAAGATGGTCAATGTCGTCAACTTCCCTTCTGTTGTCAACAAGGTCTCTTATATAGTTTATGATGTTGACAATATCCTCAAGCGTGAGGATTGTCGTTGTCATGTCAATTTCGGAGCCCAGCTTGTAGTTGATCTTGTATCTGCCTACTTCACCAAGGTCATATTTCTTCGGATTGAAGAAGAGTTTTTCGATATAGCTTCTTGCGCTTTCGGTTTCAGATTCTACAAGGTTGGCCGACTTCTTATCTTTCACGGGAATATGATCGGGCATCTTATCAAGCATTTCGCTTTCTTCATCATCGCTCATTACGGTAATGTAGATGATCTCTTCTCCGTCAGTTACATCCTTCTTCTTTAGCTTGAGCTCACTTACTCTTGAGTTGAGCGCAGTCAGCAGCAGTTCACCGGAAAGCACCGTATTCTCTGTAATTCCGGTGTCTTCGCCGGTCTCTTTGTTCACCACGTTCTCAACCACGATCCTGTCAATGTAATCAAGATAGTTCTTCTCTGTGAGCTTCACTGTTTCGGCAAGTCCGAACAGCTCAAGCATTTGGATCTTCTCGTTGATTCCGAGAGCCTTGAGCAATGTCGAGAAGTAGAATTTCTTCTTCCTGTCAACATAAGCATAAAGAAGATTGTTGATATCGGTCGTGAATTCTACCCATGAACCGCGGAACGGAATGACTCTTGCTGAGAAAAGCTTGGTTCCGTTTGCATGAATTGATTCGCTGAACACAACTCCCGGAGATCTGTGAAGCTGGCTCACAATGACTCTTTCCGCCCCGTTGATAATGAAGCTGCCTCTCTGAGTCATGTAAGGCAGGTTGCCGAGATACACATCGTTTTCGATCGTGTAGTTGTATTCTTTAGCCGCTGTATTGGGCTTTGTAGAAAGTCTCAGTCTGGCTTTCACCTGGACTGCATATGTAAGCCCCTGCTCCTGGCACTCAATTACGGAGTAGTGCGGCTTCTCAAGATAATAATCAACAAACTCAAGCAGAGCTGTCTCCCTTGAATCTGTGATCGGAAAATTGTCTTCAAAAACTTTCTGAAGCCCCTGGGACTTTCTCTTGCTTGCAGGAACATCTTCCTGCAGAAAATCCCTGTAAGACTGGACCTGGACTTTGAGGAGGTCCGGCGGATCATGCTTTAGCGGTGTCTTGGCAAACGTTAGACGGTCATTCTTATTGCTTATCGGTTTCAATCCGAGATCAACTTCTCTTGATTCCAATGTATTTAACCCCCGGTTAATTTAATGAATAATCCCGACATCGATATTCTAGTCGGGACTATTCAATTTTTGAAATGTAATAGCGTAAAACGTATTGGTCTGTTACTGAAATTACTTCACTTCAACTTTGGCGCCGGCAGCTTCGAGTTCCGCTTTCAGCTTGTCCGCGTCCGCCTTTGAAATGTTTTCCTTAACTGGTTTCGGAGCGCTTTCCACGAGCGCCTTTGCTTCAGTGAGTCCGAGCCCTGTTGCATTCTTAACAGCCTTTATCACATTGATCTTCTGACCGCCTGCATCGGCGAGAATGACCGTGAACTCGGTCTGCTCTTCTGCCGCAGGTGCCGCTGCGCCTGCCGGTGCCGCACCCGCTACAACCATGGGAGCAGCCGCAGTTACGCCGAATCTGTCTTCAAGGATCTTCTTAAGTTCTGAAGCTTGTGATAGTGTAAGTTCGCCAATCTTGTCGGCTAGTTCTTGTACTGACATTTAGTGACCTCTTTGAATTTTAAAGTTTTGAAAAATTATGCGGCCTTCTTTTTGGCCACTTCCTCAATTACACTGAACAGATCCCTCATCACAGCATTGATGGAGCCGACTATGCCTGATGCAGGGGCATTCAATGAACCGAGAATGCTCGCGATAACCTCTTCCTTTGTGGGAAGCGATGCAAGCGCATTGAGCTGTTTCGAATCATAAACCTCATTTTCAACTATGGCGAGCTTAAGCTTTGGTTTCTCTGACTTTTCAACGAATTTCTTGATGATCTTGGCCGGAGCTACCGGATCTTTTGACGCGAATACAATCCCCGTCGGACCGTTTAAAGTTTCATGAAGCCTGTCGAAATGAGTCGAATACTTGTCGGTTTCCTTAAGCGCCCTGACTGTCAGTGTGTTCTTGACAACCTTGTACTTGATCTCCGACTTGTAAAACTCTTTTCTCAGCTCATTCACCTCTTCAACGGTAAGCCCGGTAAAATCGGCAAGATAGATCGACTCGGAGCCGTTTATCAGGCCCTTTATCTCCTCTACCGATTCAGCTTTTTGAGCTTTGTTCATTGATTACCTTTCAGATTAGTTGTGCTTTTTTGCCTGCCTGAAGCGGGGCAGGTATATATTGCGTGAGTGCGTAATATTCTGTTTGTCAGGCGGCCGCTTTTGAAACGGTTATGCCCCTGTCAACCTTTATCCCCGGCCCCATTGTACTTGACAGCGTTATGCTTTTCACATACGTACCCTTCGCCGCGGCGGGTTTCAGCTTTATGATCATATTCACAAATGCATTCACATTGTCCTTTATCTTTGCCTCTTCAAAGGAAAGCTTTCCGATCGTTGAATGCACGATGCCTGTCTTGTCAACCCTGAAGTCGATTTTTCCTGCCTTCACTTCCTTGACTGCCTGCCCGACGTTCGGAGTTACCGTACCGCTCTTCGGATTTGGCATCAGTCCTCTCGGGCCGAGTATCTTTCCGATCTTTCCAAGCTCGGCCATAGTGTCCGGAGCGGCAATGATCACATCAATGTCTGTCCAGCCTTCCTGTATCTTCTTCACATAATCTTCGAATCCAACATGGTCAGCGCCTGCTTCCCTTGCCTCATCCTGCTTCTCCGGCTTTGCGATCACAAGCACTCTTACACTTTTGCCGGTGCCGTGGGGAAGCGCTACCGTTCCTCTTACTACCTGGTCTGCATGCTTCGGATCAACACCGAGCCTAACGGCAATGTCAACGGATTCGTCAAACTTCGCTTTCTTGAATTTCTTAAGAAGAGCAACAGCTTCGCTGAGTCCGTATTCTTTTGCTGAATCCACCAGCTTTACATTATCTTTTTGTTTTTTCGTGAGTTTCATTTCCCGGATTTTTTAATTTTCTACCGTAATGCCCATGCTTCTTGCTGTACCTGCCACCAGCTTCATGGCGGCATCAACATCGTGCACGTTTAAGTCGGGCATTTTTGTCTCGGCAATTTCCTGAAGCTGTTTCTTGGTTACCTTGCCCACTTTTGTCTTGTTCGGAACACCGGAACCCTTTTCAAGTCCGGCGGCCCTCAGAAGCAATGTCGCTGCGGGCGGAGTCTTCGTAATAAAAGTGAATGACTTGTCCGAAAACACCGTGATCACCACAGGAATTATGAGTCCCTTCTTTTCCTGAGTTCTTGCGTTGAACTGCTTGCAGAACTCCATTCCGTTAACGCCTCTTTGTCCAAGCGCCGGGCCAACAGGCGGAGCCATGGTCGCATTCCCTGCGGGGATCTGAAGCTTAATGAAACCTGTTATCTTCTTTGCCATGAAAGTATGCTTTTAAACTATTTTTCTTTTTCGATTTGTGTTAGTTCAAGTTCGATCGGCGTCTTTCTGCCGAAGATGCTCACCATCACCTTGACTTTAAGCTTCTCAAGGTTCACTTCAAGTATGTTGCCGCTGAAATTATTGAACGGCCCGCTTGTCACTTTTACAGGGTCGCCGACATTAAGATTAACATCGAGCTTCTCTTCATCGCCCTCTTCATTAAGGATCGCCTTGATCCTCTTTATCTCGCTTGCTTTCAGCGGAGTGATCTCAAGCTTCTTTCCCTTTATGCTCTTTGATCCGACCATGTTGATAATGGAAGGTGTCTTGGAGATGAAGTCCCTGATCTGGTCGTCAAGATCGGCCTCTAGCAAAATGTAACCCGGAAGAAAGCTCTTCTCCTTTGACCTCTTCTTGCCGCCTTTCACTTCATAAACTCTTTCAAGTGGAATAAGAACGTTTCGGATCCTTTCTTCAAGGCCTTCGGTCCTGATTTCGCTGTCGAGATAAACTTTCACTTTCTTCTCATGCCCAGAGATCACTCTCACGGCATACCAGCGGAACCTTCCCTGTTCCTCTTCTTCCTGCTCGGTCGTTTCTGTATTAATGTTTTCGGTGTCTGTCATTTCTTGTTTTGTGCGTGGAATTATCGCAGTTCCTTAAGAAAGCGTTAAAATATCGCTTTCATTAGCTCACTGATGCCCTTATCGATGATATAAACAAATACGGCTGAGATCAGCA
>DAIQRO010000083.1:0-10760 GCA_036786155.1 Bacteroidota bacterium
GAATATCCGTTTGGCTGACCGAATGCCGCCGAGCCGGATCAATGATGAGGCCGGATCAATAAAAGATTTCCGAAGCTGAAACCTTTTGCTGTGAACTCAGTCAAAACATATAAACTGAGGCATGAAGGCATGATAGATTTTGCGGTTTTGGTCGTAACGTTCATCATCTTACTCTTCATGGCGCTCAGAAAGTCAAAATTCTACAATAACTAAAACACAAGGAGTAAATCATGACTGGAGTTGAAGCGCTGATTCCCCTGGTTGCAATAGTTGCAACATTTTTTTTTTTTTTTGTTATTTTGATCTGGGAGATCTACACAAAGCACAGGGAGAGAATGAGGCTGATTGAAAAGGGCCTTCCGCCGGAAGAAGTAAAGGCATACTTTGCAAATGAAGTGAAGCAAAGCAATCCCTATTCATCACTCAAGTGGGGCATTCTTCTCACATTTGTCGGACTCGGAATCTTTCTCGGAAATCTTTTTGAGGAAATGTATGAGGTCAGTGAAGGGATCATATTCGGCATCATAGTCCTTTGCGCAGGAATGGGATTTCTCATTTACTTTGCAATAGTAAGCGCAAAGACAAAGAACAAAGCACTTCCGCAAGGCTGAACATAACACAAAAACATTACAGTGATGAAAAACCATATTGTTTTCCTGTTCGCTCTTGCCGTGTTTGCAGGTGTTGTGTTCGGATGCGGTATCTTTTCCGAAAAGTATGAGAAGTCGGAAACTGAAGAACTTTCTATATCCGCCTCAGGCAGAAAGTCGCTGAACCTCGAGAATGTTGACGGTAGAATAGAGCTTAATCAGTCTTCGGACAGCGGAATCGTAAGGATCATAGCACGGAAGGAGATCACTGTTCCAAAGAAAGATCTCGACAAACCGTTTGACGAGATAAAGCTAAGGATCGATTCTTCCGGCAGTGAGATCAGGATTGATTCAGAGATCAGGGCAAAGAACCGTGTCAGGTTCTTCAGTTTTGGAAGCCTTAAGAGCCCGCGTGTTGATTACGAAATCTTCGTGCCGCCCGGGTTTCAGATAGTTCTTTCCAATGTCAACGGTGATGTAACTTCGGGAAGGCTTGCGTCGGATGTAAAGATTGAACTTGTAAACGGCGATGTAAACATAGATAATTACACAGGGCTGTTTGAGTCGGAGGTTACAAACGGTGAAGTTTCTGTAGAGGTGGATTCTACAACTGGCATAGACATTGAAACTGTCAACGGTTCGGTTGACCTTGCTTTTGCCGAGAACGTATCCGGAAACCTCAAAGTGGAAACTACCAACGGTAAGATCTTCGATGAAAACATGTCGCTCAGCAATGTGAAGCGTGAGAAGAAATACCTTAAGGCGGAATTCGGAAACGCGCCCGGACCATCAATTAGCGTAAGCACGGTTAACGGGAGGATCACGCTGAAAGGCAAAGGCAAGAACTGGCAATGAACAGGCCGCCGAAATCTATTGACCGGATTTGGAACTGACATCTGACATAATCAAAAGCATGCGGGAGGGTGACGCTTCCGCATATTCCTGTCTTGCGCCTTCAGGATGCTTTTATGAGATTGTACAGAGCGGTTGTGTCAGGGCAGTTCGAAGAGCGCTCCAGGCTGTCGACTTACTTCTACACAATTGTTTACAATACTGCCGTTGACCATTACAAGAAGCTTAAGGATAAGAGATTCAGCATAATTTCGATTGATGTTGAGGGTGACAACTTTGAAGAAGGTGATGATCTGACAAGGGGTTTCACGGAGTTTGGAATTGATGCGGGTTCCGAGTCAACAGGCAAGACCGTGAGCGGCAATGAAGTGAAAGAGATCATCAGGAAGTATGTCCTGTCATTGCCGGAGCAATATTCTGTGATACTGACTATGTTCTATATCAATGATCTTTCACACGAAGAGATCTCAACAATCCTGAAGCTCCCGATCGGCACGGTAAAGAACAGGATATTCAGGGCAAAAGCAAAATTGAAAGAACTGATACTGAAAAAATTCACGGAAGAAGAGATTCTTCAATACGTATGAAAAAAAATCATTTTAACATAAGCAATTTTTCAGGTATTTTGAGCGGCATGAGCAGCGGAAAGAACATAGACACATTTCTGAACGAGCAGATCGGCAATTTCTACTTTGAGGTTCCCTCAGAAGGTTTCGAAGAGGAGCTTAAGAAGAGGATCGCTCTTGAGAATGAATTCAGAAAACAGGATGTGAAGACCGATAAGATCGCTAAGACCGTCATAGCTTCGGTAGTTGCGGCGCTTATGGTTCTTATCGGACTATCAGCCTTTGTGCTGAATCAAACAAAGTCGCAGACCAGCGACCGTGTATCCGGGACAATCGAATCATTTTCCTCAACCATTGAGACCATCAGCCTCCAGCTGACTTCGATGGTCGGGTTGTCGGTCACTTCACAGGCCGGCGCGGTATTGCTTGTGCTGATGCTGTCTTTCCTGCTCTACACCTTTGCAGAAAAATTCCTTTTGAAGAGAAGCGCCGGCCGAAGCAAGCAGATCTGACGATTGCCGGACCATCAGGGGATCAGAAGGTCAGAACAGATGTTCTACGCTGTCTTCTTCTTGATGAACCTGTAGATGAACAGGACGATCATAGCACCGAGTATTGAAGCTATAAATCCGGCATTTTCTCCTTCACCATAGAGTCCAATCAATCTCCCAAGAAAAGTGAACAGCATTGAACCGACTATACCAAGGATCATTGTAACGATTATTCCGCCGCCGTCTTTGCCCGGCATAAAGAGTTTTGCAATGGCTCCTACCAGCAGACCCACCAAAGCAGACCAGATCAGATGCATGATGATTTGTATTTAGGTTTAAGAACTGAAAAGCACAAAGCGTACTCTTCCTTATGAATAGTGAATGAATCCTCTGTTTATATCTTTGATCTTTCTTCTGTCCCTTCGAAAAACTCCGATGCCTTCACGGCTGCCGCCTTCGTTAGTGTTGCCCTCAATGGTAACGAGAAATCCTCCGTTCACAGACTCCACAAGTCCCGTATGCCCAAGCCCGCCGCCGGTTGAAAGAATGAAAATGTGTCCGGGCTTCACAAGAGATGGGTTTGCCGTTGCCTCGGAAGTCGAGATCTTTTTGCCCGTTGTCCTGCTCCAGTGATTGAGCACGCCCGCTGTCTTAACAGCCGGGTTGTTTCTTCCAAGCTGTATGCAGGCTTCATCGAAACACCAGTAAACGAATGCCGCGCACCATGCTGCCGGAAAGTTGATCCCCGTTCGCGCAAGATAATCCTGAACCGGATGACCCCAGTTGGACCCTTTGGGTTTCTCGAGAGCACCGATCTGGCTCACCGCCGTTTCCAGTACTTTCTTCAGAAGCTGAGATTGCGCCTGCGGCGTTATAGGCACGGTACCGGTGCCGAACAATGCGGCCCAGCTGAGAGGGCCGAGCTTGCCGTCAATAGTGAGCGGATTTCCGTTCTGATCGGGGAAGCGGCTTTGAAACAGCTTCACCGCGGCAAGTGTCTTAGGGCCAAAACTACCATCAACATCAACCGGCCCGCAGCCCTGTTTGTTTATCTGCTGCTGAACGGCTTTGACAATTGCTTTGTCTTTCTCTCCCTTGGTGATTATCCTTCCGGGGTACTTCATGTCAGTGGATTAATTTTAGCCAAAATAGAAATTTGGATTTTCAATAGCAAACAGTGAGATGTCAACCAGAAGCTTCACGAGGATTGACCTTTTGCCAAGGCACTTTCTGTTAGAGTCATCATTGATGCCGTGATGTGAGTTTTGCAAATACTCATGGTCCGGCATCTATGCATTAAATTAATAACTATTTCAGCAAGTAGCTGATCAGGAATGCACAGATAGTGGATGTGATGAAGCACACGAGTCCGGGAAGCATGAAGCTGTGATTCACGAGATAATTACCGATTTTTGTGGTTCCGGTGCGGTCAAATGATACTGCCGCAAGTAAAGTTCCGTAAGTCGGAAGGAAGAAGAAACCGTTAACGGCGGGATAAACAGCAATTAGCATCCACAGAGGCATATTGAGAGCCACGGCAACCGGCATAAGAGTCACTACAGTGGCCGCCTGACTGAAGAGCAGCATGGAAAGCACAAACAGTCCTATGACAAGAACCCAGGGGGCCTGCTCAATAACGCCCGATATTCCGTTCACAATGATTGTCCTGTTTCCTTCAAAGAATGAAGAACCCATCCATGATACTCCGAGTATTGAAATCACGGCTACAATTCCACCATTCATGATGCTTCCTTTCACGGCATCCGACGGCTTCGCCCTGAAGAACAGCATCATGATCCCTGCCGCTGCGAGCATTACTATCATTATCGCATCACCCATCTCAAGCTGTTCTGTAATGACCTCCTTTCCTTTGATCAGTTCATAGTCCGGACGCATTTCCGGGAAGATCCCAATTACCACAACGGCTAATATCGCCAGTACAAACACTGCAAGTGAATTTCTTGCAGCGCCTGCCTTTTCCTTAGGTATTTCTAATTGAGTTTCAGTCGCTTCGATCCTGCCCGAAGCAAGTTTCTCCTGATATGTGGGATCGTCTTTAAGGTCCTTTCCCCGCCATGCAACAGACAGCGTGCCTGCAATGAGTCCGAGGATGGAAGCGGGAATTATTACTATAAGTATCTGAAGCAGATTTACATCGTATGATGCAAGTGCAGCGAGCATGGCAACTGTAGCCGCGCTTATTGGAGATGAAATTAGTCCGTACATTGATGCGATCACGCTTATTGACAACGGCTTCTCAGGTCGTATGCCTGCCTTTGCCGAAACTTCTGAAATGACCGGAAGCAATGCATAGATAACGTGCTGAGTGCCGCTTGCTGCTATCAGGACATATGTAACAAGCGGGGCCACAAAAGTTATGTATTGCGGCTTCTTTCTCATAAGCTTGTCGGCGAATGTGATAAGATAGTCCAATCCGCCCGCCGCCTGCATGGAAGCAAGCGCAGTGATGACCGCGACAATCATGCCGAGTACGATGCCGGGAGGGGAGCCGGGTGGCAGGCCGAAAATGAATACAAGAATTACAAGGCCAATTCCGCCCATCGTACCTAAGCCAATTCCTCCAAGCCTTGCACCAAGTACAATACAGGCAAAAACAAAAGCCAGCTCTATCCAGATCATATTCATTTCAGCATTTAGTTAGAAGTCCCTTAATCAACGGAAGCAAGAAGATTCAAAAGTGCCTGAAGACAACATCTGTGATTCATGATGAAGCCTTCAGGCAAGGCTCTTGGCTTTCAGTTCTTACTTCGTTTGACCCGTCATTTTCTTCGGATCCATGATTTCCTTAATCTGATCCTCTGTCAGCAATTTCTTTTCCCGCACAAGCTCAAGAATGCCCTTGTTGGTTTCAAGCGCTTCCTTTGCAAGTTCGGTTGACTTGTCATAGCCGAGTATAGGATTAAGAGCGGTAACAATTCCAACACTCCTTTCAATATAATCACTGAGTGTCTTCTCATTTGCAGTGATTCCGTCAACGCATTTGAGCCTGAATGTCCTCATCATGTTCGTAAGGATCTTTTCGGATTCAATTATTGACGATAACGCAAGCGGTTCATAGGCATTAAGCTGAAGCTGTCCCGACTTAGCTGCAATCGTCACAGCAACATCATTTGCCATTACTCTGAACGCAACAACATTGACAAGCTCCGGGATGACCGGGTTGACTTTTCCCGGCATGATTGATGAACCCGGCTGCAGTGCCGGTAGGTCAATTTCGTTCAGCCCGGCCCGCGGCCCGGATTCAAGCAGAATTACATCGCTGGCGATCTTTGAAAGTCTGACAGCAAGATTGTTCAGAGCTCCGGAAAACGCAACGAAAGCTGAAAGGTCTGAAGTTGCCGCAATGAGATCCTTTGCAGGAACAAACTTTTTGCCTGTAATTTGGGAAAGATGCTTCGCGCAGTTTTCTACAAATCCCTTTTCGGCATTCAGTTTAGTGCCGATAGCTGTTCCGCCCATGTTGATCACATATAGGCCTTCTTCAGCGCGCTTAAGTTCATCAACCGAGCCTCTGAGCTGTGAAGCGAATGCACTGAACTCTTGTCCCAAAGTCATCGGAACTGCATCCTGCATTTCCGTTCTTCCCATCTTGAGCACATTCTCGAATTGCTTTCCCTTTGCTTCAAAAGACAAAATGAGCGAGTCAAGCTGAGGCATAAGCCTGTTATTCATAAGTATCATTGCCACTTTGAGAGAAGTCGGATAGGAATCATTTGTTGACTGCGAAAGGTTCAGATGGTCATGCGGCTCAATTGACTTGTAATCGCCTTTCTGCTTTCCGCTCAGTTCGAGAGCGATGTTTGCGAGGACTTCATTCACGTTCATGTTGGCGGATGTTCCCGCACCACCCTGATAAAGATCCACAATAAACTGATCGTGATACTTTCCTGCAAGCACTTCATTACAGGCTTTCTCCACAGCTTCAAGCACGTCCTTTGGAATGGCACCTGCTTCGCTGTTTGCCCTTATTGCCGCAAGCTTCACGATCACGAAAGCGTCAACAAGGTCTGGATAGTCTTTTGTAGTAACTCCGCTGATCTGGAAATTTTCCAGGGCACGCGCCGTCTGCACTCCGTAGAATGCATTGTTCGGAATCTGCTTGTCTCCGAGAAGGTCGTGTTCTGTTCTGTAACCGTCGGGCGAAACCGGTGTGGTCTGCGTGGTTTTGTTTGTACTGTTTACAGTCTCTCCTGTTTTCTTCACATCGCTCTGCTTACTGCCGCAGCCGCCTTCAAACGATGAGAACAGCAGCACACAAAGCAATCCCGAAAATATCACTGATAATCTGTTAAACATTGTTGTCTCCTGTGTTAAGAAAGTTTTTAGTATGTCGCAAAGTACTCCTGGATTTTCATCGGATCGCTTGTTTTAAGAAGTGCGAGCCTCAGCAGTACCCTTGCCTTCGACGGGATCAGCTCATAGGATGCAACGAATCCCAGCTTGTCGTCGTCAAGCTCAACATTTCTTCCTACAAATCCCGTAAGAACCCTGGCAGCCCTTACAACGACAACACCCTTGCTTCTCGCGTATTCAAGAGCTTCAACGCATGCATCTGTAAGATTGCCGTTTCCCAGTCCGCTTGTCACTATTCCCTTTGCGCCGAGGTCAACTGCCGCCTTGATAAGATCACCGGGGGCATCTTCGTAAATGGCTATAATGTCAACTCTTGGAAGTGAAGACAGTCCGTCAACACTGAACTCGCTTTCATAGGTGTTCTTCTTGTGGGGAAGATCTACATAGTTAATTACACCGTAATTGACGGTTCCAAGCGATCCTACGAGCGGAGACATGAATGTCTCAACTGCCGTAGTGCTTGTCTTTACAACTTCCCTTGCAGAGTGGATCCTGTCATTTGCAACCACCATTACTCCTCTTCCTTCAGAGTCCTTGTTTCCGGCAACTGCAACTGCGTTATAGATGTTAAGCGGGCCGTCTGCACTTAAGGCTGTTGAAGGGCGCATGGAGCAGGTAAGAACTACCGGCTTCTTCGATTTAGTGACTAGTGTAAGGAAGTAGGCTGTTTCCTCCATTGTATCTGTTCCGTGAGTGATCACAATGCCGTCAACATCGTCCTGTCCAAGCAATTCATTGACCCTCTTCGCAAGTTTGAGCCATATTTCATCGCTCATGTTCTGGCTCCCGATGTTTGATATCTGCTCGCCGCGTACATCGGCAATTTCCTTAAGTTGCGGCACTGCATTTATTAGAATGTCAACGCCTACCTGGCCGGACTGATATCCTGCCTGAACTTCCGTCGGAGCCGATCCTGCAATTGTTCCGCCCGTTGCGAGGATTACAACTTTAGGCAGGTCCTGTGCATTTACGCAAACCGCAAATACAAAAATGGCAATGACCGAGATTAATCTTTTCATTTTTGGTTTCTCCTTGTCTTTTTTGTTAGTTGATTTTGTTCAGTTGATTTTGTTCAGATTCTAGAGTATTGAAATTTGCACCCTGCTCTGAAAGAACTGAGTGGTGCCCTTAAGACCGAACCGGTCAAGAATTCCGTAACCGTAAGCAAGTTCAAGTCTTAAGAAATCAGACATATACCAGTTGATCATAGGAGTGATCCTCCAGAATTGCCCCCCCGAAATGCCGGCATCATTGAGGTTGAGTATAGAGTACCTAAGGATGAACTCAATTGCCCCGGGGCCTCCGTTGAATACCGGCTTACTTGCCTTAACAGCTGTGTAGATTCCGCTTACAGTACTGTAAGGCCTCGATTCACCGGTAAGTATATAGCTGATTACAGCTTCACCTCCCTTGAATAACGGATTCCCCTTCTCAGGCGCACTGAATTTTGTGAAGTAACCTTCGGAACCAATCATCAGACCGCCAGAAGAAAAATAGACTTCCCACCCAAGATGGTTGGAATGGTCTGCAGGAAATACATCGGTATCTATAAAGTAAGGTGAGGGATTCGATTCAGGCCTTGATCGCACCCGAATTTTCTTATTGTCAGGAATTCCGTAGCGATAATTCACTCCAATGTGAAGCAAGCTCTTGCTTTCTTCTGAAAAGACCGGGAGTACTCCAAAGCGAAACGCAAACTGCTTTTCGTATGTGGCAAAAGATTGTTTCTCCGTAAGCCAGTCAACATAAGCACCGGCATTCCAGAATATCCTCTGCTTAGGAAGAAATCCCATGTACTTTATTCCGTCTGCAAGGATCGGAATTACGTCAAGCGCCATCTGCCTCTCCATTGTCCATCCCAGATATCCGGTCATTACCTTGTTGAGCGAGAATCCTTCCTTGGTCCTTCCGATAAAAACATTTCCTGCGACTTCCGGGACACCTATCATTATGCCGGTTTCCCGCGCTAGCCATGAACTGACCGAAGCATCGTACATAATGCCGAGCTTCCATGTGATGAATCTTTTGGTCTTTATCTTACCGCTCATTAAGATTCTGAAATCTCTGAGCTGAATCTTTGGCGTGAGACTTATCTGCTCCTTGCTTTCCTCATCCTGAATGTATGTGACCCAATCATAAAGCAAGCCGCCGCCGATCCTCAGAGAGGAATAGCGGCTGTCGAACTCATACCAGCGATTCGAGGTGAGGACTGAATCTGACTTTCCCACAGTCATGGTTTCTCCCTGGGTTCCGTCAGGTACAACTACTTCCGTTGAATCCTGTGAGCGGGAATATGGTGCTGTAAGTAAGATTGAGAAGACTGTGATGATTACAGCTGCAGAAAAGTGTAGGAAAGATTGTGACATATCAACCGGGGATGGTAAGTATGGCAATGTCATGAAACCGATACATAGGAAGAATTTGGGTTTTCATAGTCAGCAAGTTTGAGAAATGAAAGTGGATGGTGAAGACTTTTTTACGACAAGATTATCTTCCTTAATTTGTTATATCATACTGAGAATGGATGTGTATATCAATATATATCAGCTGAGAATCATGGAAGAAATTCAAGGATTTTCCATCAGTTCAGGAAGTACCTGGAAATGGAAGAAACGAGAAGTGCACAAATATTCTGCTAAACAATATCTGAAAGCAGTTGCTGAGCTCAAACAGAATTGTACTATGTGCTAAGACTTTGAAACTGAGATCAATTGCAAAGGAAATTCTCTGAATCAGAACAGCAGATCGGCGACAGTTGAACGTATCAGCTCAGTATTCTTTTCTGCTGATAGTTCCATAGCATGCCTGTGGGAATTTTGTTTGAACTTAAGGATAGTATCAGTGTCTAACTTGTTGAGTTCTGCGGCCATTGACTGCGGTGAGAAATCATCTGCGATTATTCCAAGTCTGAATTCCCTGACATACTTCTCCATTTCAACAGAAGGCCCTACGGCTACAGCCAGTCTAGCCTGAACAAACTCAAAGAACTTATTCGGTAATGCATGCCTGTAATTGAAATTAACCGGAGGTAGTATGAACAAACCTATGTCATAACCGTTTATTGTATGAGGAATGGTCTCAGTTCTCACGGGCTCTGCAAATTTCACTTTCCTGTTTCCGGCGGCCAGCATTGAAAGTTCGGAATGATAATCCTTGTCAGTCGGGATCAGCATCAGGTCCAGTGTGAACCTGTCATCTGTGTAATTCATAAGCTCGATCATGAGCTCGAGTTTCCTCGCGCGAATTGAAGCGCCGTGGTGAATGAGCCTTATGTTATTTTCATCAACGGATGAGGGATTGAGATCAGCGTATGGAGCGGCATTTGTAAGAAGAAGCGGCTTCACCCCAAAGGTCTTCTCAAATTCGTTGACTATACCCTCCGACACTGCAAAAACGGCATCAGCCTTGCCCATGTACTTCTCACAGAGGTAATTCACATATCGGCCGTTGTACTTCATCCATGTTTCGTCATGTTCATACTGTCCGGGATAGTACTCGTGTGTGTCCAGTATTATCCTGCACTTGCCATCCGAGATCGCCAGCGCAAGCGGAAGCGTGTCTATCTCGTTTGCAATTATAAGATCAAACTTCTCCTCACTCAGCTTCCCCGCAAGCAATTTCCTTTCATCGCTCCAGTATCTCTTTTCAAAATCACTTGATCTGGAGTTTACGTCCCTCTTCAGTTTTGCAATTCTCCTGCCGAACCTGTTCATGTTCTTGATAATGAAGGAGAATGCCTTTCTTACCGGCACGGGATAATCATGGTGGAATGTAACTGTAAGCTCATTGCGGGGCCTTATTGGCAAGAAGCCAACTCCGCGGGCACCTGAAGGCGAAAGGCCGGATGCGAGAATGTCGTAATCATCCTTCAGTGAGTTGATCTGCCG
>DAIQRO010000083.1:10770-11863 GCA_036786155.1 Bacteroidota bacterium
CGATCCATCACGCCTGCTTGTTAGTTGAAGATGTGAATGCAGTCATTTGATGTTCATTGATTCTTTACACATCTTTGTTCATGAATGATGCTTTAGTTTGTGGCAGATATCATTCTGCACGTCAACGGAAATCACTGACTTAGGTGGAAACGGAGCCTGCCTCCCGTACCCGGCTCTGCCCTTCACTGGTCTCATACACGATTGAAAATTCTTTCGAACATAGTTTGAATTCTGATTTCTCTGAGCACTGATTGCGAAGCAAACTGCCCGGCTGTAAAAATTCATTTCATTTCCTGCACGGCAAAAAGCAGTTATGCACATTTAAGAAGTAAATGCGTGAAATGCCTTTTGTCCTTCAGTTATAATGGGGATTGTAAAACCTGTGAAACGTCTTGCAAAAAAGGAATACATGAACAAACCCCGTATGCATGAATGCAGACTGTGGTTCATACACTTAAATGAATTTATGCATTCAGGATGTTCAATAAAATTCAAATGTTTGATGATCTCAGCGCAGGGAATGCTGTGAAGACATTCGGGGAAACTTTGGATACGCAGGGCTTCAAAATGCAATTTGCGGAAATCTGCCGAATGACAGACCGGGCGGCAGATCTGTTGTAAGCATATTGCGCTTGGTGTCCTTGCAGGAGAAGTAAGAAATATTTGTAATGGAACTCTTTGCACACCAAAAGTGCTTAATGAGTTTTGTATATTTAAACCGAATAATCAATCATATCAAAAACATTATGCACAGGATAAATCGCCCGCCTGACACGGAGATTCCTAACGCGTATCTTGAATACACAAAACTTGCCGAAGGAAACGATCTTGCTGAAGCGCTCGCATCAAGCAGGAACCTGACCGTCGGTTTGTTTGACTCCATACCCGCGGAGAAGGAAAGCTTTTGTTATGCTGAGGGGAAGTGGAGCCTTAAGACTGTTCTTTCCCACATTATAGATTCGGAAAGGGTGTTCGCATACAGGGCAATGAGGTTCTCCCGCTTTGACAGTACGGAGTTGGCCGGCTTTGATGAGAACGAGTTCGCAAAGAACTGCAACGCTGATGCAAGAAAGCTTTGGGACATGCGCGATGA
>DAIQRO010000084.1:0-11854 GCA_036786155.1 Bacteroidota bacterium
AAGACGCTTAACTTCCTCTCCGAAGCGAAGTTTTCCGAGCCGCCGGAGCACTACTTCAATAATCTGCCGGTAAGGATCAATGAAAGGCTCTATGCGCCGGCAACCGGAAGTTTCTGGGAAAGGCTTGCACCGGTATGGAAGATCCTTATTCCCGCAATTCCAGTCATAGCGGCCCTGCTTATTTTCCTATTTACACGGGATGACAGGAATGAAAAGACTATTGCGGTTGACACCGGCAGGAAAACCGTTGAAGAGACATTAAAGAATGATCCCCCTCCGGCGAAGACACAGACTTCCGATCTTGAAGAAGAGGAAAGGCCTGTTGAGACTCAAACAACAGATGAACCGGCTGTCAGAAAGAAGCAAACATCCTGGAGATATGAAGTTGATGATTACGAATCCGGACAAACTGAAAGCAATCGTTCAGATCTTTTTGACAATCTTGTTGCTGACAATATTGATGAAGAGGAATCCGGCAGTCAGGATGAATCAAGCATACTTCTTAACACAGCTGAAAACGAAGAGCCTGCAGAGGATGAGTTCATGGAACTTACTCCCGAACAACAGGCAGAAATACTTAACATTCTAAAAAACTCATAAGTCATGAAAAGACTATTAATGATAGCCGGGATGCTGATACTTACACTTGCGTGGATCTCACCGGCACAGTCGCAAAACGACAGCGCAAGAATGAAGATGAGGCAGGAACTGAGCAAGCTGATGAAAGAAAAGCTTGTGGAAAAAGTGGGACTAAGCGCAAGCACTGCGGATCAGTTTATGACGAAGCTTGAAGAGAACGGAAGCAAGGTGAGGACACTTATGAAGGAGAAAAGGGAGATCATGGACGACATTGACCTCGACCCCGGCGCCGCGGATGTTGAATCAAAGCTCGACAGGTCGCTGGATATAGACATCATGATCGCGGAGCTGAAGAAAGAGTTCAAGACCGAGCTGAGGCAGTTTATGAGTGCACAGGAAATTGCAAAGACAATGAAGTTCCGGAAGAAGTTCGACCGCGAACTCAGGCAAGAGATACGAAAGAAGAGAGGCGGTGATCAGGATTTCCGCGGGCCAAGAGGCAAGATGAATCCTGACGGGCCTTTCGGGCCGGGCGGACCGCCGGACGATGACATGCCTCCTCCACCACCGCCGGATGAGTTTTAGTAATGTTGCTTCAATTCAAAAATGGCTGTCCGGATTTCCCCCCCGGGCGGCCATTTTCTTTTCACCGATACCTTTTTACGGCCTCAGCGTTTCTCTCCCCAGATTGTTTTCAGCAATAGCCATATCCGCTCCGTCAGTGTAGCCGTCGCCGTTAAGATCTGAAAGAAGGTTATATCCACATCGTTGCCAATTATAAGCAGGCCTGATCCGCCAATGTACCCGTTACCGTCAACATCTCCCGAAATGAAACAAAATGCTGTACCTACCTGCGCAAGGTTGTGTCCGTATGCCTGCGCAGATGATGAAGTGAAGTCATACAATACGGGAATGCCGTCGGCTTTCAGTGAATCTCCGCCTGTCCTGCTCCATGTTTCAAGACTCTGTCTATGCTTAACAACAATGTAATATCTTCCCGGCGGCACGCCGTCAAATGCAAGCCTGCATACGCGGGTTACAGAGTCAATCACTCCGGAGGCAGAGTCAACTACTGTGTAAGGCGATACCGACTGCCTTATCAAAACGTTTACTGTGTCCCTTCTTGCAAGCAAGTTGTTGTTTGCCGATGCGATGCCCTCGGGAGCCGATTTCAGATCGAGGTAAACGACGGGATTATTCACTGTGAACTTCAGATAGCCTGCAGGTCCGGTAATCGGCTTTGCCGAATTCTTACCCGAATTCGAGGATGCACTTATATAATAGTAAACTGACTTTCCTGAAGCCTGCGGAGGAATGTATGCACGGAATGTGTCAGCCGAGCTTGTCATTGCAAGTTGAGTATATGCAACGCTTGTATCGGTTCTGTAGCTGACGTTTGCAGATGCTATTCCGCTCTTCGACTTTATGAATGCTTTCACTTCATACGGAGCGAGTGTGTTCGAAGTGTTTTCAATGCGGGCATGTGAGATGAACACCGGCTCGCTGACGCCGATCTCTTTAGTGATGCAGTGGATCGCACCAAGGGCGGAGATCATTCCGCTGCAGTTGATCCCCACAACCCTGTAACCCGGAAGCGCTTCACGGTATATCCTCAAAGCTGTCGTGTCCTTTGAAAGCCCGTAAATGGGAACGATCACTGTCTTGTTCACAAATACGGAGTTAGTGTAAGTATAATAATTTGCACTCGGAGGATATTGACCTGAAGTGTTAGGGGGCATGGGAATGCGGATCACTTTGTACGGCCTTCCGAAACATGTGAGGAAGTTGCTGAGAACATACTGAAGATTTGCTTCGATCTGCGGCCCGTCCGCAACTCCTGCCGGGTACTCGCCAACAAGCAAAGTTTCCTCGTCAAGCAGTTTCATGTGCATATCAATGTGGTGGATCTGATCATAAGGCAGTGTCTCCATTTTGATGTATCTGTTTATCCCCATGTACTGATTCATAATCGTGTTGATCTGCGATTCCGTCTTACCTGAGTTTTCATTGAGGATCAGCTTTGATGAGAACCCCGTACCATGCCCGTCAACCATGAAGTTGCCGCCTGTTGCGGTAAGATTGTTCGGCGAAACGGTTGTTTGATATATCGGAAGATTCATATAGTTAGCAAAGGTCACCGGCACTGCGTCATCCAAGGGCCTGGGCCGGTTGTATATCCAGTCGATCAGCTTGAGCGAATCCGAAACGCCCGAATACACTGCCCACGGGCCGTAGTCTCTGCACCAAACGGAGTTATAGGACGTCTGTATGAACTTCAGGTTCACAAGCGGCACTCCGCCGGAAGTGAGGGATGATCTTACTGTGTTGGAATCCGTGCAGACAATGTACACAAGGCATTCATCCTGCGCATAGTCAACGATCTGCCTTAGAATGGATGTGTACGAAGTCCATGTGATGATAATTCCCTGAACCTCTTCCCACTCAGCCATAGTCCTCACGGTCGTGGGAGGAGGGTTTGTAAATTCCGATGCGGTGAAGACCGGCGAGTAGTTCTTCCAAAGCATCTCTTCTTCACGGCTCATTAAATGCGGTAGATCCTGCGCAATGGCTTTCATGGAGAATGTCAGCATGAAAAGAATTATGATCCGGAGATGTCTTATGTTCATTTCGTCTTAATTTGCACAAAGATAGTTCTGCTGTAAGGCAGATGAAATGAAGAAGGCCATGTTCACTGCGTTGCCTTAATTTAGTTTAGCGAATTTTGATTGAGCAATATTGGCTAAGACAACTCAGACAACCATTCTTAAAAAATTATTTTAGAAGTTGTCATCAGCGGCAAATCCACTGTCCACGGCATATTGCACAAATTACGCCCCGGAATTTTTTCACAAACCTCAAAACTTATTTTTGAATATTGAAATCAATCATTCTAATTTTGTCACAGCTTCGCAGGCTTAGATCAATCCGGCTCCGGCAAGCGGTTCAGAGTTCAGTTAACTAAACAATAAGCAATGATGAACACACAAGGAAACCATGAGGGATTCATGAGGGAAACGGAACTGAGGAGAGAGATTGAACTGCTTAAGGAGAAACTCAGAAGTGAGTTCGGGTTTGAAGTAAAGACTTGCGGCGCTATTGATAGTCCCGAGCTTGAGAATGCCTGGCTCAACCAGGTGTATGAATTCGAGAAAGCGTTTGACGAGTGCAGGAAGGTCAGTGTTTACGACTATGTCGGAAGGCCTGAGTTCAAACCCGCCTCTGAGCTTTCGGAGAAGGAGCTGTCAGCTGAGCTGGCCAGGCTACTCAGGCATTTAAAGAAGAACTCTGTTGATTTCGGATCGGTCTGCAATTATGATGACAGGGTGATCTACAAATTTGTAACGGAAGAACTATTCCCTTATCAGATGGACGACATCAGAATTCCGAACATGATCACCGGATTCATTTATGAAGAGTTTCATCCGAATCATGAGTTTGATATAAGAAGGCAGACAAAGAGATTCATTTCTGAAATGCTGTCTGATAATTTCAACCCTTCAGAAGCTTCCTCCAGACTGGCTCCCGAAGTTCAGTTCAACGGCAAGAAACTGGCGGAGAGCGAATTCATTATGGCGCTGATGCTCTTCAGGGAAGTCAACGGAAAGACAACTCTTATAGATATGAAAGATTCGAATCTTGAATTTGACCTTGAATCCGGAAGAGGCAGTATCAGCGGAGAAATGACCTACAGAAGTGACAGCGAAACGGTCAAGGGTAACTATATCCTCGAGCTGACAATGAAGCACGAATTCTGGTACATCTCAGGTGTCTGCATACCGGGATTCGGGGATATGGGTGAGTGAGTTCGGAATCCCCCGTGCCCCCTTTCAGCCGAAAGGGGGTAAGGGGGATTTATGTGAATCTACGGTGTTTCAGCTTCAACAAAATTAGCTGCGTTGTTGTCCGCGATCAGAGCATCAGTACCGTCAACAAAATTGTCTCCGGTGAGATCTGTTTTGAGATAGCCCGAATTGAAGGCGGTAGCATCGTTGTCAATCAGTATGCCATCGGATCCGTCGATTATGCCGTCTTTGTTCACGTCGCCAGAGAACAGCGCATATCTGACAGGTGTTGCATCCACTTGTATCATATTTGAACCGTAAGCGCTTGCAAGCTCGGTTCTGAAACCGTAGCTCATCTGCATTGTGTAATGGTCAAACCTCACCTTTTCTGCGCTCCAGGTCTCTATAGAATTCCTGTGCTGGAGCTGAAGATAGAAAGCTCCGGAAAGCCCGGTATTTGTGCATGACGAAAGGAACGCGCCGATATTCCCGAGATAGTCTTTTGCGGAATCAACAACCACGCCCGGAAGATTTGCATCCCTGAGATATATCCTCATCGTGTCTCTGACCATTACATTCGATGTCGGATTGTAGAATCCCTGGATAAGGCAGTTTGAGTTGACAAGTGCCGGCTTGACTGCGAGGTTGTTTACCTGAACACCCCATGCATAGAGCCTTCCTATGTTCCCGGCATTGTCATCATTTATCTTCAGTCTCCACACTCCCTTGCAATTGTCTCCGCTGAATACGGAGTTAAGATTATTCTGCGGTTTGATCCTAGAGCTTATGGAAGTATATCTTCCGCTAACCAAGGAACTGTCAGCATTGTCATCGAAGATCGTCACAACGTTGTCATTTGTTCCAAGCTGGCCGATATCGAAGCAAACATCCACTGCTTCACCGTTTGGTGCTATCAAAGTGATCTCAATGTCATTGCTCAATTCGTGATTTACGGCGACAAAGAAGTTAACGTCACTCATTGTCTGGTCAAGCAAAATCTCAAGACTGTCTTCTTCCATCAAGCCTGATGTGCCGGTTTCCGGAATGCTCTTGACTTTCTGCCTTAGGTAAAAGCCGTCGGAGAAACTCACTGCGTCAAACCTGTTAAGCGGCGATACAGGCTGATTCGGAACTGCACACGGACTGCTGAACGCTGCATCTCTGTGCAAGTTCAGCATACTCCCGTAGTCTGTTGCGGTAGTATATCCGTCAAGATTGAACACTACCGAGTAGAACGACGGATTCTGATTTGCGTCATTAACTGACCTGAATACATAGTCGGCTATTTCCTTCTCTGATTTTATGTATGACGAGATCCTGACTTCATCAATGAATCCGTTGAAGTTGTTTACAAGATTAGTTCCCCCGATATAAAGGGAGTCCGTTGTTGAAGGTACGGATCCGACATTATTGGTAATGTGCTTCTCAAAGACTCCGTTCACAAAGATCTTTCCTCCTCCCGCAGGAGAGTACGTAAAAGAAAGATGAGTCCATTGGTTGACCGGCAACACATAAGAAGACTGGAAAATGTAGGCCGCAATATTGAATACTGCCGCTCCCGTGAAGTTATCAATTCTCAGACCGTAGTTTCTTGTTATAAAATCCGCTGTTCCTTTATGAATGATGGATCCGCCGTTTGTATTTCTTGGATACACCCATGCTTCAAGCGTAATTGCAGATGTGGGTGAAAGACTTATGGCATCTCCGCCTGAGGCATAGTCACCCGTACCGTCAAGTTCAAGAGCTTCATTGTGGCTGAGATACTGCCCGGGCCTGTTTCGGTGGTCATACATCGTAGTGCCGTTCCTCGGCCTTCCGTGGTTGAGGTTTCCGCTGAGGTCATTTGTTGTGAATGCAAATGAATTGCCGAACTGATCCTGAAATGTAAGAGACATTGACAGATTACTGTAAACTCCTGAATTCGCCGCAAGTGTTGTCCTGAAGTTTCTTCCGACTTCTGAAGAAGACAGAGCCCTGCTCCAAAGCCTCACTTCATCCAAATATCCGGTGTAAGAGTCCGTAAGCGAGTTCTTTCCAATGATCAGAGAATCCGTACTTGATGTCGGCGTTCCGGGATTGATCAGCGAAGAATCCAGAACTCCGTTAAGGTAAATGCTGTGAAGTCCTGTAGCATCATTGTATGTAGCTGACACGTGCGTCCACTCTCTGAGAGGCAGTCTTGTCTTGCTCGATAGCCTTACTGCACCGGCCACGATTGACTTTACGTATCCGTTTGAGATACGCATGCCGTATTTGGGGATCAACGGATTTCCTTTAACCATTACATACCGCGTTCCGGTTGTATCAGTAGGATATAGCCAGCACTCCATTGTAAGGCTTCCTGTGATGTCCATTTCCGGAGAGTTTGCAACAGAGATCCAGTTGGCCCCTGTCAGGAAATAACCGTGGTTCCAGTACATCATTGCATCTGACTTGCCGGCAATCATAAAAAGAAAAGCAATCAGAAAGAGTGAGATGTTTCTTTTCATTTTGTTCTGTTTGATATGGTTGAATGTAGAGATTGGAAATGAGCAAGATAATCTTTCAGGGAGATTGATGAAACTCAATAAATCGAAAATCCATTGAGCTACACTTTTGCATAATAAAGTCAGATACCTATGATATAATTATGCATCAGCTTTTGCATATCATAAAAGCCAGGGAAAGTGCAATTTATCTCAGCCGGATTTGCAGTTTGAGAGAACGTGTGTAATGAAAAATGATTTGGGGAGAGACACATTAGTCACTCCCAATGCCGAAAGAACTAACTACTTGAACATATCCTGATCTTTGAGTTTCAAAAACTTTCTAAAAACAAATGAAATGAAAACCATCATCTTTGTATTTTCAGTGATATTTGTATTTCTAACTGTCCGTTCGTATGCCGGAATTGACAGCGGACTCGTTGCATACTATTCATTCTCCGGGAATTATGATGACCAGAGCGGGAACTCCCATCACGGTACTTCCGTAAACCAACCTGTGTTCGTTCATGACAGGTTTAGCAGACCCAACTCTGCGGTGTATCTCAGCGGAGATACTGATTATGTAAGCTTGCCGGCAAGTATTCAGATTGTAAGGGACATCAGCATAAGCTTCTGGGTGAAAACTACAGCATCAGACCCTCAGCCTTTCTATGAAGGTATGTTCCTTATAGACAGGGATGTTTGCAACTGGAGAAGGGACTGGGACATTACAATGGGCTCCGGAGGAAAAGTGATCTTTGTTACCGGCACTGACTTTGGAGATCATCAAACTCCCACATCCATGGATCTTAATGACGGATATTGGCATCATATAACAGTAACTCTCAGTTCTGCCGATAGCATGAAGAGAATCTATGTTGACAGGATACTGAACAGGAAAGCAAGATTTGTGCCTGCACCTTATGTTAACAACAATCTGCCGATTTATGTCGGAGCGTCAGTGTGCGGTCCGCTTGGCCATGATTTCTTCGAAGGAGCGGTTGATGACATACGATTTTTCAACAGGTCAATCACTCAGTCTCAAGTGAATGCACTCTTTTTCGGAGATACTTCCTATGTTCGGATCATTCCGCAGGGCCTGTATGACAGTCTTAACAATGTGCTTACAAAAAGAGATACGATTGATATTTACTTTCATAAGTACTATTCCATTCTGGATTCCGTAAGAGCCGTAATTGACACTACTACATTTATGGCTCCATTCACTGTGGCTGACAAGACCGGCGAACTGATGTTTATCGAAGTGCGGATGAGAAACTCTCTGCATGCCATCAGTGATATATTTTATGTTGATTTTCCGACCGTAGTTTATGACTTCACAAGCCGTGACTGGACAAACGGGAGAATGCTCACAAAGGTTGACAACGCTCCTGCCCGGTACGCATGTTTTTCCGGCGACGTCAATCAGGACAATTCAATTGATGCAACAGATGCCGCATTGGTTGAAAATGATGCGCGCAATCTGGTAACAGGATATTCAGTGACCGATCTGAATGGTGACGGCATAGTGGATGCATCCGACTTTGCAATTGTGGATGTAAATGTCTTCAAGATGATAAGCCTACCGATTTATGATTTGCCGTTTTCCGGTTTAAGGCAATACATTCAGAGCGAATAAGCATCTTCAACAGTCAATTACTGGATTGCACTATCCCACGGTGTGTCTTTTAGGTTTCAGTTGAAGGATAAATGCTTCTTTTTTAACTTTCAAGAAATTCATAGCAATGACCAAAGAGTATAACAACCTTGTACTTGTGGAGTACAAACTGGTTTCGAGCATTGAGGATAGTGATAATCCTTACAAGGCTCCCGCTGAAGTTGGAAAATTGTTCGATAAGTGTACGAAGGGGCTTCTTAAAAACAAACGGAATTTTGACAATACACTTAAAACGCTGATAGAACAATATCCCCAATATCCGCAGTTTCAAAACTACCTTTATGTTTACTATAAGGGTAACAGTATGAACTCATTAGCTAAGGATTTGTGCAAGAGTACATTTGCCAATTATCCCGATTATTTGTATGGCAGGATAAACTATGCCGGCGAAATGATAAAGGAAGGAAGGTTTGATGAGATACCGAAGATACTTGGTGAAGCAATGGACCTAAAGATGCTGTACCCGGAAAGGAGTGCATTTCACTTCGATGAGTTGATGTCTTTCCTGAACATTGCGATAATATACTTTGTTGAAACGGGTGACTATGATCAGGCCATTAAAAGGCTGGATGTCTTGAAACAGATAAGTCCAGAGAGTACAACATATCTAAACTGTAAGGATTTAGTGGATGGACTTCTTTTGAAGAAAGCATATGATCGATTCAAGAAGGAGAATGAAACAAAAAGAACTCCTGCATTTATTGGTAAGAAGCAATATGCTCAAAAAAAGAATGCTCCTGTTCTTGAAAACAGAGGCATTTACCAGCTCTATGAGGTCGGACTTGAAATCAACAGCAGAACCATAAAAGAGATTCTGGAACTACCACGTGAATCGCTAATACAAGACCTTAGAAAAGTCCTGATGGACAGTATTGAGCGATACGATTATTTTTCAGAAGATGTTTCTTTCGATCTTCAGATGCACTCATTCCCTTTGCATGCATTGCTTTTGCTCACAACCATTAAGGCTGAAGAAGCCCTGCCTGAACTGCTTGAGATACTCAGGCAAGACGTTAAATTTCTTCAGCTCTGGTTTGATGATGTGCTGTCAGAGGTTGCGGGACTTGCAGTCACTTCGTTTGCAGAAAATAAGCTGGAAGTATTAAAGGACTTCATCTTGGAAGAAGGCAATACAACATTTGCGAGAACTGGCATTTCCATAGGAGTTGCAGGCATTGCTCACGAGAAGAGGGACAAAAGACATGAAGTTATTGAATGGTATAAGAAGGTGTTCGACAAGTTCATTGAAGGCAAAGTTAATGACGGATTGATTGACACCGATCTGATTGGCTTCATGCTTTGCGATGTACTGGATTTGAAAGCATTTGAGCTTGCAGAGACAGCGAAAGAGCTTTATGAAGAAGGACTGGTGGGTTTAGGCATAGTTGGCGATTACAAAGCTTTTGTAAAGGATTTGAACAGCACCAACAACAGATACAAGCATAAGCCGTTTGACATTTACGAGTTTTATAAGTCATTTGAGAGAACTGAAATGCAATACAAACCCACGGCAAAGAAAAATCCAAAGCAAGATTTTATAGGAAATGAATATCCGGAGCTTCCGGAACTGTTCAGAAACATCGGAAGGAATGATCCATGTCCTTGCGGAAGCGGAAAGAAATACAAGAAGTGCCATGGCGCTTCTGCGCATGCTGATTGATCCTTATGCTTCTTTGTGCTCTCTCCAAATGAAAAGTGGACACGAGGAATTTCTAAACGGCTCTCACAACGATCTTTCTCACAAACCATGAATACAGGGTTTCGCTACTGCACTGCATGTCATCAAGTATGTTGTACAGCGATTCCTTGTTTCCAATCAGTATCTGAAGATCAGTTCCGGCGGTAAACGAGCCGGTGCTTCTGAAGTTGATCCACTTAGCGAATTCCGTATCTATTTTGTTAATGTCGGTCACCGTTTTGTCATCGCCACCTGTGGACATGTCAATTTTATTCAGTTCGATCTCAAAAGGTACAATGTTGCTCGGATGAAGGATGTTCATATAAAGCTTGTTCTCAAGTGTTGCCCAACCCTCTGAAAATCCGGAGTTATCAGTTATGCTTACAAGATTCTTGTTGTATAGATTCTGCAAAAGCACATCTACGGACACTGTGCCGGTAACGGGCATTGTGTAGTTGACTCCGAAACCTGCATGAGCTTCGTACTTAGCCGCCTTATGAGTGAACCATGCATTGTCTTCGTGGTAGGAATTGATGTTGTGAATTAAGAGCCCCGAATCAGCATCCGCCAGTGAATCATGATTCAATGAGTTGAAATTGTCATATATGATGTCAATCCTGTTTTCAGTGAAGTGATACGGAGGTTCAATACTTACGGCTGTAGGATCATTGAATTCAAAGCGTTCAAGAATTTCAAGCAGGTTGGCCGAAATACCTCTTATGGTTCCTAACTTGTTGGATGGCCTTACTCCCCCGCCCTTTGAAAACTCCCCGAACAACTGACTTCTCTTCTGATTGAGCTTCCTGATACCCGGAATGTTCTTCTCAAGTTCATTCCGGAATGCCGCCCTGTGCCTGAGAAAGATGCTTGACGTTTCGGACTTCTTTCCGAGAAGTCGCAACCGCTCACTTTCGCAGGCTAACTTATGTTTAGTGTATAACTGCGCATAAAGCTTCAGTTCATTCCTTCCAATCAATTTTTTCGAAAGCCGGTTGAGTTCGCGGAGTTTCGTTTCAATCCTTGCGTCGGACCTCTTTTGTTCAGCTTTCCTCTTGAGAATTAGCTTCCCGTAGTTCTTTTCGATCTTGCTTTTCAGATCCGGCTTCAGCTTTCTGCTGAATTTCAGTTCGGGTGATCTCATGGCGATGGCTGTTAAAGTGAGAATTAATTATCTGCAAAATATGAAAACCGGATGAATGTTGTCGGGATGAAATGAACCGGAATCGGGATTCCGGCTCGCTTTGAAGTTACATCACTATGTGACAATTTCTGAATCAGGATTTACAGGATTGAAGGATTCTCAGGATTTTTGTATTTGCGAACGCGCCGGCTTTTGGGAAAAGAGAGGCAAAGCAACGTCACACTGTTCAAGAATCAACATCACATTAAACCACAAGCAACGTCTCGCTGAGCAGTCCCGACAACGCGAAGCGGCTTTCGGGACGCGCCTGCCATGAGCATTGCCGAATGGTCGAAGTGTGACGTTGCGTGATGACGCTTTACTGCCTCCGCGGCGCCGTCTTCGACGCGTCATGATAACGCTTTGCGTCATCATGACTGCTCAGACAGACGCCGCTTGCTTGAATCAACGCACACTGAGCCAAAAGCAACGTCTCGCTTTTATGTTAAAATGAAAGCCTCAAATTCATTGAACTGTTTTTTTTTAGTTCGC
>DAIQRO010000326.1:0-2688 GCA_036786155.1 Bacteroidota bacterium
TATTGTAAGCGCACTGCTTTTTACGATCGGCGTAACAGGTGTGCTCATCAGGCGAAATGCGATCATAATCTTCATGTGCATTGAACTGATGCTGAATGCGATCAACCTTTCACTGGTTGCATTCTCTTCTTATCTCGGTAATGTAAACGGACAGATATTTGTATTCATTGTAATGACTGTGGCCGCGGCTGAGGCAGCTATCGGACTTGCTATCGTGATAGCGCTGTTCAGAAACAAGGCGACCGTCAATATTAATGAAATGAACATCCTCAAGTGGTAAAACGCAAACTTAAGCTGACCTGATGGAACAATATGTTTACCTTCTGACGGTTCTGCCGTTGGCAGGATTTCTGATTTCCGGCATATTCGGGAAGAAGATCGGCAACAAGACTCTCATAGGCACAATATCCACGCTCGCAGTATTTATCCCCTTCCTTATCGCTCTTGGCTGTCTGTCACAGCTGATGTCAATGCCGGAAGGTTCTCGCGCCATATTCGTGAAATACGACGAGTGGATCACAGCAGGGACTTTCAATGCTTCTGTCTCATACCTGCTGGACCCTCTTTCAATCGTCATGGTACTCGTTGTTACGGGAGTGGGATCACTGATACACTTGTACTCCATAGGCTACATGCATAACGATCCCGGATTTGCAAAGTTTTTCGCGTATCTCAACCTCTTCATATTTGCAATGCTCAACCTTGTGCTTGCAGATAACTTTCTTCTGATATTTCTCGGATGGGAAGGAGTTGGGCTGTGCTCTTATCTTTTGATCGGATTCTGGTATGAGCAGAAATTCACAGGAGATGCGGCCAAGAAGGCATTCATCGTAAACAGGATCGGTGACTTCGGCTTCATGACGGCGATGTTTTTTATCTTCACTTATTTTGGAACGCTTGACGTTTCTGTCTTCAATCAAAAGCTTGCCGCATTTTCAGTCGGAGATCCGATACTTCTGACAATCGCGCTATTGCTTTTCCTTGGAGCTACCGGAAAGTCCGCCCAGATACCTTTGTATGTATGGCTTCCCGACGCGATGGCCGGTCCTACGCCTGTGTCAGCGCTTATTCACGCCGCTACGATGGTGACTGCAGGCATTTATCTCATTGCCAGGACTTCCCTGCTCTACGCGCTTGCTCCGTTTGCAACAACCATCGTGTTTGCCGTCGGAATGCTTACTGCCGTAGTGGCGGCAGCCATAGCGCTCAGGCAGAATGACATCAAGAAGGTACTTGCGTATTCGACCGTATCACAGCTTGGATTTATGTTCATGGCGCTCGGAACAGGAACTTACTGGCTGGCGATCTTCCATCTTATGACGCACGCTTTCTTCAAAGGCCTGCTCTTTCTCGGAAGCGGTTCCGTCATTCACGGAATGCATGAAGAACAGGATATCAGGAACATGGGCGGTCTGAAGGACAAGATGAAGATAACATATCTGACATTTCTTATCGGCACTCTTGCAATATCCGGCATTCCCCCACTCTCAGGATTCTTCAGCAAGGACGAAATACTTTACACCAATTTCATTTACCAGGGACTGCCTCCGTATCTGCTTTCCCTCATCACAGCAGGAATGACAGCCTATTACATGTTCAGGCTTGTATCACTTACATTTTTCGGCAAACCAAGATACGACACGCATCATGTGCATCCGCACGAGTCGCCTGCAACTATGACGATCCCTCTCATAATTCTTGCGGTGCTTTCTGTGGTTGGCGGATTCATCGGTCTTCCGCATTTTACCGGTGTTCATAATTATCTTAAGGACTGGCTGAATCCCGTGTTCAAGGGAGCAAATGAAGTGATACTTTCTTACAGGCCTGAGCATGAGCATGCGATGTCGCTTGAGCTGTTGCTGGTCGGGATTTCAATACTGGTTGCTCTTACAGGTATCATAATCGCATACAGGCGATTCTCTGCAATGGAAAAGATTCCCGCTCAGACTGCGGTGTCAAGAATTCTCGAAGAGAAATTTTATGTGGACGAATTCTATGACAAGACAATAATCGAACCCTTAAGAAAGACATCAGACGGATTCCTTTGGAAGATCTTTGATGTGAAGATCATTGACGGAGCAGTGAACGGAATAGCGAGGTATATCTCCAATATTGGCTTTGACTGGAGAAGGCTGCAAACCGGGATCATACAGGATTATACTACGATATCAGTTGCAGGAGTAGTGATAATTCTCTTGTATCTGTTGTTTGTAAACTAATAAGATCCTTGAAACAAAAGCAGGGCATCAGTTATCCCGTTGCCCTGCTTTCTTTTTTTTTACTTACCGTTCTTCTTCAGTATGTATGCTGCAATGTCTGCAACGTCCTGATCGCTCAATACACTCTCTTTGTAAAACGGCATTGCACCGTCGCCGAACCGGACATTATAGGTGATCGATTTCACATTTCCGTCAAAGTCGTCAAAAATATCAGGAACTTTCTTAACGGTCTTCTTTTCCCCGTGGCACATTCCGCAAGCATCATTGAACTTCGACTCACCTGATACAGGGTCACCCGTCAAAGCCATGATCTTCTTCTGAGCTTCCTTCAGTTTTGCCTTGTCAGGCTTTGGCAATGCAATGGTTTCGTACTTCATCTCAGCGGTCTTATCTGCGCCGGGAAGGGTAGAATAATACTGATTGAGATCGGTAATCTGAGTTGCTGACATCGGCGACTTCATTCTCAGAT
>DAIQRO010000085.1:0-11828 GCA_036786155.1 Bacteroidota bacterium
GTCAACTGATGAAAGGTCAGCAATGTTCAGCAGTGATGATCCGGGAGTGACGTACTCCCCTGCTTCAGCGAACTTGCGCGTGATCGTCCCCGCGACGGGAGACAGTATTGTGCAGTCCTCAATATTCTTCCTGATAAGGTCGGCGGCAGCCTGAGACTTCTTCAGGTTTGCCTTTGCTGATCCTATCTCCTCAGGCCTGATGATGCTCTTCACTTTCTTCAGATTCTCCAGTGCGGTGTTCAGCTGATTTGCCGCCATGTCATGCTTTGCCACAGCATCGTCATATTGCTTTCGAGTGATCGTATTAGTTGCGATCAACTGCTCAAACCTGTCCTTGTCATCCTTTGCCTGCTGAAGATTGATCCTTGCAAGGTCAACCTGTTCCTGCGCAATCCTTATGTCTTCTTTCCTTGCCCCCGACTGCAAGAGCTGCAACTGCGATTCGGCCTGCTGAACTCCCGCTTCTGCCTGCCTCAGCTGAACATCAAGAAGTGAGTGGTCGAGTACAGCCAGCACATCTCCGGACTTCACCTCATCTCCCTCCTGAATTCCGAATGATATGATCTCACCCGCCGTCTTTGAACTGACGGTCACTTCAGTCGCTTCAAAATTACCGGAGGCTTTTATGAGATAAGGGTCTTCCTGTTCTTTACACGAGAAAGGTAATAAAAGGAAAAGGGGAAGCATCAGAAAACTCTTGCATTGAAACAGCTTCAGATGTGCCATGGAAGTCAATGAAGTATTTCACAAAAGTAAGAAATGAGATTTTGATAAGCAGTTTACATTTTTAATGCAATTGCATAGCCCGTTCGCAAAGCGGCTTTGAAAGATCATTGAAAAGCAGATCAGGGATTTGAAGCTGCGGCAAGATTCTTGAGTATTGCAGAATATTTTGAGTGGCCGGCGCGAAAAAGTGAACGGCCGGAAAACAAGTTGATAATCAGGCAGTTCTGTACAGCACCCGCACATTCCGGCGGGCGCCGTTCAGAAGTTTGTTTCAGCGCCAGTAACCGCCGCCGTAGATTCCGACGTTAACGCCTGGATGAACTCCCCAGCCGTAAGGGCCCCCGTAATATCCCGTGCCGAAACTTCCGCTCACGCCAACGCTGACCCCTGCGCATGAGTAAATTATTATTGCTGTCAATGCTACGAGAAGTATGCCGATCAATATTTTCATGATGAAGATTTTTTTAGATTCAGAAAAAGACTGTTACTGATAAGGCCAAAGCTGTATTGCAAACGGCGCGCCTGTCGGATCCATGAGCACGGCAACGCTTCCTTTACGGATCTTCTCATTCGGCCTGATGAGCACTTTTGCGCCTGCGTCTTCGGCTTTCTTTAGAGCCGCATCAATATCGCTCACTTTTATGTACTGAACCCAATACGACCTCGCATCGATCGCAGGGCTTTGAATGATCCCTGAACACCGCCTGTTGTCTTTGTTCACAACGCGGTAAGTTATGCTGTCCACTTGCTTCTGCTCGATCTGAGCCGCAAGCAGATTGCTGTAGAAATCACCCGCTCCTGCCGGATCATTTGCCCAAAGTTCAGACCAAAGCCATTCGTTCACAAGAGCTTCCTTGTTTGCCTGCGGATCTCCGCCTTCAGACCTGATCACTGCGAAGACTGCCCTCTGAGGATCCGACAGCAATGCCGCCATTCCCCTTCCTTCCATCTCAACAGGCCCTTTCACCACAGTGCCGCCCGCCGCAGAGTTCTTCTTTGCAACGTTCTCGACATTCGGCACTGATACATAAGAGATCCATTCACCGCCTGCATCCGGCTTTGCGCCGGTCATCTCAAACATGCCGGCAACTTTCTTTCCGTTGTTCCTGAAGATCCAGTACGGTTGTTCTTCCGTGCCTGTCTTCTCAACTGTCCAACCGAATGCTTTCCGGTAGAAGTCAGACGCCTTCTTCGGATCAGGCGTTATAAGGTCTCTCCAAACTACCATGCCGGGATTGTACGTCATTGTGGATTTCTCCGTAACCGACGGGTACTTCACCGACGAACTGCAGCCCGATAACAAAGACAACACTGCAAAAGCCATCGCCATGATTGCGGCTTGCACGTGAGTTCTCTTTTCGATGTTCATAGTTGTGATTGTTTTTTGAAATTGAATTGCCGCAAGATAGTCAAGCAGTCGGACTATAATAATATAAAATGCCGGAGCAGTAAATTCCGGGAGCATTGTCGAATGGTCGAAGACGGCGCCGCAGAGAAAGTATACTCTCCCGGACAAAGCGTCGCATTTCTTAAATTGCAGGTTCACGCAACGCCGCACTTCGACGCGTCCCGATAACGCATAGCGTTTCCGGGACTGCTCTGTGTGACGTTGCTTTTGGTTCAGTGTGACCATGCTCCCAGTAAGCGGCGCTGTCTGAGCAGTCCCGAAAATGATATGTGTTTTCGGAACGGCGCCGCGCGAAAAGAAGACACCGCGAAGGCGTATTATAACATCCTTATCACACCGGCCGGCAAGCCCAAAGTCTTCAAAATTCTACATTGTAATAATTCTCAATTTTATTGACTTTTCCGTAACAAACAGACTCCCATGAAGAACATCTTATTCCCTACTGACTTCTCCCAAAATGCCGAGAATGCATTGAAATTTGCCGTTGAGATCACAAGGCAGGTCAGGGGAAGCCTGATACTGTTTCACGCCTACAGCGTACAGTTGATTGACCCGAACATGCCTGCTGAGATATATCTTTCCGCTTATCAGGAGGAGGAAAAATCTGCAAAGGATTCGATCGAAGAGCTGAAGAACAGGATCGTTAGCTCAAACAAGGATGAATCCGGCATGGAGATCTTCTCAACCGAAGCAGTAGTGTCGCAGGGGCTGGTGGTGGAAGAGACCCTGTCAATGATAAACGATTTCAAGATCGATCTTGTAGTGATGGGAACGCACGGCGCCAGCGGTATCACGGAACTCATACTCGGAAGCAACACTTCAAGCGTGATCGAGAAGTCACCCGTGCCTGTGCTTGCTATCCCCCATAACTGTCCGCCGAGAGCGCTAAAGAAAATAGTTTACGCTTACGATGACATCAAATCCGGTTTGCCCTCTTTTCAGAAGCTCCTGACCTTTGCATCAATATATGACTCTGAGATCACTCTTCTCCACATTATTGATTCTTCCAAGGACACTGAGGAGCTTAACCGAAGGGAATTTGAGAAGATCAAGGGCACAGTTGATTACAGCAAACTGAGTCTTGAACTTGTGAAGGAAGAGAATGTGCTTGAAGGAATAAACGAATATGTGAACACTCATGATGTTGATTCACTTGCAATGACGATCAAGAAGCGGACTCTCTTCGACAGAATATTCAACAAGAGCCTGACGAAGAAGATGGCTTACCATACAAGAATTCCCCTGCTTGCACTGCATGTCTGATGCCTTCGTCATAAAGGACGGCAAGTTCACTCATAAACTTACAGCATTATAAATTGGCTGAGAAGCTTTTCCTCATAGACGCAATGGCGATGATCTACAGGGCTTACTTCGCCATGATCTCAAGTCCGCTGATCAACTCCAAAGGCAAGAACACCTCGGCTGTGTTCGGCTTTGTAAACTCCCTTGTCAAGATCATTGAAGACGAGAAGCCCGATCACATTGCCGTTTGCTTCGACACGGCCGCACCCACATTCAGGCACAAGGAGTATCCGCAGTATAAGGCCCACAGGGATGAGATCCCTTCTGACATGCCGTGGCAGATCGACAAGGCAAAGGAAGTGGTGAAGGCAATGAGCATCCCCACGATCGAGCTTGACGGCTACGAGGCGGATGACATCATAGGAACTCTTGTGAAGCAGGCCGAAAAGGAGAATGCAGTCAGTTATATGGTAACGCCGGACAAGGACTATATGCAACTGGTGACTGACAAGACATTCCTTTACAAGCCCTCGAGAAATTCTTTCGGAAACAAAGTCACTGACGTTGAGATCATTGACTCCAAAGGCGTAATTGAGAAGTTCGGCGTGCCGCCCGAAAAAGTGATCGACATACTCGGTCTGATGGGCGATACTTCAGACAACATTCCGGGAGTCAAAGGTGTGGGAGAGAAGACAGCCCGGGACCTTATACTGGAGTTCGGCTCGATCGAAAATCTTTACATGAATATTGACAAAGTGAGTAAACCGAAACTGAAGGAGAAACTTGTGAATGATAAAGAGAATGCCCTTCTTTCGGAAATGCTTGTTACCATAAATACCAAAGTCCCGCTCAAAGTCAGTTTCCATGATCTGAATCTTAAAGAGCCGGACCGTGAAAGTCTTTCACGGCTCTTTGAGGACCTCGAGTTCAGGACTCTCAGGAAAAAATTCTCTCCGGACACAACTGCCGGTGAAAGCGAAGAGGAATCTCCGAAGGCCTCAAAACCCCCGACTGCAGTAAAAGACACTGATGAGCCGAAACATATCCGGAAAGAGGAGAAGCTCAGGACGATTCATGACGTCCCGCATGAATACAGGATCATCACTTCAAAAGCTGACCTGAAAAGACTCGCGGCACTGCTTGAGGCCGAACCGGCATTCTGCTTTGATACGGAAACCGACTCGATCGATCCGATGCTTGCGAATCTTGTGGGAATCTCTTTTTCGGTAAAAGAAAATGATGGGTTCTACATTCCCGTCAGATTTGAGAATATGCGCTCCGGCGGAGCGGAAGACGGCTCGCTGTTCGGAGATGATACATCCAAGTCAGGCGGATCTGACCTTCCGGATGTCAGGACAGTGACTTCAATACTGAAGCCGGTACTTGAAGACAAGTCAAAGCTGTTAATCGGGCAGAACATCAAGTACGATTACATTGTAATGAAGAACTACGGAGTGAATCTCGGCGGCAGGTTTTTCGATACGCTGATAGGCGCTTACATACTTCGTCCCGAGGGATCGCATGACATGGACAGTCTTTCCGTAAAGTATCTGAACTACAAGCCGGTCTCCATCACGGAGCTGATAGGCAAGGGCAAAGATCAGATTACCATGGACAAGGTTGAGGTCGGCAAGGCGGCGGAGTATGCTGCCGAAGACACCGATGTGACGCTTCAGCTGTTCTACAGGATACGATATGAACTTGGGAAAGCAGGATTGAGAAGCCTTTGCAATGACATTGAGTTTCCTCTGGTAAGAGTGCTTGCAGAAATGGAGTTCGAAGGATTCAGGGTGGATGAGAAGATACTTTCGATAATCAACACGCAGACTGAGAAGCTGATAAAGGAATTTGAGCAGAAGATCTATGAGTCGGCCGGTGAGAAATTCAACATAAATTCAACACAACAGCTCGCGCATATTCTGTTCAACAAGCTCAGCCTTACTCCGCTCCGGAAAACCAAAACGGGCTTTTCAACTGACGTAAAGGTGCTCGAAGAGCTCAAGTATCAGCACGAGATCGCTTCTCAGCTTGTTGATTACCGCATACTGACGAAGCTGAAGTCAACTTACCTTGACGGACTGAAGAAGTCCATTAACCCGCGGACAGGAAGGGTTCACACCGAGTTCAATCAGGTGGCATCAGCAACAGGACGGCTTTCGAGCAACAACCCCAATCTCCAGAACATACCAATAAGAACGGAGGTGGGACGAAGCCTTCGGAAGGCATTTCTACCGCGCGACAAATCATACTTGATACTATCGGCTGACTATTCTCAAATAGAGCTCCGGATAATGGCACACTATGCGAATGATGCAAACATGATAAACGCCTTCAAACGCAAGCATGACATTCACACAGACACTGCAATGAGGGTTTTCAATCTGAGCTCGAAGAACGACGTAACTCCCGGCATGAGGAGGAAGGCGAAGGAAGTGAATTTCGGAATAATCTACGGTATCGGTGCATTCGGCCTGGCAAACAGGCTTGAGATAAAGAACAGTGAAGCCAAAGATATCATTGACAGGTATTTCAGTACTTATCCGAATGTGCGCGAATATATGGAGAATACAAAGAAGTTTGCTCACGAGCACGGATATGTGGAGACACTTCTCGGGAGGAGGCGCTACCTTAGCCAGATCAACAATGCCAATGCGGCGGCGCGCGCCGAGGATGAACGTGCGGCCATAAACATGCCGATTCAGGGTACTGCCGCAGACATGATAAAGATCGCAATGGTGAACATCTACAATGAATTCGCCAAGAAGAAACTGAAGTCGAAAATGCTCCTGCAGGTGCATGACGAGCTTGTGTTTGAAGTAAAGAAGGAAGAACTTGATACAGTCAAGAAGATTGTTGTGGACAAAATGGAGAATGCAATGCAATTGAATGTTCCGATCGTAGTTGAAACCGGCGTAGGTGAAAACTGGTTTGATGCCCACTAAACACTTCAATCGTTTTGCCTGAACTTTCTTCACGCCTTGCGGAGGTTTTTATTTACAGGATGAACGGTGATGTTCCCGAGTATCTGATCCTCAGGAGAAGCGATAAAGTGATATATTCCGGGATCTGGTCAGTATGCGCTGGCAAGATAGAACCGGGCGAGAAGGCATACGAGGCCGCCTTAAGAGAGATGCGGGAAGAAACGGGACTTGTCCCTGAGGAACTTTACAACGTTGATTCGGTCAATGTTTTCTATGATCCTGTAACTGACGAGATGCATGTTGTTCCCGTATTCCTTGCAAGGATCGAAAACCGCAAGGTTACACTGAACGATGAGCATACTGAATTTCAATGGCATGAAGCGGAAGAGGCAGTGAAAATGCTTCACTGGATAAGCCATAAGAACAATCTCAGGCTCATACAGAAGTGCCTGACGGATAAAGAGTATTTCAGATCATTAAATCTCATATCAAAGTAAAATGATTGTTGTAACGGGAGGCGCCGGATTTATCGGAAGTGCAATTGTATGGAGGCTGAACGAGCTCGGACGCGATGACATAATCATCGTTGATGTATTTGACGAGACTGAAAAGTGGAAGAATCTTATACCGCTAAGATTTGCGGATGTATTTGACAAAGACGATTTCGGCCATATGCTTTCGTCTGATTTTCTCAAAAGGTTTGAAGTGGAGACGATCTTTCACATGGGAGCCTGCAGCGCCACGACCGAAAAGAATTTTGACTTCCTTCTCCGAAACAATTACGAATACTCAAAATACCTTTGCGAAAAATCCCTCGACAGCAACGTGCGGTTCATCTATGCATCTTCTGCCGCAACATACGGCGACGGCTCTCAGGGATATTCAGACGATGAATCGATGCTTGAATCACTGCGGCCTCTGAACGGATACGGATATTCCAAGCACATGTTCGACCTTTGGGCAAAGCGAAGCAGGATACTTGACAGGATAGCCGGCCTGAAGTATTTTAATGTTTACGGTCCCAATGAGTACCACAAAGGCGACATGAGGAGCGTTGTGAACAAGTGCTTTGATCAGATAAAGGAAACAGGCAAAGCCCGGCTGTTCAGATCTGACCGCGAAGGAATAGAGGACGGCGGACAGAGGAGAGATTTCATTTATGTGAAGGATGCAGTGGAGATGACATTGCATTTTATGAACAACAAACTTGCATCAGGAACTTACAATATAGGCACCGGAGAAGCTCACAGCTTCAGGGAGCTTGTAGCGCCGGTCTTCGGAGCATTGGGACTCAAAGAAAATATTGAATATTTCGAAATGCCTGATGTACTGAAGTCGAAGTACCAGTATTTCACAGAGGCGGATATTTCCAAACTTCGTGATACGGGATTTACACAGCAGGCTACACCTATCAAAGATGCAGTTTCAGATTATGTGAAGAATTATCTTGACACCGGTTACCCGTATCTGTCATCAACGGAAATTCAAAAGACAATTCAATGAGAACATTATTAACGGCTGCAGTGATGTTACTGCTGAACAGCTTCATACATGCGCAGGACCTGCCTCACTACATGAACGAGGCGGAGAAAAAGGCAATGGAAAACTATGTGCCGCCTGTCTTTCTTACAGACGATACAAATCCTCCGCCTACTCCTGTGAGAACTATGGCAGAATGGGAGGAAGTGCAGGGTATTATTGTAGCATGGACTTCCTACACTACCATCATAAGGCAGATAGTTGACTATGCGCAGGATGAATGCCTTGTGTTCATTGTCAGTACAGATTCCAATTCCGTTAAATCATTTCTTACATCGGGCGGAGTGCCTCTGGTCAATCTGAAATTTGTTCAGGCATCATTCAATTCCGTGTGGTGCAGGGATTACGGCCCTTGGGCGGTCTATTCCGGAGTGGCAGATTCACTGAAGCTTGTTGACTGGATATACAACAGGCCGAGGCCGCTTGACGACCAGGTTTCTGTTGCATTTGCGAGTTACGCGAGTCTTCCCATCTATCAAACCACCGTTGCTCCGAACAATCTAATAGCCACCGGCGGTAACTTTATGGTTGACGGGCACGGAACCGGATTCTCATCGAGGCTGATCATTGATGAAAATCCGACACAGAACGAAACGCAGATAAACAACATCATGAATATGTACATGGGCATAAGCCGGTACATAAAGATGGAGACACTTCCTTATGACCAGATCCACCATATTGACATGCACATGAAACTGCTGGACGAGGAAACCATCATGGTTGGAGAATATCCCGCGGGAGTTGCAGACGGCCCTCAGATTGAGTTAAATCTCCAGTATGTGCTAAGCAATTTCCAAACGTGTTTCGGAAGGCCGTACAAAGTTGTGAGGATTCCGATGCCTCCCAGCGCTTCGGGGCAGTATCCGCCGAATTCAAGTTACTACACTTACACGAATTCAGTATTCATTAACAAGACGGTAATAGTGCCTGTTTACGGGCTTTCGCAGGACTCGACCGCTTTGCGGATCTACAGGGAGGCACTGCCCGGCTACAGGATCGTAGGGATCAACGCAAGCGGAATGATCTCTGCTCTCGGGGCGATACACTGCATTACCAAGGAGATCGGTGTGTTTGAGCCAGTCTTCATTTCACACGCAAAACTGCTCAACACTTCGTCAACTGCAACTCCGTATCAGGTGAGAGCTTATGCGAAGTCGAGGTCAGGAATCGCCGGAGCATCACTTTACTGGAGGACAGACACCACGCAGGCATACAGCGCAGTGGCGATGACTTTGTCGCAGGATACATTCAGGGCAAGCATTCCCGCACAGCCGCTCGGCACAAAGGTCTATTATTACATTTCAGCGACTTCAAATTCCGGCAGAACAGTAACCAAGCCGATAACCGCACCGCAAGGTTTCATGAAATTCAGCATTGACAACCAGACCGGGGTAACCGGCGCTCAGAGCATTCCTGCAGAATACTCTCTGAGCCAGAACTATCCCAACCCGTTCAATCCTCAGACGGTGATCACTTTCAATCTTGGCGCAAAAGGCAATGTAACGCTGAAAGTTTACGATGCACTTGGGAGAGAAGTGTCTTCGCCTGTGAATGAAGTCAAAGAGCCGGGGGTTCACAACGTCAGGTTTGATGCAAGCCGCATCTCGGCAGGCGTTTATTACTACAAGCTGACTGCGGGAGAATTCACAGCTACAAAAAAGATGGTGGTTGTAAAATAGGTCGTGGTTGGATCCGACAGGGTTTTAGCCGCGAATGCACGAATAACATTCTTCATTGTACCGATATAAGCGGAATGCACAACAGATCCCGTTCATTCGTGTATTCGTGGAAAAGCTTTTTCCACTTGTTTGATCTCTTAGCCACGAATGCACGAATAACAACTTTCATTGTACCTTTATAAATGGGATGCACTGCAGATCCTGTTCATTCGTGTATTCGCGGCAAATGCTCCCGGGACATTGCACTTTGCATTTGATTCAAATCCGGATTTCAAAACCTGCGGTGCAAAAAGTTGAATCAGTTACATTCCAATTAGTCACGTCTGTAAATCCATAAGAAAAAAATCACCCCCGCAAATTGCGAGGGTGATCGTTTACATTGCGCTAATGTTGCAGATCACTTCAGCAGAGTCATTTTGCGTACGGCAGACTGGTCTCCGGCTTTGAGCCTGTAGAAGTAAGTTCCGCTCGGAAGTCCCGTGCTGTTGAAAACAACAGAATGATAACCGGCGCTCATGAATTCACTCTTTATAACTGCCGATTCCCTTCCCGACATGTCGTACAACTTCAACTCAACCTTTGAATCGAATGGAAGCGCGAATTCAATTAAGGTCGAAGGATTGAACGGATTCGGATAGTTCTGCGACAAGCTGAATTCCTGAGGAATTCCAATCACAACTTCACCTGCAAGATAGTGATAGTCAAAGTTTCCGTTGTAGTCGGTTTGTTTCAGTCTGTAAGCATACTTACCCGAGGCCAGAGATCTGTCAGTGAAAGAATAGCTACTTTACTCGTAATTTGTTCATCTTCCGGCCACTCTTCCGATATTTTAATACAGCAATGGAGAAACTTCATTCACTTCCGCTCTTTCAATTTCAGACACCGTGGTCCAGCTCAGAGAAACATCCCTGCCTGAAGCGCCTGCTGTGAATGAAGCCAGTTCGACGGGCAACGGGAAGTCAAGATTATTTCTGGATATTCCGCCGTTGTCTCTCACCGCCCAGATGTACCTTCCTCTGGGAGAAAGCGACATGTGGTAATAAACTCCCGCGCCTGCGGTGTAATCGGATGCCCAGTTGGTACCGTCGTTTGTAGAAAGATAGATTGAACTTCCTCTCGAGTAATACCATGTGGAAGTGTTTCCGCCCACTATCGCCGATATGTCTCCCGAACCAATGGCTCCTGCGCTTACAAATGAGGCGCCCCCGTCAGTGGAATAGAGCAGGCCCGCATCGCCTCCGGTCATAAGCCTGCTGTTGTCATTTGCCCAAACCGCATAAGTGTTTGATACTCCTGTTGTGGGAAGGTCTGCGGAAGTTCCGTTTGTAAACACCTGAATAAGCTTGGTGCTGTTTGTTCCTGCCCACAGCCATGATGTCGGACTTGATGCAAAACAGGAATTGTTCCAGCCTGCCTCACCTGAAGCCGCGGGTTTGTAAAGGCCGGTGGAGTCCCATGTGGAACCGTAGTCTGTACTTTCAAACCATGTCCATCTGCCGCCGACAGGATCGCCTATCAAGCCGTAGTATCCGGAAAATCCTTTGTAGCCTTTGATCGCATCAATGAAGCCGCCGCTTTGCGTGAATGTCACGATCCAGCTTGCGCCTCCGTCCGTTGTCTTGTACACTTTTGCGTCCGAACCGTCAAGGCCTGCGACAAGGCAGTTGTTTGCATCAATGCCTTCGATTGTGTAAAGACTTACTGAACTGCTTGGGAACGAGGTCTGCACCCAATTCACGCCGGAGTTTGTGGTACGAAGCACAACGCCGTTATCGCCGCAGCTCCATGCTACAAAGTCGTCAACCGCTGAAACTGACCAAAGAGTGGTACTGACATTGGATGTTTGTTCGATCCAACCGGCTGAAGCAAGACAGGAACAAGACAGGATCACGACGAGAAGTAGAAGGTTTTTCATTTTGACTCCCTTTCAATAATTTAGTTAGTAAATATTTTGGATCTATCCAAGGAGTATTTTGGGGTCTACTGATTAGACTTGCTTTAACTTATGCATACTGAATTTATTGCGCAACAAGAAGTTCAAAAGATTCATGAACAATCTGTATACCATAATTATCTGCAAGCGCAATTTCCTATACCCTTACCAGAAACTTTCGGCATTCATTAACCTCCGCCGCCGCATTGTACCTGGCGGTAAACATTTTACTGTCGCGGGCCTGAAGTTTAGCGCCTCAGTTCTTAACAAACACCATAAGTTCAGTCTGGCCATCGTAAATCTTCAGCCTTTCACCTTAAATAATCCACCAGTCGGCAGATTTCAGAATAAGCACAAACACCTGCTCATAATATCCG
>DAIQRO010000086.1:0-5642 GCA_036786155.1 Bacteroidota bacterium
TCTTTTTTCTGTTCATTTCGTAGACATTAGAACTGGCTGGGTTGTGGGTTTTGAAGGCACCATCATTAAAACCACAAACGGTGGATCTAATTGGACGAGGCAGACCGGAACAGGATTTTGGCTTCGTTCGGTTCAATTCTTCGACAACAACATCGGCTGGACTGTGGGTGAATGGAGCAACATCTTAAAAACTACAAACGGAGGAACGAACTGGATAACACAGTTAAGCGGAACAGGTGATTGGCTTCGTTCGGTTCATTTCATAGACAACAGCACCGGTTGGACCGTGGGAGAGCACAGCATCATACTCAGAACTACAAACGGAGGAGCCAACTGGATTTCTCAAACGAGCGGAACAATTCAATGGCTTTGGTCGGTTCATTTCGCGAGCAACAACACCGGCTGGGCTGTTGGTGATTTCGGCACCATACTCAAAACAACAACGGGCGGTATCTGGTATCCACAAATATGCTTGATTACGGGCTCTGATACTGTTTATCCCGGCCCTGACGCGCTGTTCGTTTCTGACAGAACACCGGGGACCTGGTCGCTTGATAATTCAGGGGAAACAAATGCTTTGATTGTCTCCGACCCGGACAATGATTCGGTTTATGTGAATCCGGGTTCTGAAAACGGACAATTCACGCTCGAATACAGGTCATCAGACTCCAGTTATTGCAGTAAGGCGGTCAGAGTTATTGCTCCTGTCTATCTTAACTATTCGTGTATGTACATATCCGGTCATTTATTTGCTGACACTCGCTTTGGATACTCGGTGAATTCTGCAGGAGATTTCAATGGCGACGGCTTTGATGATCTGGTAATGGGCACTCCTTGGACGGGAGGCTCTATGTGCTGGGCAGGAATATATTACGGACCACCTACTTGTTCAGCTTCTATGGATATCGCGATATATGGAGAAATCCCAAACTTTGGCTCTTCCGTCTCTCATGCCGGTGATGTAAACGGTGATGGGTACGATGATGTTGTTATTGGATCATACGGAAATGAGAACATGAGGGGAAGAGCATATGTGTACTTCGGAAATTCTTCAGGAGTCCTGAACAGAATAGTCTTGGAGGGTTATTACAACGGCGACGGGTTCGGTTATTCTGTTTGCAAAGCAGGCGATGTAAACCTGGACGGGTTTGATGATGTGATCATTGGCTCAAGAGATGTTCTACTCCCCCCTAGAAACCCAAGAGCATGCATATATTTCGGCGGCCATCAAATGGACAACATACCTGATGTGATTCTCGAAGACGAATATCCGGGGTGGGAATTTGGCAGTTCCGTATCTTATGCAGGTGATGTTAACGGAGACGGCTTTTCAGATGTGGTTGTTGGTGCCCCATTGTTTCTCAATGTCACCTACAGAGGAAGAGCATATGTGTATTATGGAGGAAAGCAAATGGACAATGTGCCTGATGTAATTATGATCGGAGACACTTACGATGACTTATTCTTTGGTTCTCATGTTGGATCTGCGGGCGATATTGATAATGACGGTTTCAAGGATATTGTGATCGGCGAAGGAATTGATCAGCATACCGTCTTTCGGGCTCATATATTCAAAGGAAGCCAGTCTATGGACAATATACCTGATCTGACAATAAATACACTGACCAATGAAGAGAGTTTTGCTTCGGTTTTTCTAAATGATGATTTCAATGGCGACTCATATTCCGATGTCTTGGTAGGCGCACCGGGTTACAACTCCAACGAAGGAAGAGCTTATATGTATCTCGGATCATCAAATATGGATAACAGACCGGATTACATAATGAACTCAAATGGCGGAGGACGATTCGGGTTCTCTGCATCAATTGCCGGTGATCTCAATTCGGACGGTTATCTTGATGCAATAATCGGAGCGCCGACCTGGGGGCCCCAAGAATGGGGCTCTGCATATGTGTACAATGGTTTCGGAGACCCGAATAGAACTCTTGCAGAGCTCACGCTTTCCACATCGCCATTCTCAGTCAGCATGGAAGGATACACATTTGATGCAGCAGCAACCGTGAAAAATCTTTACAACCAGCCCCTGAGCGGAGTGAGAGTGAACTTCTTCAGGAGAGGGATAAACAATTCTTATTCAAACAGTATTACAGATATGAGCGGAAATGCGCCATTTCAGTTAGGTAGTAACTCACCGGGAATTGATAAACTGATATCAGTTTCAGGAAGGTACTCCGACACTTCATTGATAATCTGGACATCTTCCGATTTATGTATCGCGGGACCCTTCAATGTACTGAAAAACACAACGAATCTTTATGTGTATGAACACCAGAGCAATGTCAGGTTTGAACTGCTAAACGACACGTCAGCAAAGGCCAGAATTGTATCAGACAGCAATAACGATTCGGTGTACATTGAATCAGGCAATGCTGAGGGCAGATTTGCAGTCAGCGTGCTGAGCGGAGATGAAGTGCTTTGCACACATGTTGCCCATGTAGATACTCCATATCCTGTTCATCTGGCTGCACTCACATCCTCTGTTAAGGGCACGTCAGTTGTACTTAAGTGGTCCACCTCCGTCGAGCTCAACAACTCCGGCTTCGAGATCGAAAGAACTTCGGCAAGTGCTGAATGGAAGAAGATTGGCTTTGTCAGCGGCAATGGCACAACGAATGAGCCGAAGGATTATTCCTTCACAGACACAGATCTTGAAACAGGCATTTACAGTTACCGCCTGAAACAGATTGACTACGACGGCAACTTCGAATACTTCGAACTTCCCGAAGCGGTAACCATCGGTGTTCCGGATAAGTACTTCGTTGACCAGAACTATCCTAACCCGTTCAACCCGCTCACAACAATTGCCTACGGCATTCCGGAGGCAGGCAATGTAACACTGAAAATATTCGACATGACGGGACGGGAGATCAAAACACTGGTGAATGAATACAAAGACGCAGATTACTATGTCGCAAAGTTCGACGGCAGTTCGTTAGCATCGGGCACGTATATCTACCGCATCGAAAGCGGAACTTTTGTTTCGGCGAAGAAGATGGTCTTGCTGAAGTGATTTGTGAATGTGTTGTAGCGCAATAATGCACAAACCCCTGGCGAATGACCGGGGGTTTGTTGTTTGTATTATACAGTTTCCGGATCCCGGGATATAAGATTATGAACAGCCGTCAATCAAACTATCTGAGACGTTCTTCGAAATCAATTGTCGCAGGTCTCTGCAATGAACCTCCATGTATCTTTTCGACGGTTTCCTTTACTGTCTTCATATGAAGTATTCTAAGCGACCCAAGAAGGTTACAACATAAAAACCTTTCGCAAGACATTCGCGAGTGTACTTGCCAACAATGGTTTGCCGGAAGGTGATCTCGCAGATTTACTGGGACATACTTCGGTGCAGACAACAAGAAAGTTCTACAAAAGGAAGAATGCGAAAGCGATTGGTGAGAGATTGGAAAAAGTTGGCGGCCTTAAAATCTGCTAACAAATCTGCTAATACACTAATCAATAAAAACAAAGCCCTGATAAGTATTATATTTATCAGGGCTTTTCAAGTGCGTCCTGGGGGACTCGAACCCCCGACCTAATGATTAAGAGTCATTTGCTCTACCAACTGAGCTAAGGACGCAGGGCAAAATAGCTCATTCAATTGAGGTTTTCAACTCAATTGATGGATTCTGCGCTTCACAGGCAACTTCATCCGTGAAATTGCACTCCTCCATAGGGCTTTCTCCATTTATATAGTCTCACTGAATGAGTATTTTCTTCAAACTTTAAATCAACGAGGAGAATAATTAATGGCAGAGAAGTTCAAGAACCTCATTAACGGCGAATGGAAGGATTCGAAGAGCGGAAATACTTTCGAAAACAGAAACCCGGCAAGATGGAATGAAGACCTCATCGGCATATTCCCGTCATCAAATGAAGAAGATGTGAAAGAAGCTGTAGCGGCGGCTAAGAAGGCGTTCGAAAAATGGCGCCTAGTGCCTGCACCGAAACGCGGCGATATACTTAAACTCGTAGGCGACAAGATGAACGACAGAAAAGATGAGATAGCATTTGAAATGACGCGCGAAATGGGAAAGGTGCTCGCTGAAACCAAAGGCGATACGCAGGAAGGAATTGACACTGCATACTACGCGGCCTCAGAGGGCAGAAGGCTTTTCGGACACAATGCCCCGAGCGAACTTCCGGACAAACTCAACCTGAGTTTCAGGGCGCCAATAGGCGTGGGAGGATTCATCACTCCGTGGAACTTTCCGATGGCAATTCCGACCTGGAAAATGTTCCCCGCGCTCGTTTGCGGAAACACATGCGTGTTCAAGCCGGCGGAACTCACTCCGAAAACAGCGGCAACACTTGTGGAGATCATTGATGAAGCGATCAAGGAAGTCCTCGGAAAGGATTACATTCCCGGAGTCATCAACATCGTTCACGGAAAAGGAAGGATCGTGGGCGAAGCAATGATCGGACATCCGGATGTTGACCTGATCTCGTTTACGGGATCTACACTTGTGGGAAAGAGGATAAATGAAGTTGCGGGAGGAAACCTGAAGCGTGTGTCGCTCGAACTCGGCGGAAAGAATGCGCAGATAGTAATGGACGATGCAAACCTTGAACTCGCACTCGATGCAGTTCTTTGGGGCGCATTCGGCACCACGGGACAAAGATGCACCGCTACATCAAGGCTGATACTGCACAAGGATATTCATGACGACTTTGTTGCAAAGCTCGCAGAAAGGGCTAAGAAACTGCGGCTCGGCTACGGCAACGAGAGCAATGTTGACGTGGGCCCGTGCGTGAGTGAATCGCAAAGGGCTTCGGTGCATGAGTATGTTGAGATCGGAAAGAACGAAGACAAGGCGACTCTGCTTTGCGGAGGGGAGTTTGCAGCCGAAGGTGATCTTGCAAAGGGATGGTTCTACAAGCCGACGATATTCACAGACGTTAAGCCGGGAATGCGCATCGAACAGGAAGAGATCTTCGGCCCGGTGCTCTCTGTTATGAAATGCGAAAGCCTCGAGGAAGCAATTGATATTCTGAACGGAACCAAGTACGGCCTCTCATCTAGCGTGTTTACGCAGGATATAAATGCCGCATGCCGCGCGATCAGAGACATCAAAGCCGGCATCACTTACATCAACGGCGCAACAATAGGCGCAGAAGCTCACATGCCTTTCGGCGGAGTGAAGCAAACCGGCAACGGCCACCGGGAAGGCGGCTGGACAGTGTACGACTTCTACACAGAATGGAAAGCTGTTTACATTGACTACTCCGGCAAGCTTCAGCGCGCACAGATAGATAACTATTGATGATCGTCTCATAACCCGCGTTCCCTCTCCAAAACGGGAGAGGGAGCAGGGTTGTTTATCAGACGCGGAAACCTCCTCCTAAGCTAAAAGCGTGAAACATCAGATACAGTCGGGCATTCCGGCCCTTCTTTCCCCGGCGAAACAAAATTCAACCCAACTCATCACCGTACCTGGCATTTCAAATTTTCCTTCAATAGCTTAAATTGCAGTGGGACGGAAATTGATCCCCCTCAACCTTACTCCATGTTAAGACACTCAATCGCAATACTGTATATAATCTTTGCATCGGGAATCTGTCTTTCGCAGATGGAACCCGAACAACAGCTTCAGCAGGGTACAGCGTACATCAACGGCGGC
>DAIQRO010000086.1:5652-11827 GCA_036786155.1 Bacteroidota bacterium
TACCCAATACCTTGAAAGCAACCCGGGAAATCCCTCGGCATTGTACTACAGGGCAAAAGGCTACTTCGGACAGAAGGACCTTGACAATGCAATGAACGATCTCTCTTCCGTAATTGCCACAACGCCGCAGTTTACGGAAGCTCTCGATCTTCGCGGTATGGTTTACGTTGAGAAGAACATGCTGAATGAAGCCGTGAATGACTTTACAAATGCCGTAAACTCCAATCCCGAATATGCGCCCGCTTATCTGAACCGCGGGATAGCAAGCAGAAAGGCAAAGCAGTATGCAAGGGCAGTGAGTGATTTCGATAAGGTCATCACACTTGACCCTTCTTTGTTCGAGGCATATTACCAAAGGGGAGTTGTGAAACTTCTCATCGGCTCTGCAGATCAGTCACTTGCTGACTTTAACTTCTACATAGAAAATATCACGGACCGTGCGGCGGCATATGTTGGAAGGGGACTTGCCAACTTTCAGCAGGGGCAGTATCAGCAGGCGGCCGCCGATCTTGAGCAGGCGCTTCTCTTCAATCCCAAACTGGAAGCGGATTTCAGAAGCATCATTGAATCTGCAAAAACCAATGCCGGAGGAAAGTGATCCGCGCAGGAAAAGCGAAGAGAATGTTACTGCGGGAATGAAGCGGGAAAAGAAAGAGGCCGCTTCAACTGCAATTTGCCCGAACTGCGGATGCGAAGTGCAGTTTGTATGGGTGCACGGCCATTACCAGTGTCCGGTTTGCAAGAACATTGTAGTTAGCTGTTGTGAAGGCGAAGCATGAATGCGAATATATTGTGAATGTATGATAATCAAACAAAGAAGATATGAACGTGTACATGACAACGGCGGTATTGCTGTTCTGCATTCTTATCTCATCCTGCTCAAAGCAGAACAGTGAAGTAAAATTGAATAGCCCTGCAAAGGAAAATGCAGGGAACAGCGGAGACAAATTCACAAACGATAAGCAGGCCGAAGACAGAAGCGGCCTGATGCAGATAGCTAGCAAGGATGCTAAGGCGCATGAAGGAGATTCACTCAGGGTGGTGGGAATTGTTGCTGATGTTTACGAAGGGCCAAAAGTTGTCTATCTCAATTTTGAAAAGAAATTTCCCAAGAATACTTTCTCATGCGCAATATTTGCGGGAAGCCTTGGCAGGTTCGGCGATGTGAAGTCGCTTGCGGGAAAGAAAGTTGAAGTGACAGGCAAGATCACAAGTTTCAGGAATAAACCTCAGATGATACTTTGGACACAGGAGCAGATAAGAGTACTGGAGTGAGAAAAGCGGGATATGTTACCGTCTTCGGAAAACCGAACGCCGGGAAATCCACACTGATGAATGCGCTTCTGAACTTCAACCTCTCGGTAGTGAACCGCAAAGTGCAAACCACACGAAACCGCATAAGCGGAATACTCACCGAAGACAATTTTCAGATCGTATTCATCGACACTCCGGGTGTACTGACTCCGAAATATGAACTGCACAGGTTCATGATATCGGAGATCGCATCTTCATTTGAAGAGGCCGACGTACTGTTGCAGATAGTTGACGCGGCGGCAAAGGATCCGATCGAAGACATCAGGTTTGTAAAGGATTTCTTCGGAGAGAATCTTGCCGGAAAGCCGCTGGTGCTTGCCCTCAACAAATGCGACCTTCTGCCCCGCGCAAATCTTCTTACGCTTACAGGTAAGATTGCAGACGAATTCAGTTTCAATGAGATCGTCCCTGTCTCTGCAACAAAGGGAGAGAACACGGACAGGCTTAAGCAAGTGCTTGTAGGCTTTCTTCCGGACGGAGAATTTTTTTACGAAGAGGACACATTAACAGACAAGCCGGAGAAGTTCTTTGCGGCCGAGATCATCCGCGACAAGATCCTATCACAGTATCATGATGAGATTCCCTACAGCGTCTTTGTTCACATACAGGAATTTTCGGAAAGAAGCGAGAAGCTGGTTTACATCAATGCTGAGATCATAGTGGAGCGGGAATCACAGAAGGCAGTGATAATTGGAAAGAGAGGTGACAGTCTGAAGAAAACAGGAGCGCTTGCTAGGAAGAGCCTCGAGCACTTTCTCGGAAAGAAGGTCTATCTTGAATTATTTGTAAAGGTCCGGAAGGGATGGAGAAACAACAAGAGTTTCGTAAGAGAGAACATGCTCAGAAATAGCCCGTCCTGAAGCTTCTTCCGTTCGAATAAAGCACTCCTTTATATCCTATCTCGTTCTTGAAAATGTTCGGGCGTATGAATTCATCCACAGTAAAGTATGTAAGATATTTTCTCACGCGCCAGGAGAAATTAACGTTGCCGTAATTCGTAAACTCCTGCCTGGAGAGCAATGAAAATCTTCCCGCCGTCTCGTTAGTTACCACAAAATACTTCATGTCAGGATTCCTGCTTCTGAATTCCAACACATAGATGCCCGCGCCCGAACCTACTGTGTATCTGAATTCTGTTGTTGCATTCACACCAAGATAGCCGTCAGACGGAACAACAAGTTCGGGGAGAAACTCTTCCGTAACTTTCAGGTCCTGTCCCGGCGATGTATAATAATAGGAATTGAACTTGCTTCCCGATCGCGTGTCTGCGAATGTGTTAACCCTTAACCTGACAGTATTCGGAAGTTTGGAGGGCAGGTCTATCACATTCTTTTGTTTCTTTCCGTCAACTTCCAGTATGGTGAGCTGAGAATTTTTGGAATAGTCGAGGAAGTCAAGAGACATGCTTATCTCTCCCTGATAATAATCTGCAATTCCGCTGAAGAGCTTCACTGATTTCACGCCTGTAGAGGACTCTGGCTTCGCAGGAAGAATCACACTGTTGCGGGCCGGATTGCGCGTGATGGTGACCGACTTCTTTCTGAAGAACTGGTAGCCGGACGGATTCTTCCTCATCATAACCACATCACCGGTCACATTCGAGTAGGCAAACGGAAAGTCAACAGTTAGCGTAACATTGTCATTGCCGCTGCGTCCCACAACCGTATTGCAGTAGATCATCTCTCGGCTTATGAAACTCACATATGCCTCAGACGTGTCTGCAAGCGGAGGAAACTCAACCTTGACAACGGCCCTGCTGTAATTACGCGGATCAGGATCGCCGAAAAGAACAAGATCAGGATTTGTGACGGTAAGGTCTTTGTAGAATACAGCGGCTGAAGTATTCCTCTCTGCCACTATTACATTATATGGAATGACGGTGTTGCTCACAAGGAATCTTCCCGTAACATCGGCTGTAACTTCATTGCCGTTGAGAATTACTTTTGCATAAGGAACCGGAAAACTTCTTTCGTCTATCACTCTGCCGGTGACAAATGACTGTCCGAGCGAAATTCCGCTGTTGAACTGAACAGCAGCTGTAAGGATCATTGCAAGGGTCAAGATGCGGGACAGAATTACTTTACGGGTGCGGTAAGGCGGCATTCAGAAGAAGAGTCTGATTTTCATTTTCGCCAAAATAAACTTAATTTGTCCGAAAATAAACATGAAACACATACTGGTTTACGGCGATTCGCTTGCATGGGGTTCCAATCCCAAAACATGGAAGAGATATGATTACGAAGACAGGTGGACAACCGTTATGCAGAGAGAACTCGGCGGCGAATATGAAGTGATCACGGAGGCACTGAGCGGAAGGACGACATGCTGGGACCTGCCGCATCTTCCTTACCGCAACGGCGCAGAATCACTCCCGATGATACTTGAGTCGCACAGGCCTCTTGACCTTGTTATTGTGATGCTCGGCATAAACGACCTTAACAGCTGCCTGAACAAGACAGCCGAAGACTCTGCCGCCGGACTGTTCGCAATCCTTCGCAGGATATACTTCAGCGCCAGTTCACCTGAAGAGAAATGCCCCAAGATTCTTGTGATAGCTCCGCCTGTGATGAGAAATCTTTCGGAATTCATGGACATACTGTACAGCCGCGGCCGGGAGGAGTCGCTGAAACTTCCCGCACTTTACAAAACCGTATGCGAAAGATTCGGATGCATGTTCATTGACAGCAATGAGTTTGCAAGAGCAGGGGATACCGACGGACTGCACTTTGACATTGATACCAATCACGTGTTCGGAAAAAGAATTGCGGAAGAAGTTAAAAAGATCTTTGCATGAGTCATGTCTCACATAACTGACGCCAATCAACCATCAGGTCAAATCACAATAGGTCAATGGATAAAACCAGGGAGCATTATGAAAACCATCTGTCGCGATTCTATTCATGGATGGCCGGCGACTTTGAAACCTGTGTGAATCAGTTTCGGGAGTTCCTTGTGCAATACAGAGTTGAACCAAAAGAAACCCGCAGGGCTGTTGACCTCGGTGCAGGCCATGGCATTCAGACGTCTGCATTGACAGAGGCAGGATTTGAAGTGACTGCAATTGATTTCTGTTCCTCCCTTCTTGATGAACTGAAAGCAAGAGTAGCGGGAAGCGGCCTCACAGTAATTTGCGATGATATCAGAAATTTTGCACGGTACTGTGATTCTTGTGATGCTATCTTGTGCTGCGGCGATACTCTTACGCATCTTGAGAGCATTGATGAAGTAACGGAACTTCTGATTTCAGCTTACGGCAAGCTTAATACGGGCGGTAAGCTGATTTTGACATTCCGGGATTACACAGAAGAATTAACGGGAACGGACAGGTTCATTCATGTCAAAAGCGATGCCAATCACATACTTACCTGCGTGCTTGATTATGAAGATGCTTATGTAAATGTTACTGATCTGTTTTACGAGTTGAATGAAAATGTATGGAGTCAGAGTGCCGGAACTTACCGCAAGTTAAGAATTCCGCGCGGGTTTGTGGCACAAACTCTTTCATCGGCCGGATTCGGGATAATTCTGAATGATGTTTCAAAGGGGATGATACGGATCATTGCGGAGAAAGTGTGAAACAAATCGCTCACTGAATCAGGCCTTTGCCAGGGCATCTGCTTTTACAAGTAAAAAACCAGGACAAGTTAAATCTTAAGAATGAAATCAAAACCAATACATCAAATGATCGGAAAGAGTCTTTGCATACTGCTGGTTATCTGCGCAATGTTCACGCACAAAGTCATCCGGGCTCAGGATACTTTCTCCATCTGTGCAGTTGATCCGGTCACGGGAGAAGTAGGCAGTGCCGGAGCTTCATGCGTGAATGACTGCACAATACTGACAGACGTTCACCCCGGCTGGGGAGTTGTTCACACTCAGGCATCATGGAACCCGAACAATCAAAATTACGCAAGGCAGTTGATGGACAGGAGGCTGCCTCCGCAGGAAATAATTGATTCGGTAACCGCGAGGGATGCAGGCGGAAATCCAACGATCAGACAATACGGAATTGTTGACCTGTTTGCAGGCGGAAGAAGTGCGGGCTACACGGGCGTGAACTGCCTTGATTACAAGAATCACATCCTCGGTCCAACGTATGCGATACAGGGCAACATTCTTAGCGGACAACCGATACTTGATTCAATGCGCGCGAGATTCCTGCGTCAGAGCGGCACTCTTGCAGACAAGCTTATGGCGGCACTTCAGGGAGCAAATGTGATCGGAGCGGACACAAGATGCGCAAGCTGGAACACATCATCAAAATCGGCGTTCATCAGAGTGGCAAGGCCGGGCGATACTCTTGGAACGCTATATCTCAATCTCCGGGTTCTGAATGCCCCTTTTGGAAGGGAGCCGATCGATTCACTTCAGGTACTGTACAATCAATGGATAACAACTGGGCTGAATCCTCAGGGCAGTGAATTGCCTTCGGCAACGCGGCTGATCGGAAATTATCCGAATCCGTTTAATCCAACAACGGCAATTCATTTTGACGTTGCTCAAACCGCAAGAGTAACTCTCAAAATTTATGATCTGTCGGGAAGGGAAGTTGCAGTGCTAGCAGATGAGTATCTGAGTTCGGGAAGATATGTAAAAACATTTGACGCCCGCGGCCTTGCCAGCGGAATTTACCTTTATAGTCTCACGGCCGGAGAATTTTCCGAAACCCGCCGCATGGCACTGGTGAAATGAGACCACTTACCGGAGGCACGCAGTAACATTAATGCTCCGAGCCTCCGCATGAGTGCTGATTTTTATTCTTATAAGAAACCCAAACAATTCTCCGCGCCTCTGCGCGAACTTCTATCTCCGCGCCTCTGCGCGAACTTCTATCTCCGCGCCTCTGCGCGAACTTCTGTCT
>DAIQRO010000327.1:0-2671 GCA_036786155.1 Bacteroidota bacterium
CGAAGCGTTGTTGTCTGCCATCGCAAAGTCCGTTCCGTCTGCAAACCCGTCGCCGTTTATGTCAGTCGGAAGATATCCCGAATTATAAGATGCCGCATCATTATCAATCAGACTGAGATCTGTTGCATCAACAGTCTTGTCCTGATTCGCATCCCCGGAATAAAGCGCAAACCTCACAGGAGAGTTATCTATCTGAACCATATTACTGCCGTATGCCTGCGATGCGGCAGTGGAGAAACTGTAGCCGGCCGTATTGCCCGCAGTAAGCGCTATTGCAGAAGAGCTCCATGTTTCAATCGTATTTCTGTGCCTCACTGAGATGAAGTAGTTTCCGGTCGGAGCATTGCTAAACTCAAGCTCTGCATCACCCGCGGAATCAGATACGGAAACTGCCGAATCAACTACGGCATAAGGAAATGCGGAATTCCTCAGATACACTCTTACCGTATCGGCGATCTGTTCGTTTGTGCCGGAATTGTAAAAGCCCTCAAAGAATACACTGAGCGTAAGCCCAATTGAAAAATCGGGTGAGATGCACTCTTCTGCGCCGAAATCCGGAGTGGATACAATCCTCGTATCGCCGTCAAAGTCCGTCACTGCTCCTGCAACATATCTTCCTGCATTGGATACGGGAGATGCCTGCGTTGAATCAATGTGAAGATCAGTGCTTGAAATGAACTTCGGATCACCCGTAACACTGCTTGTATCAAGTCCGGATGCGGAAAGCCATGCGGCAAGCGATGTTCTGTCCGCGTTGTTGTATAGCCCAAGCACGCCGCCGGAGCCTGAGGAGTACAGGAGGTTGTTATTGCTGTAACAACCGGCGGGAAGAGGGACTGTTCCCGCAAGCGAGATCGAGTAGTGCTTTGCAGTTGCTCCGCTGTTCGACCGTGAATTAAAGAGTATGTTGCTGATGTAGTTTCTTGAAACTGAATTTACAAGACTTCTTAGCGCAAAAGTGCTCGTTGAACCGGAAGACGGATTACCTGCAATGTAAATGCTGTTGAAATAGAAATTGTTTACCCCTCCAAATTCCAGAATACCTGCAACATTGCATCCCGTATTCATTCCGGTTCCAAGTGAGACAAAGTTATTTCTGTAAGTTGTAGTTCCTGTGTTAATCAGCAAACCGGTTATTGTCGCGTTAAGACTTGAAGATGATATTGAATGAATGAAGTTGCTCTCAATGACATTTCCGGTTGATCCTACGTTAATTGCAATTCCGCTCAGGTTGTTCGACTGCGTTGTGTTTGTATTTGTAAGATTGTGTATCAGATTGTTTGAAACCGTATGAGTCGCACTTGACGTGTTGAGAAGAATCCCGATTGTTGACGAAATGTATGTCCCCGGCGTACCGCCTCCCGCTGTGAAGTTTCTGACTGTGTTTCCGGTAATCAGCGAACTGCGTCCTGTATTCTGAATTCCGATGACAATTGTGGAAGTTGCAGTTGAAGTTGTTTGCATCGAGTTTGCAATACCGCCGCCGAAAATGTTGTTCTGGCAGATCCAGTTATTAGTTGTGGTATTCTTGATTCCAAAGAGGTTAACTCCTCCGCTTGATGCAGCCACTCCGTAAAGCCCGCCTGAATTATTTCCTGAAATATTTGTCGTTGTTCCTGCGGCGCAGTGGATCCCGACAACTTCGGTATTGGATGTGGAGCTTGATGTCACAGAAATGCTTTGCACAGATGACTGGCTACCTATAGTATTGCCTGTGACATTTGCCGCGCCCAATGAAACATGAATCCCTATGAACGCAGCGTTTGTGGCGGTGCCGGTAAGCGCACCGGACAATGTGATCTCCGTGATTGTATTTCCCTGAATACTTGAACTTGTGGCACTTCCTGCCTGAAGAAATATGGGATGGAACCTTGAAGTATTGCTTCCTGTGACAGTATATTTTCCGGTACCTGACTGCGAGGAATAGCCAATGGTGTTTCCGCTTATGATGAAACCGTTTCCTAATGAAGATTCGATTCTGACAGCCGAATGCTGGGCATCAGGATTAAGGCTGACGGTTGAAGTCTGATAGAATCTGTTGTCATTGATCACAATGCCGGTGTTTCCCGAAAGCACTGCCACTCCGCTCTGAACAGGGCCGTATCCGTAATCATAAATGTTGCAGTTGCGGATCGTGTCGCCTTTGTTGTAGGCAGAAGTGAGCGAGCTTCCAAGGAACGCAACAGCCTTCGTAAGCGGCCCGGCAGTGTGCTTTGATATATTGCAGTATGAAATGACATTGTTGTTGTTTCCTGTGGTTGTCCCTGTGCTGAAGTTGACTGCTCCTCCGTCAAATGACTGATGAACCGCCGCTGAACTGAGTATGGTGCAGTTGGTCACAACATTGTCGCTTGCATCAGATTTGAAATTGATCGTGCTTGTTCCTGCTGTAAATGAAAATGTGGTATTGATCAGCGTAAGTGAGTTGCCGCCTGTGTTGAGCCCGTCTATTCTTACTCTGTCAGCGCCATTCAGATTTATGAGCGGCAAACCACCGGTGACTGCGCCTGAGACAGTTATTGCAGAACCTCCCGAAGGCACTATTGTAAGGGCGCTCCAGTCATTCTCGTTGAGTGTTCCGCCCGAGCTTGGCTCCGTAGTATTTCCGCTGATCTGAATCAGAATGATTGATCCCGTCTGTGCTCCTGAATTTACAGCAGTGAATGCGGAT
>DAIQRO010000328.1:0-2666 GCA_036786155.1 Bacteroidota bacterium
CACGCCTGCTCGTCGATGCCTGCGTATCATTTGACGAACACTGCGCTTCAGGAATTGAACCCAATTACGAAAGGATAAAAGAGAATCTTGAGCGCTCGCTGATGCTTGTCACATCACTCAACCCTCATATAGGATATGAGAATGCCGCAAAGATAGCAAAGAAGGCGCACAAGGAAAACAAGACGCTCCGTGAAGCTGCAATAGAACTGGGCCTGCTTACTGATGCCGAGTTTACGGAAAAGGTTGACCCTTCAAAAATGGTCGGCGATCTTGATAATGAGCTGACTGAAGAATGAAAAGCGAATACCGATTCATCCCGTATAGTGAGCCCCAGCTGAGCGAGGAAGAAAGAGTTGAAAGGGCAGCAGCCTTCTACGCCATGATGAACGGGAGAAGGAGCATAAGAGAATTCTCGGACAGAAAGGTTGACAGAAAACTGATCGAGCTTGCAGTAAGAACTGCCGGAACAGCACCATCCGGCGCCAATAAACAGCCATGGAGATATGTAATAGTCAGCGATCCCGGGCTCAAGAGGGAGATCAGAATTGCCGCCGAGAAAGAAGAGAAGGAGAATTATGAAAGAAGAATGCCAAAGGAGTGGCTTGATGACTTAAAACAATTCGGCACTGACTGGCACAAGGAGTTCATTGAAACCGCTCCGTTTGTGGTTGTCATTTTCAGGATTGACTATATGAATGATGACGGAAGTGTAAAGAAGCATTACTATGTGAACGAATCAGTTGGCATCTCTGTGGGGATCTTCATTGCGGCTTTGCATAACATGGGGCTTGCTTCGCTCACGCATACGCCGTCGCCCATGAACTTCCTCTCAAAAATACTGAAACGCCCTTCCAATGAAAGGGCGTTTCTTCTTATGCCTGTGGGATATCCTGCAGATACTGCTATGGTGCCCGAAATAAAGAGAAAGAAGCCGGACGAGATCATGGAATTTCTCTGATCTTAGTCAATTTGCCTTTTCGATTGCCGAAATGAAATCCTCATACTTTCTCTTGCCGATCAGGCCTGATGAAAGTTTTCCTTCCTTGTCATAGACAAAAGTTGCAGGAATTGCGCCTTCCCATTTCCTGTCGAAAAAATTGATCAGCTCTTCATCCTTGGTAAAGGCGTTAATGTAGGTCTTGAAGTCAACACCCTGCTTCTTCAGAAAGTCAGTTGTCTTCATCTCGGCGCCTTCACCGAAATCAAGCGAGATAAGGACAAGCTCCACACCTTTGTCCTTAAGGTCGTTCCGGGCTTTCAGCAACTCCGGAAATTCCTCAACACACGGCCTGCACCATGTGGCCCAGAGATTCACCATCACTGTCTTCCCTTTGTAAGACTCCATCAGCGCGCGCAGTGAAGCTTCATCAATTTTCTCCAACTGCTGTGCGTTCAGTGTTCCGGCATTCAAGGCCATTATGACCACTGCCAGCGCTGATGTTATCTTCAGACTTATTTTCATGGAATTGGTTCCGGTTATCTTTTGATTGAGCAGCCGAATGCTTTTGTCTCTTTTACTGCGATCTCACTGCCCGCGAGAAAATGATTCAGTGCGTTCTGAAGGTCATTTGACGTTACTTTGTCAGCCTCCTTATTGTCGTCAATTCTTCCGTGATATATCAGGGACATGTTCGCATTGTCAATTACAAAAACTTCAGGAGTTCTTTCAGCCGCAAACTGATCGGCGACAACATTCTTGTCATCCTTTAGCATGGGGAAGTTATAGCCCTTGTCCTTGTAATGCTCAGATACATTTTCAACCGACTCGGTGTTGTTGGAATTTATTCCCCAGAACACGATCCCCTGTCCGGAGAATTCATTCACGAGCGCTTTTATCCTGTCTGTGTAGGGCTGTACGAACGGGCAGGATGTTGACCAGAACACTATCACAGTTGCCTTGCCGCCGTTTGAGCTGAGAGAATAGCTGTTGCCGTCAAAATTGTTAACTGTAAAGTCTGCAACACGGTCGCCTATATTGTAGCCATCTGTGGGGCCGAAAGCAAATGCCTTTGCGGAAATGAAGATCAGCAAAGCAACAGTCAATGAGAATGATGTTCTTTTCATTTTTGGATTTTTAATTTAGAGAAATGTAACTCAATAAACTTGCCAAGTTATGAATTAGTTTCATGTTATCAAATGTTTTTTTGGGTACAGTGAGATATTGCCGCAGGGTTGAAAGATTTAACTGTATGTTTAAAATTAAAGGTGAAAAGTCTAAATTGCGCTAACTTTTCACATCATATGCAGTTTATTGACTGGGTAATCATAATTCTCTATTTCCTCTTTTCCCTTCTTATCGGACTGTATTTCTCCAGGCGTGCAAGCGGAAGCACGGAAAACTACTTCCTTTCAGGGAGAAAAATGACATGGTGGCTTGCGGGGCTTTCAATGGTAGCCACAACATTTGCCGCAGACACTCCGCTGGCAGTTACAGAACTAGTAGGCCAAAACGGAATTGCCGGGAACTGGCTATGGTGGAACATGCTCATCGGAGGAATGCTGACGGTGTTCTTCTTTTCCAGGCTCTGGAGAAGGGCTGAGATTCTTACGGATGTAGAGTTTATAGAATTCAGATACTCAGGCAAAGCAGCGGCATTATTAAGGGGATTCAAGGCAGTTTACCTTGGGGTTTTCATGAATACGATCATCATGGGCTGGGTGAATCT
>DAIQRO010000087.1:0-5412 GCA_036786155.1 Bacteroidota bacterium
TTCGGACAACTGCCCAACAGTAATATGTACCTGTTCTCGCAAAAGAACTTACATGCTATCCCTCCACAGTACATGGCTCCATGGAGCTATTCTGCGATCTGGGGCTATGCTGCTCCGGACGGCAGAGAATATGCGATCCTGGGATGCGGACTTGGCACTGCATTCTATGATGTGACTGACTCTTCAAACGTTCGTGAAGTCGGATTCTTTCCCACACCTATAAACTTCTCAAGCCCTGATGCCGGTGTTCTTTGGGTTGAAATGAAAGTTTACTCACATTACGCTTATGTGGTCTCTGAAGCAGATACGAGCGGCGTGAGAATATTCGATCTCAGGTACTTGCCGGATTCCGTCAAATATGTGAAGAAGTTCATGGCTCCGGGGCACAGCTCAACTCATACGATCTCTCAGGAAGGCCCGTATCTCTACCTCAACGGAGCGAATGCATCGTTCGGGCAGGGGACAGTCGTGCTTGACCTTTCAAATGATCCGGAGAATCCCGTTGTAAGGGGAAGATGGAACACGCGTTATGTGCATGACAGCAGAGTTTTCAGGGATACGATCTTTGCCATGAACATAAATTCGGGTGACGGACAGATAACGTTGATAGATGCAAGGAACAAGGACAGTCTTAAGACAATCACGCAATGGCTGAATCTCCCCAATCCTTCACCGCACAATTGCGCCATTACAAGATCGCGGGATTATCTGTATGCAACGGATGAAGTGGGAGCATTGCCGAGACTGCTGAAGATTTGGGATATCCGAGACCTCGGAAATGTTACGCAGGTTGCAACATGGCAACCGACAGGAATCACTACATCAATTGTGCATAACGTTGAGATCTACGGGGATACTGCCGTAATAGCGCACTACACTGCCGGAGTTAGAGTGCTGAACATTTCAAACCCAGCCTCGCCAGTTGAGATCGGATGGTATGATACTTATCCGCAAAACAACAGCAACAACTATCTTGGATGCTGGGGAGTTTACAAATTGCCGTCGGGTAAGATAATTGCATCCGATATGACCACCGGATTGTATGTGCTGAAGATGGGGCAGTCAGTCGGGATAAGCAATTTATCCGGACCGGCTGAAGGTTTTGCGCTGGAGCAGAATTACCCGAACCCGTTCAATCCCGCAACAAGCATCAGGTACAGCACGGGAAAGTCTGCCTTCGTAGATCTCAAAGTGTATGATATCCTGGGAAATGAGCTGGCATCGCTTGTAAACGGAAAAGTGCAGGCAGGAAGACACAGCGTTGACTTCGACGGATCGAATCTTGCCACAGGGGTTTATTACTATTCGCTTTTTGCCGACGGTGAGAGAGTGGCAACAAAGAGAATGACCCTCATAAAGTGATCAGTTTTCCCTGCTGAAATTTTTCAGCGCGGTGGTAAGCGCAATGATATCGTCTTCATTGTTGAACAAGTGCGCCGCAAGCCGCAGGAAGCCCTCGCGAAGAGCAATGAAGATGTTCCGGCTTTCAAGGTACTTCTGCACTTCCTCATTTCTTGAATTGTCAATGTGAGAGAAGATCAGAATGTTTGATCTGTGCCTCGGTTCAAGGTCTGATTCGATCGTGAACTCCGTACCTTCCGTTTCCCGGATGAAAAGATCCTGCAAAGAAAGTATATGGCGGAAAATGTTTTCCACACCAAGTTTGAGAAACAATTCTATTGAGGATTCCATCCCGATCATTCCCAAAGTGTTCGGAGTGGAATTTTCGTAAGCTGCGCCGTCATTACGGAAGTCCAGCTTGTAGTTGAGAAAGTTCTTGAAGTCGTAGTTGATAGAAGAAGTGGCGACGTAAGTCGGTTCCACGAGGTGCCTGATCCCGGGTGAAATGAAAGCGAATCCGATACCGGAGGGAGACATCATCCACTTTTGCCCGCCCGTTGCAAAGAAGTCAACGTTGCTCTTCTTCACATTGACCGGGCATGCCCCTGTTGACTGGATCGCGTCAACCAAAAGCATGCATCCGTACTTCCTGCAGATGCGTGAAATGGAATCAAGATCGTTGCGGAAACCTAGAAACTCCACAGAACTGATCGCAAGCACTTTTGCATTGTTCCCGGCAATGGTCTTTTCAATATCATCCTCGTGTATCTTCCCGTTGTCTGAAGGGATCATCGCAATCTTTAACCCTCTTAACCTCTCCTGATTCATTATTGAATATGGTATCGACGGAAACTCCGAGTCGGCGAATGCTATGCAGTCCCCGGCCAGAAGCCTCACTCCGTTTGAGAAAATGTTGATGCCGTGAGTGGTGCTCCCCGTTATTATTATGTCGTCCATGTCCGCGCCTATCAGCTCCGCGCATTTGGCTTTGAGAGTATCGGCGATCCTGTAATTGAAGAGACTGAGATTTTTATTGGTGAAAGTGAATTCGTCAATGAAGCTGATCAGCCTTCGTCTCGTTTCAAGCGAGTATTGCGAATAGTGTGCCGAATCTAAGTATGTGCATGACTCAACTATCGGAAAGAGTTTTCTTGCATCTTCAAAACTGTTTACGGTTTCGATCAGATTTTCTGCGGCTGTTGCCGTCTCGAACTTATCAAATTCGTTCATTCACTTCTTCTTTGATTTTTTCTTCTGCTTTGGTTGCTTTGTCTGCTCGGGTTCCTTCAGATTGCTTTCAAACATTTTCTTGTATGCGTCATAATAAAACATGATGCTGTTTACATAGTTGTACGGCTCCTTCCAGTTGTCAAGCGAACCGTAGGGAGGCCTCTTTGAATCAGGCCAGACAAGGGCGTGAATTGAATCTTCCTTTGATGAAAGGAACGGATACGCTTCCTTCACATTATCCCACTGCTTGTAATCCTTCCCGAAATATGCGGTGATCGTCATGGCATCTATTACTCTGCCGAGGCCTGCATTGTAAGCGGCAAGCGCGAATTTGTACTTCTCATCACCGAACTCCCTGAACTGAGAAACCAGCGCTGCATAGTAATAGATGCCCGCTATCAAGTTGTTCTTGGGATTTCTTGTGTCGTCAAGGTCAAGAGTGTTCTGCAGGCTCTCGCCTGTCCTGGGCATTAACTGCATCAGTCCGAATGCTCCTGCGTGCGACCTTGCGTTTGCATTGAAATAGGATTCCTGCCTGATGATCGCAAGAATGAGCCGCCAGTCAATCTTGTAAAGGTTGCATTCCTGGACTATTACATCCCCAAGTTCCGTAACAAGATTTTCCACATTGCCGAGCTTGAACTCTTTGCTTACGTTTTGGATCTTGTCGGAGATCCTTTCGAGATCCCGGGCATTGATGTTCTTTGCTGTCTGGTGAAAATTGCTGTTGGATGTGAACAGGTCAAGCAGTGTGTTCCAGTCCCTGAAAAGGTTCTCTACAAATTCGTTGTTCCTGAAAGACCTCTCGCTCAGCAGTTTTTCAAGAGATTCTCCGCTAACGTTGCTGCTTCCCGAAGGCGAGATCACGTTATTGTCTTCTATTCTTCCCGCAATTTCGCTCTTGCCTGAGGAAACTGCTGATGATGATTCCTTTATGGAGTATATTGCCAGAAGTATGAGTATTAAGCCGGATACCACGAGAAACCAGATGTTTCCATGGTTCCCTGTTGCCTGACTTGATCGCTCCTGATATTCTGCTTCCAGCGTGTGTTCCATTTTGTGCGAAAACTTAGCTATTAGGCCGTTCTATTACAATTACAATGTGACGCATCAATTTGTCCGGGCTTAAAGGATGCATTCAGATTCTGTTTGAATCTATGAGCTAAGCTTTGAATGCATCGGAATAGGGAAAATTCCTTGTTAGTTCCTGCCTTATTGAGTAATTTCAGCGTTTAGAATAATCAATAAACACTCAAGTTGGACACCAAGCTGACCGATCTTGAAGGTTCCAGAAAACAGCTGGAATCTTCGCTTACGTATGATGAACTGAAGCCTCATTTTGAGAAGGCTTTGTTTGAATTCAGCAAAAAGGCAGTTGAGCCGGGATTTCGCAAGGGTAAGGTTCCGATGAACATAATAAGAAAGAAATACGGCGACAGCATTGAATACAGTTCGCTGGAAGACATTGCCGGTGATATTTTCAGCGATTTCCTTGGCTCGGAAGGCGAAAATCTCCGCGTCCTCGGAAGCCCTGTAATAACTGACCTCGATTATAAGCCTAAAGAGTCTCTCAATATCAAGATCGAGTTTGAAGTTTTTCCGGAGATCAAGGACGTCGTTTATAAGGGACTTGATCTGGAGAAAACAAAATATGAGCTTGACGATTCACTGGTTGATGATGAGATCAAGTATCACAGATTCCGCAAAGCGACGCATGAAATTGACGGGCAAGCGCTTGATGATCAGTACATTATCACGGTTGATCTTCAGAATCTTGATGAAGCCGGAAACATTCTGCTCGGTGAATCCCAGAAGGGCATGACAGTTTACCTTGGTAACGAGCAGATCTATCCCGAATTCAGGGATGCTTTCCGGGGAATAAGGGAAGGCGAAACCAGAATTGTCAACTCCAAAAATGCGGAAGGAAATCCGAAGAAGGTTCAGGTTACATGCACAAAAGTTGAGAAGATAGTGCTCCCTGAGCTGACACCGGAGTTCTTCAAAGAAGTGACCGGAAAGGAAGAGCTTAACTCGGAAGAAGAGTTCAGGGGTGAGATCAGAAGCGAACTTCAGAAGATCTACGACGGCATTGCAGAAAGGAAGTTCAGAAACGATGTGATGGAAGAACTGGTAAGAATGAATGAAGTGTCAGCCCCTGAGGTGCTTGTCGAGTCAGTGCTTTCCAATGTAATTGATGAGTATAAGTCTCAGTTCCAGGGGAAGAATCTTCCGAAGGATTTTGATGCGGAAACCTTCCGGAAGGAAAGAAGGCCCGATGCTATCATGTCTGCGAAGTGGATGCTGATCAGGGACAGGCTTGTTGAACTGGAAAATCTGGCGGTCAGCGATGACGACTACATGAATCTTGCAGAAAAGGAAGCCGGAAGGTACGGGATACCGGCCGGAAAGATACTGGAACTGCTGAAGAAAGATGATAACGTTTCCGGAAAACTTCTTACAGACAAGGTGATAGATATTGTTGAGCGAAATGCAAACGTAAAAGAGAAAGTTGAGAAAAAGTCAGCCGAGCCTGAAGATAAGGGCTCCTGACTTCCCAAAATCCGAAACAAAAAAACCTCATATCTTAATGAATTACACTGAAATCATCAAAAGGAACCAGGGCGCTATTCACAGCGGCCTTGATTCCATTAACAGCCAGCTTGTGCCGATAGTGGTTGAGCAAACATCAAGGGGCGAAAGAGCATACGACATTTACTCCCGCCTTCTTAAGGAGAGGATCGTGTTTCTTGGTTCGCCTGTGTATGATGAGATTGCATCACTGATCATTGCGCAGTTCCTGTTTCTTGAATCGGAAGACCCTGACAAGGATATAATGCTTTA
>DAIQRO010000087.1:5422-11798 GCA_036786155.1 Bacteroidota bacterium
ATCAATTCGCCGGGCGGAAGCGTCACAGCAGGCCTGGGGATCTATGACACTATGCAGTACATTAAGCCGGATGTCTCAACAATCTGCGTAGGACTTGCAGCTTCGATGGGACAGTTTCTTCTCACCGGCGGATCGCAGGGCAAGAGGATCGCACTTCCCAATGCAAAGATCCTCATGCATCAGCCGTGGGCAGGCGGTTTGCAGGGACAAACGACAGACATTCTGATCCATGCAAGGGATATGGAGAAGACCAGGGATACTCTCTTCAAGATCATTGCTAAACATTCCGGGCAATCTTATGAAAAAGTGGCTGCGGATGCCGAGCGGGACAATATCATGAATCCCGAAGAGGCGAAGAAATACGGACTTATTGACGACATTCTGATCCAAAGGGACAAGAAGGAAAAGAAGTGACCTCCACAAAACCATCATCAAAATCAACATAGATAAATGGATTTCAAGAATCTGAACAGGGTAGTGGGAGCCATAGTGTTTCTGTTTGCTACCGTTGTATATGCTTTGACCGTACAGCCGACATTCTCATTCTGGGACTGCGGTGAATTTATTGCATGCGCTTACACACTCTCTGTGCCTCATCCTCCCGGCGCCCCGTTCTTCACACTTGTAGGAAAGATTTTCTCAATGTTTCCCTTTGCAGCCGATATCGGACTTCGAGTAAATTATCTTTCCGTCATTTCAAGTTCGTTGTGTGTCCTGTTCCTTTATCTGATCACGGTGATGGTAATAAAGAACTGGAAAGGCATGCCAAAGTCAATAGGCGACTCGCTTCTCTACTGCGGTGCAGCAGCAGTCGGCGCACTTTCGTATGCATTCAGCGAATCCTTCTGGTTCAATGCTCTTGAGACGGAAGTTTACGCCATGGGAACTTTCCTCATCGGGCTCTGCATGTATCTGCTAATGCTTTGGTGGGAGAAGGCAGACGAGCCGGGCAGTGACAAGTATCTTTTGATGGTTGCGTATGTTGTCGGCCTCTCTATCGGCATTCACTTGCTTGTAGCACAGTGTATTTTTCTTGCCGGGCTGTTCTTCTATTTCAGAAGATATGAGTACTCGCCGAAGACCCTGCTGATCGCAATTGCAATTTCGGCAGCTGCATTCTTCATCGTTTACCCGGGCATTGTAAAGAAATTCCCGTCGCTGATGTCAGGCAGTGTGATGGTTGGCGTGCTGGCAGTCGGAATAGTGATCTTCGGGATCTATTATGCAAGAGTTAACAAGAATCCCGTTCTGAGCCTCGTCACTCTCTCGCTGTTCCTGATCATTCTCGGGTATTCAACTTATGCCTCGATCCTCATCAGGGCCAATGTGACTGACCTGCCCATAAACGAGAATGCACCGAGCAACATTGAGACTTTGCTTTCTTACCTTAACAGAGAACAGTACGGCCAGCAACCGCTTCTGCTTCCCAGAAGGTATTCGCAGGAGCCACAGCATCAGGCAATATATCAGAATTATTCTTCCGATATGGAGTTCATGTGGAAGTATCAGATCAACCACATGTTCAACAGATACTGGTTCTGGAACTACATCGGCAGGGAAGGTTATAATCAGAACGACGGAGTTGACTTCGGAAAATACTGGGCCATACCATTCATAATCGGAATGTTCGGTTTGTTCTACCACTTCCGGAAAGACTGGAAACTGGCGCTCATATTTCTGTTCATGTTTTTGATGATGGGAGTCATAACGGCTCTTTACCAGAATCAGCAGGAGCCTCAGCCGCGGGAAAGGGATTATTTTTATGTAGGCGCTTTCTTTGCATTCTCGATGTGGATAGGGGTCGGCGTGGCGGGACTCGCTGAGATCATAAAAGAGAAGTTCAGCAAGATATCAATGGTTGCGGTCGCATCCGTTGTTGTGCTGGTTTCTTTTGCATTTGTTCCTGTCAACATGCTTGTGAAGGGCTATTACCATCAAAGCAGGCACGGCAATTACTTCCCGTTTGACTATGCATACAATATTCTTCAAAGCCTTGAAAAGGATGCGATACTCATTACAAACGGAGACAATGACACATTCCCTCTCTGGTGCCTGCAGGCAGTTTACGGCATAAGAACGGATGTGAGGATCATCAACCTTTCCCTCGCGCAGACGGATTGGTACAACCTTCAGCTCAAGAACGAAAGGCCATACGGCGCGCTCACTGTTCCGATGACATTGTCCGATGCACAGCTTAAGAAACTTCAGCCTGTGCAATGGGATGAGAAGAAGCCCGTATCCTTCGACGTGCCTTTGAATGCCTATCCCGATTCAATGAGAAATAAGTCCGACCTTCCGACAAGGATAACTGTTACCGTGCCTCCGACCATCCGACAGCAATCGCAGAATCAGGTGATCACGGCGCTTAAGGCAAATGATCTTCTGCTGATAGACATAATAAAGGCAAACAAGTTTGAAAGGCCGTTCTATTTTTCAATCACTGTGTCCGAAGATAATTTCGTCGGGCTCGGTGACTACCTAGTAATGGAGGGAATGGCGCAAAGGCTTGTACCGTACAAAGTGAACATGACCGGTGATGAAGGCGTAAATATTGAAGTCATGAAGAAATGCCTGTTTGACAATCCGCCGGTTGCATCCAAGACGCCTCAGTACGGATTCAGATTCACAGGGCTTAATGATCAGGGAATCTTCTACAACGAAGACCAGACCAGGATGGCGCAGACTTACAGGACCGTTTTCATGAGGCTTGCTTATGCGTATTCGGTTGATTCTACAAAGCTGAAACTGGCTGAAGAAGTGCTTGACAAGATGGAGAAAGACATTCCGCGAAAAGTGATACAAATGGATTACAGAATTGAGTATGATGTTGCGATGCTGTACAACAGGCTCGGCAACATGGCTAAGTTTGATGAGTACGCAAGTAACATAGAGTCACGTGCCGAAGAAGAAATAAAGAAGAATCCGACAAACGTACAGAGCTACTACAATCCCTACAGGATCCTTCTTGACATCTATGATACAAAAGGTGAATATCAAAAGGCGCTTGATCTGCTCAATAAGCTTTCCGCGATCAGTCCGGGAGATGCAAGCGTGAAGCAGAAAATTGAATCCATCAAGCTGAAGATGGCAACTCAATCCGGCAAGTGAGGCAGAATCAACTGAAGACTGAACGTAATTAATGTCCAAGAACAAGCCGGAACGACAAACAAAGACGCCTGAAGCGACTCAAAAGAGCGTCAGAATATCTTACTTCTTTCTTGCCGCATTATCTGCGGCATTTGTATTTGTTGCCATTGATAACAAGTTCATTCAGGATGACGCTTATATCAGTTTCCGCTATATCCGGAATTTTGTTGAAGGCAACGGGCTTGTCTTTAACATCGGAGAAAGAGTGGAAGGATATACAAACCTTCTCTGGGTTCTGATCCTGAGCGCACTTTCATTTTTCGGTATAGGAGTCGAAGGAGCCTCGCAGTTTCTGAGTCTTCTATTCGGTGTTGCGGTACTCTTCATCACGTTCAGGTTGTCTGAAACGCTCCGAATTGACGACAAGGAGATCGTAAAGAAGGAGAGGAAGTCTGATAAGAATATCACCGAAGGATATTTTGATCTCATTGCGCCTGTACTCCTTGTGTTTACTGCATCTTTCATATTCTGGTCAGTGAGCGGCATGGAAACTACCATGTTTATGTCATTCGCACTCGCAGGCATTTACTTCTACATCAGCGGGAAAGGCACCGATGCGTTTGATTACAGATATCCTCTGTGCTTCCTACTGGCAACTCTAACCCGCCCGGAAGGCCTCTACTTTTTCGGACTCGTGATCGTTCACAGGTTCCTTCATCTTCTGCTGAGCGACGGGAAGAATTCGATAGGCAGATTTTTTTCGGCGAACAGCATCAAGACCTACCTTGTTTATATATTGCCAGTCATAGCTTATTTCGCCGTACGATATTCATACTACGGGTACTTGTTTCCAAATACATATTACGCGAAGACCGGATTTTCGTCGGCATATCTGAATGCAGGCTGGGATTATTTCTCCACATTTCTCAGCTCATATATGGTCTATGGAATTATGCTTGTTCTGCCATTGCTTCTTCTCAGGCGAAAAGAGCTGAGTTTTGAAGTGACGCTCTTCTTTCTGGTGATAATCGCGTTCATTGCTTACACGATTACCGTGGGCGGAGACGTTCTGAAACAGAACAGGTTCTTCCTTCCGGTTCTTCCTCTCATATACATACTTTTTGCAAAACTTATGACCGTGCTTTATCTTGACATGAAGTCTAAGGTAAGTCCCGGTATTGCTTTCGGAGCCGTTTCGGCAATTGTTGCCGTGCTGTGTTTCTATTACTACAGTTCTCAAAGGGAGAAGCTCACTTCAGACATTGCCTCCGAGAACGGTTGACAAGATGAAGATCTCGGGCGCATGGTTCGGGAAGAAACAACAGGAGCTTGGAAGGCCTTTGAATCTCGCGGCTACAACCATAGGCGCTGTCTCTTACTTTGCCGGTCCGCAAGTGAATGTGATTGACCTGCTCGGGCTAACCGATAAGGAGATCGCTCACAATCCGAAGATCATAAAGGAAATTTCAGAGAATGAGATCGGATGGAAGGAAAGAAATTACAACGCGGATTACGTTATGTCCAGGTCTCCTGACTATGTGTATTTCTCAACGGGCGTTAAGCCTAGTGCATATGCAGAAAGAGCGCTGTTTACAACTCCCGAGTTCAACAGGTTCTATTATCCGTTTTACATTGTTGAAAAGCCCACCGGCTTCACTGATGTAGTTTATAAGCGCAAGTCGGATTCGGAAGCCGGAGCTGGAACAGAATTTCCCGGCAATCCGAATTACAGCGTGAAGTTCGTCAATATGTTCAATCAGGCAATGAATTCATCCAGGGATAAGTCAAGAGCTCAGACTGCGATCAATGAGTTCAGGCAATCGCTTGATATTGGCCCCAAGGGATTCAGCCTTCCGTATCAGTACATGGGAGACCTTTACCTTCAGCTTGGCAAGAAGGACCTGGCGATTGACAGTTACAAAAAGGCGATTCAGAATGAAGACAGGAATGTGATCGCTCATTATCAGCTGTATCAGCTGTTCAGCGAAAAGGGCGACTCTTCACTTGCCAGGCAAAGTCTCGAGAAGATCAGGAAATACAATCCCGACCTGATCAGATAAATGCTCTCGCCAAAGAGGAGCCTTTCAAATCTATTTCCGAATCTCAATAATGCATCCTTCCGAAATCTTATCTGACCTAAGTTGAAGATCATCATAAATGCATTGTCTGGCAACGGTGATGCGCTGATGTTCTCTCCCGCGCTCAGGCTGCTGAAGAACAAGCTCCCGGATGCTGAGATAGACATGCTTGTAATGTTCGGATCGGTAAAGCAAATGTACATCAATCACCCTTCGCTGAGCAACGTTCATTTCATAGATTTCCTCAAACAGCCGAAGCTCAGATCATTAGCTGAAGTTCGAAGACTAAAGAAGAAAGAGTACGACTATTCTGTCAATATCTATCCTTCCAACAGGCTTGAATACAACATTGTGAACGCCTTGCTCGGTGCAAAGTCAAAGTTATCAATGCATTATCTCCATACTGATCTCAGCAGGGGAGAATTTCTGAACGACATACTTGTCGATGAAACCGCCGGCCGTCACAATGTGCTTCAGAACATTGACCTCGCTTCTGCAATTGCGGGCATAAGCGAATCGGAAGCCGGGCCGATGGAGATCTTCATAAGCAATGAACACACAGAGAAAGCCGAAGAGTGGCTGAAAAAGGTCAATCCTGAAGGAAGGCCGCTCGCAGGAATACATGCCGGATCGGCTGTGCTAAAGAATCACATTAACAAGCGATGGAATAAGGACGGCTACATCAGGCTTGTGAAGCATCTTCAGGAAGCGAGAGGATGCAAAGTGCTTCTGTTTGGAACGGAAGACGATCTTAATCTTGAGATCAAAACTGCCGCCGGCGGTGACGCGGAACTCGCATCCACGCCGGACTTCATGGATTCAGTTGCAAGAATGAAAAGCTGTTCGCTTTTCGTTTCAAATGATACTGCATTCATGCACTGCGCCGCCGCTCTGCAACTGCCTGTCGTGGCGATCTTCGGATACACGAATCACAGAGAGCTCTATCCGTGGAAGACGAAACGCATTGTTGTAAGGAAGGAACTCGAATGCAGCCCGTGTTTCTACAACTCGCCGAAGCCTGCATCATGCAGGTTTACGGGGCAGGAAGAATTCAAGTGCATAAGAAGCATTTCATCCGATGAAGTTATTGAAGCTGCCGACAAATTGCTGGAGTTGAGGCAGGACAGTCAATAAAATCCCAGACTATCGAAAACCTCGAAATGGAATTCAGTAATCCAACACTGTTCTCAAGAAGATAAAGCTGATCGCCG
>DAIQRO010000329.1:0-1336 GCA_036786155.1 Bacteroidota bacterium
ATTGTCTTCGGACTTTGTTTTTAAGACATCTGACGTTCTGCTATAGTCCTCGGACGCTCTGCTAAAGACCTCTGACGCTCTGCTAAAGACTTCGGACGTTCTTCTAAAGACTTCGGGTGCTTAGCAAAAGAGTTCGGGTGCTTAGCAAAAGAGTTCGGGTGCTTAGCAAAAATGCTCGAATTCACTCAAAAAGAGCCAAAAGCCATTTTCAGAGCACTAGTCTAAGGAACTGTGCCCCACGCTTTGAAAACTATTGGCGGAAGATCAATTAGCCACGAATGCACGAATAACATCTTTCATTGTACCGATAATGAGAGGAAGGCACGGCAGATCCCATTCATTCGTGTATTAGTGACAAATGCTTTTGACGCCAAGGTCTCAGCCACGAATGCACGAATAACACCTTTCATTGCACAGATATGAAAGAAATGCACAACATATCCCATTCAATCGTGTATTAGTGGCAAATTCTCTTAACGGCAGGGTGTTAACTACGAATGAACTTGAAGCACATTTCTGACCATCAATTTACATCGGATCAAATAATATGTGCTGACATTTCTAATGAGCTTTCCAGCTTGACATATCTAAGGAGTTACTGCATCTGTCCGCAAACCTTGCGTCATTTGTTGCAACTTCCTGATATATTGCATATTTTGAAAAAAATTCTCGGGAGGATTGACATGAAAACCCTTAAAGAACTCCTCGGAGACAAGCCCCTGCATTTTGTAAGAACCGGCATGAGCATTCTTGATGTGGCAAAGTTCATGGGTCTGCATAATATTGGAGCAGTCCCCGTGCTAGAACAGTCAGACAAGCTCACTCTGAAAGGAATATTCTCTGAACGCGATCTGCTCAGGAGATGCATCGCAAAGGACCTCGACCTCATGTCAACGCCTGTTGAAGCTGTAATGACGGGAAGAGTCATACTCGTTGAATCAACCGATACTCCCGAGTATGCGCTTCAGATAATGAAACAGGAAAAGATCAGGCATATACCCGTGCGAGAGGGAAATGGCCTGATAGGCATGGTATCAATGAGAGACCTTATGCTTTACGATATGAATCTGAAGGACGAGAAGATCGAACTTCTTAATTCTTATATTCAGTACAACGGCTGATTCCCCGGAATTCATTTTTTACAATCTCAGGAACTTAACGGCTGTCTGTCCGGGTTTTGCGCCCGGAGACACTGCCATAGTCTCCTGAACCTGTTAATCCAATAATCCGAATCCAAAAAATTGAACACAGAACTTACAAGTCTGAAGACTCTTGGCCGGCTCAAAAGCTCCGGATACAAAGTCCGATCGGTCAAAGACGAGATACGAAGCAACCT
>DAIQRO010000329.1:1346-2650 GCA_036786155.1 Bacteroidota bacterium
ACGGCATCATAGGTTACGAGAACACCGTGATCCCGTCTGTCATCAACTCGCTTCTTGCACGGCATGACCTTCTTCTCCTCGGGCTCCGCGGCCAGGCAAAAACCAAACTCGCACGCCTGCTCCCAACTTTGCTTGACGAATATGTGCCGATTGTCAAAGGTTCAGAGATAAATGACAATCCTTTCGTGCCGATCTCCAAGTTTGCAGTGGACATGATAAATGAAATGGGTGACGACACTGAAATTGAATGGATTGCAAGAGATCAGCGCTACAGTGAAAAACTTGCAACGCCCGATGTAAATATTGCAGACCTTATCGGGGATATTGATCCCATCAAGGCCGCAAACCAGAGACTTCACTATTCGCATGAAGGCGCAATCCACTTCGGGATCATCCCAAGAACCAACCGGGGCATTTTTGTGATCAATGAACTGCCGGACCTTCAGCCGCGCATTCAGGTGGGACTGCTGAATATCATGCAGGAGAAGGATATCCAGATCAGGGGATTCAATATCAGGATCCCGCTCGACATACTCATGGTATTCACGGCAAATCCTGAAGATTATACAAACCGCGGCAACATCATAACTCCGCTGAAGGACAGAATTGATTCGCAGATCATCACTCATTATCCAAAAGAACTGGATCACGGAATTCGTATCACGGAAGAATATTCATGGACAAACCGTGACAGGAAGCTGAAGGTCTCAATACCTTATTACTTCCGTGAGATCATTGAGATGACCGCTATGCAGGCCCGCATCAGCGAGTTTGTTGATCAGAAGTCGGGAGTTAGCGCCCGTCTCACAATTTCATCTATGGAAAATCTCATCAGCAATTCTGAAAGACGTGCCATAATGAACGGCGAGGATTTTATCATGCCGAGGATGTGCGATATACTTTCGATCCTTCCGGGAATAACAGGCAAGGTTGAACTTGTTTTCGAAGGAGAACAGGAAGGCTCGGTGAAGGTTGCAAAGGCCCTGATCTCGAAATCGGTCAAGGAGATCTTCAGAAAATACTTCCCCGACCCGCTTTCAAAAAAGAAGAAAGGCGGGCAGGAAAAGGAGAACCGCGATCCTTACTCTTCCATAATTGAATGGTTTCAGTTCGGCGGCAAAGTGAACATCCGTGATGACATGCCTTTCAGCGATTACCTGAAGGAACTCCGCAAAGTGGAAGGCCTTGAGGATTTCGTAAAGAAGTTTCCGCAATACTATGAAAGTGAATTCGAGCTTGCATCGCTCATGGAATTTGTGCTTGACGGCCTGCATCAGAATTCAAAGATCGCAAAGGACGAAATC
>DAIQRO010000330.1:0-2643 GCA_036786155.1 Bacteroidota bacterium
AGATCGTAATTAAGTTTGTAGGATTCAGTCAGCGATTTGTAATCGAGTCCCGATAGTCTCTTGAGGAAATTTGACAGCGAATCATATCGTGCATTGATACCCTCTTCGGAATTGTCAGTTACCATGTCATCAAATCTGTTATCGCCGTCATAAGTGGCCCCCATCGGATAGTTCCTCTTGTTAAACTCATCATAATCGCTGAATACTTGCATGAGTCTCTGATTGTCATCAGACATGCCGCCTCCAATAGTTAGAATTAGAATTACAGCGCTGACTGCAATTTTCAGTTTCTCTTTCATTTCAGTTTATTAGTGTTTGTTCAGGTTCAATGAAGCTGTTTGGTTCGCTTACAGCAACAAAAAATCCCGGCAGTCCAGAAGAACTCCGGGATCTTTTGCGCTATCATAAACCTATTACCTTACCAGAAGCATTTTCCTGGTCATCTCAACTCCTCCTGTGTTCATCTTATAGAAGTAAACGCCGCTTGAAAGCCCTGCGGCATCAAATGTGAGTTCGTATGTTCCCGCATTCCTGACTCCGTCCGCGAGAACCCGCACTTCCCTTCCGAGCTGATCATACACCTTTACACTGACCTGTCCAGCCGTTGCCATTGCAAACCTGATCACTGTTGACGGATTGAAAGGATTCGGATAATTCTGCTGAAGCTCGAATCCTGCCGGAGCGGAATTTGAAAGCTGTGTTTCATTTACCGAAGTGAGCACGGAATACGTTGCCTTCAGCTTGAACAGCGCGCTTGTCTGCATGTTCAGTATCATTCCCCTGTCGGGGTTAAGCATGCCCGCACCTGAGCCTGACAATCCGCCCTGGTAGATCCAGTTTTCTCCCTTGTTCAGCGAGATTGCGGAATTCGATCCGTAGTTGCCGGTAGTGATCAGCGTCGGATCCTCAAGGCAGAATGAAGATGCCCAGCCGCTGAATCCTGTGCTGTGGCTGATGCTGAAGGAAGTACCGTAATCCGTTGACTTGTATATGTTCGATCCCGACCATTCGGTTACAAAGATCAGGCTTCTGTCAAAGACCGAATTGGTCATTGACGGAGTCTCGCTTGAGGCTACGGTCCTGACGGATGTCCAGTTCACTCCGCCGTTTGTTGACTTGTGTACAATTGCCTGGCCGCTTCCTGTCACTCCGTCGCCGACAAATACTACATTGGAGCTGTCCCACATTACGAGAATGTCGCAAGGGCTTCTGAATGAAAAGTTGCCGCTGATCTCTGTGAATGTTGAGCCGTTGTCTGTGGATTTGTAGAAACCTCCGCCGTCAGGCGCAAAGTAATAAACACTCGGGTTGTTCTGATCCATCTCAAGCGGTTGTCCGTAATTGCTGAAATTCTGCTGATATGAGATCGTCCAGTTCACTCCGTAATTTGTTGTCTTTATCACTCTGTCGGGTGATCCCGTTATGGCCGCAACCCACACATTCGTATCAAGCGGGCTCACATAAAATGAATGCATGTTGTTACCCATGCCGGTAGCCGTTGCGATCTGCGTCCAGTTGTCTCCCCTGTTCCTGCTGACGTAAACCCTGTTGCCGTATCCGCAGAAAACTGTATTGGGATCGGTCGGATGCATGCAGAGATTGTTGCCGATGCCGCCTGAAGCAGAAAGCTTGTTCTGCCACTGGTAAGATACTGTTGCACCGGCAGTCAGAGTCCACTGTGCACCGCCGTTCGTTGTCCTTATTATCGCGTTATTCAGACTGCTGACAGCAAACCCTGTTGTTGCATCATAGTAATGTACATCAACAAGATTTCCCAGCATCGGATTTATTTCAAAATTGTAAAACCTCTGATCATTGTTCTTATTATTTCTGATGAATCCGCCGCCGCCGCATACGTGCACATCATTCATGCCGGTTCCGGAGATTGCGTTTACATCCGTTATGATCCTTGTGTTTACTGTGCTCCAGGCTGACGATCCGCTCTTCGTTATGAGCGTTCCGAATTCTCCTGCTATCACAATCCCCTGAGCAAAGTACTTTACATCTTTTATGTTCCTTGATGCGCCGGTATTCTCGGCAGTCCATTGCGCTCCGCCGTTTGTTGTAGTATAGACTTTGCCTTCCTTGCCTCCGACTATTCCGTTGTCTGCATCAAGAAATGAGACCGAGTTTAGGTCGGTTGAAACAGGGATGCCCGTGCTTGAAGAAGTCCAGTTCAGTCCGCCGTTCACTGTCTTATACACTGTGCCGCCGTTTCCGCAGACATATCCCGTGTTCTCGTTAACAAACGAAACCGAATTGAGCTGAGACGTAATTCCGAGGTCAACTTCATTCACAGGTGATGCTGATTTCAGTGTTTTGTAGATCTTGCCGTTTGATCCCGCAATCCAGACATCATTGTTGATTGAAGTAACGCTCTTCAGGTTAGATGAAGGGATCGTGTAGCTTGCCCATGTATTACCGCCGTTCGTGGATCTGAACATCAGGCCGGCGTCTCCAACGGCTATCACATACACCCCGTCCGGAGTTGTTACACTGTTAAAACCCTGTGAACGGACATGATCCGTAGAAGCCATCATCAGCACAAAGCATACCAATGACAGCAAGAACTTCTTAGACATTCTTTATTATTTGTTTAGGATTGATTTTTGAATTGCGCAAAAGTAACCCGTTGCATCAGAA
>DAIQRO010000331.1:0-2633 GCA_036786155.1 Bacteroidota bacterium
TGAGATGAATGAAGATGAGATCCGGAACGCCGGAGTGTTTGCAACTTATTTTATGGGTGAGAAAGTTTGGAGCATGCATTGACAGATCGGACTGATATTTGTTGTGCTCCGAAGTGGCCGCTGACCTTTTCTTCAGCTTGATGAACGCAACAACTATCCGCCGTCAGTAACCCGTCAATTCGACATAACCCTTTCCTTTGGTTTCACCGCCGCGCAAAAGCCCTTGCACCCTTACCGCTCCTTCCCAGTACTTCACCGATACGTCGAGCATCTGATCTTTGACGGCAGGCGTGATCTTCAGTGCCGCATCCAGTGAAGGGATCCTGAGCATCCATCCGGAAGGATAAGAAACACCGGAACTATTTTTCCAGAAATCTGTCACTTCAAGCGCTACGTCATTTCGGCTTATCACATTCGAAGTTCCGTCACTGAAGACGACAATGCCCTTGCTGTATTCATCGGAAGTCCCGTCAGTCTTCCTCATCTGATAAAACATAAGTTCAGTGCCGCCGTCTAACTGAAGCGCGAACCAGTCCCATCCGGTTTGATCATTGCTCAATGCGCTTGTGCTCCATTCGCGGTCCATCCATGAATTTCCGCTCACGGCAAAAGATTTTCCGCTGACCGAAATATTTCCTTCGGTTGCAAGGTCAGTGTAGGAGTAGTAATAGGATGCATTGCCAACAGCGGCGCCCTTCCGGCTAAGGCCGGAATCTCCCTGAAGCACATAGTTCTTTGCCGCATTAAGCGTGAAATCAATTCCGCAGTTTTCGTTAGCCGCTTTGATCCGGATCTGCGGAAGTCCGAAAGCGCCTTCGCCGCCTGTTTCGGTTATCTCCCAGTCTTCAAGCCACACTCTGAACGGCTTTGCCGATGCGCCTGCAAGCCGGTTTCCTTCACGGCTGAAACGCTCGTCAAAGAAAAATCTACCGCCGCTTATGTCGGTCACTGCAAAGTGCGCCATGTATATCTGATTTGAGTTCCAGTCAGATGCTCTCAGCGGCTTATCTTTTGTAAGCGATGTGCGGAAGATCGTGAACTGGTAACCGAACTCCCTGCCGTCTGCGGATGTGAGATTGCCTGTGAAGTACCACCACTCGGTTCTGAAATCGGGATGCGGCCCGTGGTCATCGGGAAATGTGAACCTCCTCGCAGTTTCCGCCTTCATGAAATTTTCTCCTCCGGCATCGCCCATTGCCTTTGAGAGACTGATGCCTTTGTTGTTCAGTGAGCCCTTCTCGTTTGAACAACCGGCGTTAAGTGATGCCAGCAATGTTGTCAGTATCAGCAAGTATAGTTTCATTCTTCTCTCAGTGCATTAGCGGGTGATGTTTGCGACATCCTGATGCCGGGATAGATTCCTGCCAGTACGGCCGCGACAATTGCGAGAATGAGCGCCTCCGCCATGATGGACGGAACAGCGCTGAACTGCATTGTCCAGCCGAAAGAGCGCTTGTTGATTATGTACACGAGTATTGCGGCAAGAAGATTTCCGAGAGGAAGCGCGAGTACTCCTGCGGTAATTCCCATCAGCAGTGTCTGCAGGTTTACCATGCCAAACAACTGCGAAGGGAGCAGGCCGTTGGCGCGGAGAATTCCAAGCTCCTTTTTTCTTTCAAGCTGAAGAGACATCAGAGAACTGAAAATGCCGATGAATGCAACAATTACGGCCAGTGCCTGCAGTGCCTTTGCAACAAGGAACGTCCGGTCAAACACTTCTATGGAAGTGTCCCTCAGAAACTTGTATCCTCTTACAAGGATCTTCTGCCCTCCGGTGTCAAGATTCTGAATATCGCTTTTGATCTTCTCTATCGAGCCTTCGTCTATTGCGTATGCAGATATTCCGGAGAGTCCTTTTGCATCCCAGTGTTTCTTGAACTCACTGTGATAGATTGCAACAAGACCCTGGTCCGATGCATAGTCATAGTAAACTCCCGCCACTCTGAATTCCCTTATTCCCTTATCCGTCTTCAGCTTGAGCATTGAGCCCGCTTCAAGATCATATCTGTACGCGAACGGCTCCGAAACAATTATGTCGCCGCCGGTAAACTCATTCCATATCTCCTCCGGGTCTCCGTCCTTGAATTGAAATCCGTCGAATCCTCTTTTGCTTACACCGGAAGAAATGAGATGGATCTTCTTTCCGTCCTGGAAAATTTCCAGCTCACGGTAAAAGTTGATTCCTGTAACACCGTTCACTCCTCTTATCTTTTCGGCAAGTTCGTCCGGAAGAACAACATCATTCCTCCTCGAGATAAGGTTCGGCGCGGAGACAAAGACATCTGCATTGAGCCTTGACCCGAGCCATTCTATCACGGTATCCCTGAAACTGCTTATCATCGTGCCGACTCCGACGGTTGCCGCCACTGCAAGTGCAAGCGCCGCAACCGCGATGTAAGTCCTGCTTATGTTCTGTATCATCGACCTTGAAGCGATCTTTCCCGTTATTCCGAACAGCGATCTCAGCGCCGGAGAGAAGATCTTCTCAAGCCCTGTTATCACAAGCGGCGTGAGCATCGCAAATCCTGTTATCATGGGCAGTATGCCAAAGTAGCTGAGCCATATGTTTCGTGACGGGATCAGCAGGATAACCGCCACGGCAAGCATAAGCAAAATTCCTGCGATGCTGAGCT
>DAIQRO010000088.1:0-183 GCA_036786155.1 Bacteroidota bacterium
TTCCGTTTACCAGAAAGCGGTCATAATATACATCGCTTACATCCATCGCGTGCATTCGCTTCCATTCGTTTTCAAGTATCGTTAATAATTTGTTCGCTCCAATGGCTTCACCATAGCTCTGTACTGAATCTTTCTCAATCATATACCAGTCGGTGGCATAATGCAGGGAGCGCTCTATCTGAT
>DAIQRO010000088.1:193-6062 GCA_036786155.1 Bacteroidota bacterium
ACCAGTCACTTAGCAATACTACTTCTTCGAGCCCGGGTTTTTCGTTTCTCTTGTGAATCACAATTGCCCCGTACATACCTACTTGTTCCTGTAACATGGTATGTGAATGATACCAATAGGTTCCATTTTGCCGGATCACAAATTTGTATTTGTGAGTGGAGTGCGCTTTGATCGGTGCGGTGGTCAAATATGGAACCCCGTCCTGTTCGTTTGACAAAAGCAAGCCGTGCCAATGTATCGAGGTTTCGTGGTGCATTTTGTTGTGCACATATACTTCCGCCGTATCGCCTTCTGTAAAATACAGAGTCGGCATGGGAATCTTACCGTTAACCGCAATTGCATCCTTGTCATTACCGGTGTAATTCACAACGGTATCGGCTACGGTCAGATCATACTGAACGAGTTTTTGAGCATGGAGCGAAAGTGAAGCCCAAAATACCGCGATAACTGCCAGGGTGTGCTTCACACTATTTCAGTGTTTCTTCTACACTGCCGCAAGTGAGCATCTTCTTGCCGTAATAAGGATTCCTGATCTTCTCTTCGCTGCTCAGCCAGTATGCCTTTTTCATAGGGCAGTACTGGTAATACACAGCGCTCCCGTTTGTTCCGAAAGCTTTCAATACAGCAAACAGGGCAACAGACATTTCGTTAAGTTGTTTACGCTGTGTATTCACATCGGTTGAATTTGACATGGCCTCACCTGTAGAAATTAACTTGCTCTTATGCTCTGCCCATGCCTCTTCCTGTGATTCGTTCAAGCCGGTAATTGCATCAACCGACTTAAGAAAAAGAACCGCCTGTTCACTCGCTGTCTTACCGTCATCAGCAACCAAAGCATTCTTGATGCCGTAGTAGTGATTGGTGAGTTCTGTCATCCCGGACTCCTGCGCCATTGCTGTTTGGCTGATTACCAGAAACATTAATGGCAAAATTACCTTTGACTGTTTCATACAGTTTTTATTTTTGGTTTAATAAATCGATCTTAAATCCCGCTTCCTGCTCCTTCTGAATTATTTCCTTCTCTGTAATTCCATTTCCGTGAGCGGAAGGAACCTTGTCTGAGCTTGATGTGTCAACTCTCCATTGGCTGATACCTTCAGCTCTATTCAGGAACGGAGCCACTTTCGCCATACATACATCGCAGTTGATGTTGGTTTTGAATTTCAGTGTTTTGTCGTTTGTGTTCATTCTATTTGTATTGAGTTAAACATTGACTATGCAAAGATCGGAAGAATCAGATCCGAAACCGTTACATCATTATTGATTTGATTTGCAAGATTTACGGATGTTCACTACTTATACTTTAACCGCAAACTGTTGCTTACCACACTCACACTGCTCAATGCCATTGCCGCACCTGCAATCATCGGGTTAAGCAAAAAACCGTTTATGGGATACAAGATTCCGGCTGCAACAGGAATTCCTATCAGGTTGTAAATAAATGCCCAAAAAAGGTTTTGCTTTATGGTTCTGACTGTTGACCTGGAAAGGCGAATTGCTTCGGGAACTTTGGTAAGGTCTGATGAAATAATGGTCATCTTTGCCACATCCATCGCAATATCGCTTCCCTTGCCCATTGCTATTCCCACATCTGCCTGTGCCAAAGCCGTACTGTCATTGATGCCGTCGCCAACCATTGCCACTACTTTGCCAGCTTTCTGCAACTCTTTCACATATGCTGCCTTTTGTCCGGGCATTACTCCTGCTCTGTAATGTTTGATTCCCACCTTTTCGGAAACAGCTCTGGCAGTGCTTTCATTGTCGCCTGTAAGCATATGCACTTCTATAACCGCCTGCTGCAATTCCTGAATCGCTGTCTGTGAAGTGGGTTTCAACTTGTCGGCAATGGCTAAGACCGCTACTGCCTCTTGGCTGTCAGCAAACCAGATCACAGTCTTGGCTTCATTTTCCCAAACGCGTGCCTTATCAGTAAAGGACTTGCCGATCGAAACATTATTTTCATCCATCAGACTTCTGTTGCCAACGAAATAAACTTCGCCATCCACCTCGCCTTTTGCTCCGTTACCTGTGATACTCTCAAATCCGTTAACAGGAACGGTACTTTGCTTTTTCAGATGAGCAACAACAGCTTCTGCCAATGGGTGTTCGGATCTTTCTTCGATGCTGTAAAGAATCTGCTTCAGGGTTGGGTTGTCGTCTGCCCAGTAAACATTTGTCACTTCGGGTTTACCTTCAGTAATTGTTCCGGTTTTATCCAGGATGACAGCATTGATTTTTTGTGCAAGTTCAAGGCTTTCGGCATCCTTTATAAGAATACCTTTTTCGGCGCCTTTTCCTACGCCAACCATTATGGCTGTTGGAGTAGCCAATCCCAAAGCACAGGGACACGCAATTACCAATACGGTTTTGAGAGCCAATAATCCCTGAGTAAATGCATTGTCCCCGCCAAAGATATTCCAGACAACAAATGCCGCAATGGCAATGAGGATTACGATCGGAACGAAGATGCCTGCGATCTTGTCCACCAGTTTCTGCACAGGAGCTTTACTGCCTTGTGCATCCTGCACCATCTTGATGATCTGAGCGAGCATAGTTCCACTGCCTACTCTGTCAGCCTTGAATTTGAAACTGCCCTTCTGGTTGATCGTTCCCGCAAACACTTTGTCATTCTCCATTTTCAAAACAGGAACGGGTTCACCGCTCAGCATACTTTCGTCCACGTAGGAGTTGCCGCTTACAACTGTACCGTCCACAGCAATTTTTTCACCGGGCTTTACCGCAATGATATCTCCAATCGGGATTTGCATTTGGTGCCCTCCTTCGTGAACAATGGTAACCGTTTTGGGCTGCAGTCCCATAAGCTTTTTGATCGCAAATGAAGTATTGCCCTTTGCCTTCTCCTCCAATAATTTGCCCAACAAAATAAAGGCAATGATCACAGCAGCCGCTTCAAAATAGACATGAGCCTGCAATCCCCTTTCATGCAAAAAATGCGGAAACAAGGTGTTGAAAACGCTGACTATATAAGCCACGCCTGTACTTAAAGCCACAAGCGTGTCCATATTGGCAGAGCGGTGTTTGGCCTGCTTCCAGGCGTTAACAAAAAAATCTCTTCCGAGCCATAAAATTACAGGTGTGCTGAGCGCCCACATAATCTCATTAGCATAGGGCATGCTCATAAAGAACATTCCGATGATCACCACAGGAACAGAAAGAGCCAGGGCCCAGTAAGTTCTTCTTTTGAGCTTGCTTAAATTTACCTGCTGAATGTTCTCCAACACTTCATCGCCGGAATCGCTCTCATCAATAAACAGATCGTAGCCAATGCTTTGCACCGCTTTTCTCAAATCATCTGTCTGCACGAGTCCCGGAATATACTCAACAGAGACCTTCTCATTTGCGTAGTTCACGCTGGCATCTATCACACCCGGTTGCGACTTGAGCATACTCTCCACGCTCACCGCACACGAAGCGCAATTCATGAGCAATACGGGGAATGTTTTCTTAACGGTCGTAACATTATAGCCCAGATCACGGATGGTCTTTACAGCTTCCGATAGCGCATCCGGATCTGTGGTCTGAATTACAGCCCGCTTGTTGTTGAGTTCAACCCGATGCGATTCAACACCCTTGAGTTTTGCGATCCCATTGTCAACAATAAGAGCACAATGCTCGCTTTCGACACCTTCAAGAGGTATCAGAACTTCGTTGTTTGCTGTCATGCCTTTTTGATTTTAATTTCATTACAAAAATCGCAAAGGTTTAGGTGGAAGTCGTTACACAATTATAGAAAAGAGTTGCAACGTTTACACTTCGTCCAATGGCTTGCGTTTGCCGGCTTTTATTCTTTTGAAGTGACTTGGTGTAAGACCTGTAACTTTTTTGAACTGGTTGCTCAGATGCGCTACGCTGGAGTAGTTGAGCTGAAAGGCGATCTCGCTTAATGAAAGTTCGTCATATACAAGGAGTTCCTTTACTTTTTCTATCTTTTGAGCAATGAAATACTTCTCAATGGTTGTGCCCTCCACTTCTGAAAACAGGTTGGACAGATATGTGTAATCGTGGTGCAGGTTAGTGCTCAAATAATCTGAAAGGTTAGATTTGAGTTCACTGTTCTGATTATGCACCAGTTCAATGATCAGAGATTTTATTTGTCCTATCAACCGGCTTCTTTTGTCGTCAATCAACTCAAAGCCGAAGTTCATTAAATGTTTATTTATGGTTAGCTTTGCGTCGTCATTGATATCGCTTTCCAGTTCAACTTCACCCAGTGTGAGATTTACCGGATGGAAGCCGATTCTTTCCAGTTCGTTCTTCACAACCATTATGCAACGTTTGCATACCATATTCTTAATGTATACTTTCATCAAATGCTTTGATTGTTGGTGCGTTGGTAAAAATACGAAATTCCAATAAGGTTGGCAAAGAGAGTCAGGAAACTCATTGGTCAAAGTCGATGTGGTTTATTCCGCCCGTGTTTGTGCCTGTGTGGCACATCCGGGTTCTCCGAAGTGAAACGCCCGCCTGCCATAATGCTTAATGCACTTCAATGGACAGAAGGCAGGCAGGCCTCCATAAAGTTTACTGAATTTGGTTTGTGCGTGCTGAAACAGTTGCCAAAAGGCAGAACAAAGTAAGTCGACCCAGGTAAGTTGCCGGTGAGCCTCCCGCCTGTGTCTGGCAGGCTCTTCGTTTGGGAACCCGTCTGAGACGGACAGAGGCCTGCAACGGCAGAATGCTGAAGCCAGGGTCAACAAATGCTTAAGGTTGGTGAGACAATTGCTATCATCCTGAGTTACGGACTTCAAGTTCTATCTCTATCAAAAGCTCAGGCAGTGCAAGTTCATTCACACCAAGCCATGAACCTGTTGGAAACTGCCTGGTATAGATGGTATTGCGATAGCCGGAGTGTTTCAGAAATTCCGGCATATTGGTTGTAAAAATGTTTTCCACAATAACACCATCGAAAGTGCATCCGTAATGATTCAGAATTTTGTTAAGGTCTTCGTAGCAGTTCTTCATCTGCTGTTCAAAGTCGCCTACCGCAGCAGGATTTCCTGCATCATCCATGCTTACTGCGCCTGAAATTTTGATGTCGCTACCAATCCTTACGGCATGAGAGTAGCCGTAAGCTTTCTCTGTTTCCGGGCGGAGGCTGAAATACTCCGGAGTTTCGCTCGCTGAACTCATTCCATGTTTTTATTTTAATTCTCTGATCCCGTCAGATTACGGTAAAGCGGTTCTTTGACAAAATGCATTACTAATACTGCCGGAATATGACAAAGTGTCTTATCAAAATTGAAGCTGAAGTTCCTATTCACTTCTTTTTCATAAATCACTCTATCCAAGTTCTTCCTATCCAAATCAATTTCCATTCGCCATTTTCATTCTTCAGCATCGCTTCGCCACCTTCATAAATCATCCTGAAAGGTATTAATGCATATTTCATTTCTTTGTCGAATATGATTTTAAAGGCCTCCGGATATGAATATAACTGCCAATAATCTCCCCAATGGCCATACCAAATCTTCACATATTTCTCCAGAAACTTTTTTTTCTTTTCGCTTTGCTTTGTGGATCGGGCCGGGTTCATTATGTCATCATTACCAAGTGGGATATGCTGGTTTCCAAGAAATGAATTTAACAGTTCTTCATAACTTGAAGTCAGATATAGTGGCAGTTTGCCATTGCAATTGATAACCGGCCTGAAATTGACGATTGAATCTGTCAATGTAAATTTCCTGACAGCAAAAACATTTTCGTTAGGCCCGAACTTTTCAAGAACTTCATCTGATAGTTTTCCGTTAATTCTCTTTAATAGTTTTTGACTGGTAGAGTCTGACAAGTTCTTTGTTAGATAATCAACGACATAGTTATCCGTTTCCTGTTAAACATTATATATCTTTTC
>DAIQRO010000088.1:6072-11559 GCA_036786155.1 Bacteroidota bacterium
GATAGCATTTTGAACGATAAGAAATTCCACATCTTCATATATATCATTTCCAAATTCCGAACCGCCCAGACTGTCAATATGGTTAGGTTTGTAAAATGCAGTAAATACATTATAAGTCTGACGGACAGTGTCATTAAGGCCGGAGAGTTCTGAGTCAGAGATGGAAGGGATATTCTCGTTCCATTGAAGAAAGAATTGTTTCAATAATACAGTTGAATTCATCCTGTAGGCCTGTTCAAGAAGGTGTTTTGCCGTTTGAGAATAGGCTAATTCTGTACAAAGCAAAAATAATACAAGTATAATCAGTCTCATTAACAAATGTAAGAAGTATAATGTGAATAATGCAGTGCTGTCAGCATATCATCTCAACCCTCCACAAAATACATATCCACCTCGCCCTTGTTCTTTGCCTCGATCTTTCCCCTGGGAGTGCAGTTGAATTTGTCCTTTACAAGTCCGTATGTGCTTGAGGATATGTTGATCCTTCCGGGCTCGCCGTGCTGTTCCATACGCGCGGCCATGTTCACGGCATCGCCCCAGATGTCGTAGGTGAATTTCCTCAGCCCCACAACACCGGTTATCACAGGGCCGGTATGAATGCCGATGCGGAAATCGAAGACGGGCAGGTCCTGAATTGCCTTGGTGATGCTGAAGCCCTTTATGAACGCGATCATGTCAAGCGCGGCACGCACAGCGCGGATGGCATTGTCAGGCAAGGGTTTTGGCAAGCCGCTTGCGCAAACGTAGGCATCACCGATCGTACGGATCTTCTCAAGGCCGTGCTTGTCAACTATCTTGTCAAATGCCCTGAAGCATTCATCAAGCTGTGTTACAAGCTCGCTTGCGGAAAGAGTTTCAGCTATTGACGAGAATCCCTTTATGTCGGCAAAGAGTATGGTCACCTCGTCGTGCTTTCTTGCATACGACTTGCCGAATTGCTTGAGCTCGTTTGCAACTTCCTCGGGAAGTATGTTCAGTAACAGGGATTCGGAACGCTTCTTCTCTTCTTTGAGATTTTCAAGATCTATCCTTGCCTGAGTAAGATCCCTGAAGCGGGAATACGCAAGCGTTATAACGGATGCGGCACGCTGAAGGATCTCCCATGATTCACCGGGTAAGGCGCTCTCCGTAACCGTACCAACAGCGCCGTTCGTCAGCCTCTGCAAATGAAGAGTCCTCGGCGGTGCATCTTCTCCGTAACGTCCGCGGAATAGCTCCGACCTCTCTTCGCAGTAACGTACCCATTCGGTGCGTTCTTTGCCTTCCATGTCAATTGATGCCTGCTTTGCATCAGATGTGAAGAACTTCCTCAACTCCCTTCCGGCCCATGTATCTTCGAGCTCCACATTGAAACTGTCGCCTGTGATCCTGTTACTTATTTCATCAAGCACTGCGTACCGGATCTCAGATGTTCTGATGTTCTCATCATGAATGAAGATAGCGCATGTTGCAATTTCGTTGATGCCGATCTTATGCATCTCGCACCTCAGAAAATCTTCAACATCAGACAGCTCCTCCGGCTCCTGCATTGCCAAAGCCCTTGCCCTCACACGCTCGAGCGCAGCCTCAATCTTCGCCCTGTGCGCCTGTGCTTCGGATTCCCGCAGGTCGAGATACCTTCTGTAAGTGAGGCTCAGTACGGAGGCGAAGCGTCTGAAGATCATCAGCTCTTCTTCGGTCATTTGCTTTTCGGTCCATGCAAAAACAAATCCCTCCTTGAAGAAGATCATGTGCCCGAACTGCACAGTATCAACGGGGTATTCCGGATATGCGATCTGAGGACGTACAACTTTATAATAATCATCAATTTCCCTTCCGCGCAAAACGGGGAAGTAATCCTTCTGAATTTTCCAATGCTCAAATATCGCGTCCAGTACCGGATGCCCTTCCTGCATCAGAGTTCCCGTAACCTCTTCATGCTCACCGCTGTCGCTGAAAGAAGTTGTGGTGAGATGAGTCACCCGCGTCTCTTCGTCTATCCTGCCCACTCCGCAACGCCAAGGCACCACACCGAGCGATCTGAGTTCACGAAAGAAAGCGCTTATAGCAGAGGAAAGATCTCCGGAATTGTGCATTGCCATTGCGCGGCTTCTCACGCGTTCAAGTGCCGCTTCAATGTTTGCCTCCCGTGCCTGCAACTCAGCCTTCTGCAGATCGAGAAATCTTTGGTAGGTGAGATTGAACACGCCGGCAAAACGCTTCATCACGTTCTTTGCCTCGTCTGTAAATTCCTCATCGCGGAAAGCGAACAATCCGCCTGCCTGAAGCACCGCGACAAAATAGTACTGTCTCGCATCCTTCTTCTGCGCTATCTCTGTTTGTGATTCGGGAAGGTGCAATGCGGAAGTCAGTACGGCCTTGTAGTATTCCGCAAGATCATCTCCCTGCAGAACATATGAAAAATCCCTTTGCTCAAGCCAGCCGTCATACGCGCCCTGCAGCAAAGGGTGGATATCCATTCTTTCATTACCGGAGACCTTCAGTACCGTGCCCTGCTGAGAAACAGAAGCAGTGTAAACATTTACGCTTTTGGAATCCTTGTCAATTATGCCGATGCCGCATCTTTGAATCGCCAGTTCAAGTTTTTCCAGCTCTTCAAAGACAATTGCCACTGCGTCATTGAAGTCTTCTGTCGCATGCATTGCCATTGCCTTCGCACGTACACGCTCGAGCGATGCTTCAATATTTGCCTCTCGGGCCTGCAACTCCGCCTTTTGCAGGTCAAGGAAACGTGTGTAGGTTTGCTGAAATACTTTTCCGAACCTCTTTAGAATACTGTTGTCCTCATCCGAATATGGAATGCCTGAAAAGTTCTCGATGTACAGGCCGACATTATCGAGCAGTACCGTGGAAATTGCAAGGCCGGGACATTTGAAGTAGTATTCTTTTGCATCGTCCGGCACGTCGAAGAATCTAAACAGATCCCCGTAGAACCTGTTCTTCTCTTCAAAATTCAGAAGGTTGGAAAAGAAGTCCAATCCTTTTTCTTTTGCTTCAATGAAACTGTTCCAGTGTGGTGAATCAAAATAAGGAATTGCTATACGGAAAGGAACCTGATGCTCGTCTGCAAGCCAGATCAGCATGTCATCTCTCTCCTTATAATCCATGATGAAGCCGGCATGTTCAACGAAGATCTTCAGTCTGACAAACTGTTCAAGCACAACTTTGATAACATCTTTAAGCTCATCGCTCTTCTGCATTCCCGTTGAGCGGCTTCTCACTCTTTCCAGCGCAGCTTCTATCTGCGCTTCACGGGCCTGAGCTTCCGCAAGTGCAATATCTGCATACCGCTGATATGCGAGACTGAACACATTCCTGAACCTTTTGAGAAGTTCAAGATTCTCCGCGCCGATCGGTCTGAATGCCGAGATACCTATCGAGCCGTTTCCGATGGAATAGAAATAATAATGAAGCGAAGAATCTTCATTTATGCGGGGATCATCCTTCTCGCCTCGGCTTCTTCTGAATGCGATCCATCCTTTCAGATCCTCTCCTTCGAAAACAGTTTCGGAAAATGCATCGTTTGCCTTTCTGATCTCCCTTATCTGCTTTGCAATAACCGGGTGAATGTCATAATGCAACGGAGTGATGCTCCGGCCGATCTCGTCGGAGTAGTCGTAGTTGAGAAATGTTCCTTTTTCATCATTGTGAATGTTGATCATGGCGTTGCGCAGATCGCCGAAGCCGAGTCGCGCGAACTCTTTGTAAAGTGTTTCGCATACATTGAGAAGATCTTCCGGCTTCATCATGCTCATTGCAGCTGCCCGCACCCTCTCAAGAGATGTTTCGATGTTCGCTTCCCGCGCCTGCTCTTCCGCTGTCTTAAGATCAAGGAAGCGGCGGTACATGAGACCGAAAACTGCGGCAAAGCGTTTCAGAGTGTTCAGCTCGTCTTCGTTCAGCTTATGCTTAGATACTACATTCAGCGAGCCCTCGGGAAAGAAGAACAGGCTGAAGTGCTCTTCATCATTGTAATCAACGCCCTCGGGGTATGAGAGAATGTTCTTCATGCTGTCGTAGAACTTCTTCACGTCTTTTCCCTTAAACTCATAAGTGAACATCGGTTCACCGTTCTTCCATGAGTCAAAACATTCCATGAAGAACCTGTTTGTGTCTCTTGGAACCACTCCGAGTATCTTCTTTTCGGAATGCTCACCCGTATAAGCTCTCGACCATACTTCAACCGTATCATTCTTCCTGTCAAATATGCCGATGCCGGTTCTGATAGTTTCTATGCCGAGTACGCCAAGCTGTTGGAAGAATACATCCGAAGCCTCAATAAGTTCATTACTGCTGTGCATCGCAACGGCTCTTGCCCTCACTCTCTCAAGCGCGGCCTCAGTCTTTGCATCCTTTGCCTGTGCTTCCGCCTGTTTGATATCGTTGTACCGGCGGTATGAAAGTTCAAACACATTTCGGAAGCGCTGGAGTATTTTAAGTTCGTCTTTTCCAAGCGGCCGGAATGATGATATTCCGAGCGCACCTATTCCTACGGAATAAAAATAGTAGTGAAGTTCAGTTGCATCCATCAGTTTGGCATCGGGCTTCTGAGGAAAGTTCTTAACAAACCTCTTCCAGTCTTCAAGCTCACTTCCTGTGATCATAATATCCGCGAATGCATCGGTTGCCTGCGTCAGTTTCTGTTTCATCATTCTGATGATCGGATGAAGGTCATAACGAACCTCCGCATATTCCGCTCCTGCTTCATCAGAGTACTGATAGCCGTAATAGAGGTTCTTCTCATCATTGTTGATCACGATCTGCGTGTTGCGGAGAAGTTCACCCTGGAATCCGAGGGAACGAAGCTCTTTGTAAGCCGTTTCGCAAACATCCAGCAGGTCTTCCGACTCTGACATGCTCATTGCCACGGCCCGGACCCTTTCGAGTGATGCTTCGGTTTGCGCCTCGCGTGCCTGATCAAGCGCTGTCTGAATGTCAGTGAAACGGCGGTATGCAAGCGCAAAGACATTACGGAAGCGGTGGAAAAGTCCGATCTCATTTTCGCTGAGCGGGTGATATGTTGAAAAGCCAAGCGCTCCCGTGCCGAGGGAGTAGAAATAGAAATTCAGAGATTCGGAGTCTCTCAGATGTTCATCCACATACTGTCCGGCATTTTTCTGATACTCGAGGTATTCTCTTATCTTTGCATTGTCGAAGGAAGTTGTGAAGAACTCCTCGGGTCCGGCGAGCATCTTGCGTGCAAATGCCGACACATCCGGCTGTGCATCGTAGTCAACCTCATAGATGCTGGTTGCATCATCCAGAAGATAGTAAACGAAGTTGATATAAGTATGGTCGCTTTCGTTAAAGACGGCGGTTTGCACATTGCGGATGTTCCTGATGCCGAAACCGGTAAGCTGTGTGGAGATCATGCGGCACACATCAAGCATATCTTCGGGTTGTTTCATATTCATTGCCACCGAGCGGACGCTGTCGAGGGCATGATCGATCAGCAGTTCAAGGGATTTATCCTGAAGTTCCGCAACT
>DAIQRO010000332.1:0-2613 GCA_036786155.1 Bacteroidota bacterium
GCCCAGTATCAGAAAAGCAAGCAGTGCGATGATCATCGGCGAGACAGCCATTACCGGAAGGGCACGGCTAATGTCAAGATGCTTCAGAGCTGTCATGATGCAGAGAAATGCCAGTGCGTTCATCACAGACTTCCCGAACAGGATAAGCATTGATGATGTCTTTATGCTTTCAGGATTCAGCTGAGGAAGGAACGCAAGAGACAGCACTGCGGTAATTCCTGAAACCACCAGAGAGAAACTCAGCGGGTCAGTATCCCTGAGCACCCTCTTTTGCGTAACGGCCGCACCCGCAGAGAATACGGCCGATGCAAGCGCAATCCAGAACCAGTTCATGGTCACCTGTAGTTCAGAGTTAAGTTCAGAAATGCGTTCCTTCCGGGCTCAGATGAAACCGTTCCCCGTGCAGTTGTAAGATGGCTTCTGTAATTTTTGTCAAGCATATTCTCAATTCCGGCCGAGATCATTACGCCTGCGGAATTTCCCATCGGCAGTGAGTAGCTTCCGTAAAGATCAAACACGGCATAGCCAGGAGTAGCGGATTCTCCGTCGGCAACCCTGTCCTGCCTGTCGTAAATAGTCGAGCCGAAGAACATTCTCAGTCCGGCAGGAAGCAAACAGCTGATGCCGAGTCTCAAATTAAGCGGAGCAATCTGCGGCAAGGGCCTTTGATTTTCATTGTCCTCTCCGGTAACAAATGATACGCCTCCTTTGAATGTGAGCGGACCCGCAAAGTTGTATTCCGCATTCGCATCAAAGCCGGCGATCGTGGAACTGCCTACATTTTGCTTTATGAGCGCCTGTCTTCCTTCGTAAGTGCCCGGCATTTCAACTACGAGGTCTTTGAGAATATTCGTGAAACCTTCGATGCTCAAATTCAGTTCATCACCCCAGTACTTGATGCCGGAAGAAATGAAGTATCCTCTCTCCGGCTTCAGGTCAGGATTTCCAAGCCTTACGATGCTCCCGAGGTCAATGTACTGATATCTTTCTTCAAGTCCCGGTGACCTGTATGATGCAGAGAAGTTGGCGTACGCATTCAGAGGTTGCGAGATCTTGTAATTTGCCCCTGCACCCGCACTCCATGAAACATCGTTTTCGCTCTGCTCCGGCCATATCACCTTTTGTCCCGGAGGCGATGTGTTCTTGACACCGTTTGTAATAGTGTAAAGAGGCGATATGCTCTGCTCATTGGAAATGAATATGCCGTCAATTCTTCCGCTGAGATCAAGGTAGAACCTCTCATTCATCAGCGATGTCTGGTTCTGCACAAAAATTCCTGAGCTGAGATATTGCGATTCGGGCACGGGCACGTCAGCAGTTGTGACTGTTGATGCTGATGTTACGTTTCCTCCCGAATCAAGAAACTCTGTCCTTTGAGTTCTCTCACGCTCGGTTTTGAGTTTCCTCATCCATGTGTCAACTCCTGCCACAAGCCGGCTTGCAGGAGAAAGCAGAAACTCCGACTGTATAAGCGCTCCTCCGGCATCATGATATCCTGAGGGGTAGATGGAGAGATTGTAGATCTTTCTTGCCGGCGTACTTCCGCTTGGAGGAAGTGTTGTGACAGTGTTAGGCAGTACTTCCACATCTCTGTCTATTGACTGGAAAAAAAGTCTTGCAGAGAATTTGGTGAAGCTCTTCGAGATTCCTGCTGACTCAAAAGTAAGATCAGACATTATTCTTTTTGCATTGAGATAGGTAGTACGGGACATCTCCGGAAACACCGGGTCGCCGCCGGGTATGCCGGCATAGGGAGAATTGAAGTACTCAAATGTCCCTTTTACACGGCTCTTCACAGACAACTTAACTCCGGCATCAAGATGAACTCCTCCGTCCCTGAAAGACGAGTTGGGTATTATCCCCGAAGGAGTGTTCATGTCTGTGGAGTTGCGTGTCAGCAGGTAGGAATTGAAATACAGGAATGGGGAAGTGAACTGAACGGACAAATTCGCAGATGCAAGCTGATTGACTTGTGCATACATTCCTCCAATTGATCCCGATAATCTTGTATTGCGGCTAAATGAACCTTCCTTCGTAACGATGTTGACAATTCCTCCCATTGCTCCTGACCCGTATATTGATGAGGTTCCGCCTTTGACAAGTTCAATTCTCTCAACAGTATTCAGGTCTATCAGTGCAAGCCTGCCGGCATGATTGTTCGCAGTCTCAATTCTGTTCCCGTTCACAAGAGTCACTACATTGTCCCTGCTCAGTCCGCGGATCGAAACTTCATTTGCCCAGACTCCGTCCCGCAGAAGGCTGATCCCTGTTTCATTCTGAATTGCATTGGGCACCGCTATAAACGGCAGTCCCTTGATCTCGCTTTCTGTCACAACCGAAACAGGCAATGTGGCATACCTCAGTTCGGTCATGATCCGCCCTTCGTTAACTTCTATATCGCCGGACAGTATCTCATACTGAGACATGCGTATTTGCAGATTCCTTTTGCCCTTCGAATTTTCCGGTACAAAAATGGCCTCCTGCTTGTAACCGATCCTTGAAAATGTAATGGTATCAGCAGTACCGGCCGGAATTGAAAGACTGAAAAATCCCGATGCGGAGGTGGCGGTTTCTGCGCCTGACAATGAGGACCGAACCAGCACGCCTTCAACC
>DAIQRO010000333.1:0-2600 GCA_036786155.1 Bacteroidota bacterium
CTCGAAGCTGCATGAGCCTCTACTCGGAATTTCAACTAAGAATGACTTGACTTCACTGGCTCACCTCTATAGGGAACAGGTGTAAGATCCTTTGCATTTTCCAGAAGTGGGGAATCTGAGTTCTCAGGAATATAAATTACATCACTAGAAATAGAGGGATCGTTTTTATCCAAAGGGTTCAGACTTTCAAGATATAGCTTTGTTGTATTCACCATTTCTGGAGTTACAATTAAAGTACTCTTAAAGTCAAGAAGTAGACCTAGATTAACTCCAACTAAATTTGACATAGGATCTTCTTTATCATATGCAGAACTACTTCCTATAATTTCTTGAATTATTTCAACTAATTCACCAGCTTGAATAATTAATTCTTTTGCATCAGAAGCTATAACTTTCAATTGAGCTGTATATATTGCTCCAGCCATTACATGAAGCATATCTAAAAATCCAGCATCCTTTGTATAAACATAGCTATGGTCAGATAGAGTAAAGTTCCAACCAAGAACAAAAGCTGTTGGCATACCAACATTACTTTCCAACAAATTAACTATGTCCATATAATTTACCAATTGATCGCGCCTTGGATCCTTACCATTTGGGTCAATAATTATGAGGGGATTATCCAATGAATAAACATAAGGACTTATTCCCGGATATTTCTCATACAACGGCTCCACCTGCCCCCACCGCCCAATCCTGCTGTCATAATACCTCGCACCAAAATAATCGTACAGATTCTCGTCATCCTCTTCCTTCCCGGTAAAACCAAACTTCGTAGAGTCTCCGTTGTAAATCCTTCCCTGCATCTTGTCGCCCCACATGTCATAATCCACTGCTGAGATGAGATTGAAGTTGTTATCAACAACTGCTCTTACAGAGCCGAGATGATCTTTGAAGAAAAAATACTTTGCATTGCCCTTTATCTTTCCAACCATATCGCTTGCCCATACATACCATTCGTTTAAGGTATTGCCGGAGTATGTTGCAAGCTCTTTTCCGTCAACGCCACGTACGTAATGCTCGTTGTTCAGAAGCGTCCATCCATTGCCGGGATTGGCCCAGTCATTAATCTGCGGCGGCGGAATCTGTGCATTCCTGTAAGTCAGCTTTCTCACTCTGTTTCCAGCTTCATCATACCAGTATCTTGCTGCATAAGAATACTGCCTTGTCGATGTCAGTGTATCAATATGATATAGCTCGGTAATCAGATTTCTGTGATCATAAGAAATGCTGAAGTTGTTGTAAACGGAATCCGTTGTAACGTTGCCGTTCAGGTCGTACCGGAATTGGTCAACGTTGCCGCTAACGCGACTGAGCTTGTTTGTGCCGGAGTAGTACTGATACGTGAAATTATCTTGCATATTGCCGGCATCAACATATCGTTTCAATGTAAGTATGTTGCCGTCCTTATCGTAAGTGTTCTCCATTTTATATTCATTAGTACTTCCCGCTGTGTTCGTTGCGCTAAGCAAACGGTTGCTCTTATCATACGTAAACTTGTAAACAAGATCTTCCGTGTTGGCAAAATAATCACGGTATGAGCCGTATAATTCCTGCTGAAGTACATTGCTGTTTCTCAGATAAGATAGATTGTAGATGAACTCGCTGTTGTGTGAGTAGTAAGAAATGATTCTGCCGCGGTTGTCGTAGACGAGTGATGAGCAACTGAATTGTCGACTCAAAATTGTCATTACACAAACAAGATCAAGAGTTACAATATCAACATAATGCTCATTTGATCTAATTGAGTTAAAATTCAGTACCCGAAACAACTCATTAAAGGTCATATCTGACACATTATCCATTGATCGTTCTTCATTTTGTCTCTCATTAAATCAAACTATATACTTGATTTCATGACAGTGGATTAATCTTAGTTAACGCATCAAGAATCAATTCCTCTAATCTCTCATCTCCATAAAATGAACTTTCTTGTTGTCTAACCTTAGAATCGAATTCATAATAACTCAAGTCAAGTGCTAGGTCCTTCATGATCTCAAAAATATTCTCTTGAGCAGAACCTTCTATGGTGCTTTCCAAATTTGCTGCTTCCATTACAAACCTCTCAACGCTCTTCGCTCTTCCTTCCTTCTCTCTTAAAATTTGACGCAACAGCAATATCAAATCGTCCATTTTGAATTCATTCATATCAATTAGAAAAGTGGTATGTGACGTGGCCTTACCAAATTATTCCCCGTTATTGTTGTTGTAATAGTTTTTGTGATCGGGTTTTGACCAACTAGTATGTCCTTTCCACTAGCAAGCCCGCCTTGAATTATGTAGTTCATTGTTTTGTTTTTCGGATCCCAATATTTTTTACCCTTACCTAATGTAACCGAAACCATTTTTTGAGTCACATTTCTCATTGACATCTGAGTCAACGCATGATCAGATAAATTCAATTCTCTTATTGTGAGCTTGCTTGTTGAATGTGAAAAGCTTCTAATTATTTTTGAGTCTGCTACTTTTGCTGAATTCTGGAATATCCCTTGGGCAATCTCCAAAGTAATGTTTCCTGAGATCCTCATTGCAGATGCAACAATGCCTCCAGCTATCCAATCAACCGGATCCAGCAATCCAACATCTGTCGAAATATATCC
>DAIQRO010000089.1:0-6556 GCA_036786155.1 Bacteroidota bacterium
GTATAATTTTCTCTCGCGCCTTTGCGCCTCTGCGTGAGGGTGCAGGAGCGAAAGGCATCATTCGTGCATTCGTGGCTAAATGCTCTTTCCTAAAATGAATGAGCTGGTATGTGTTAGCCGTAACTGTCTTTCAAGAAAAGCGAGGATAGTTAATTCGTATCCAAAAGCTTTTGCCAAGAATGCACGAATGAACAGGATGCGCTGTGGACTTCTAAATGACATACAACAATAACACAGCTAATGGTATATAAACTTACCGATCATTTCACGAATCCTTCAACCGTGGAGTGAGGTTTGCAATCTTCTTTATGACTTACTTCAGATCATCCTCCATCTTCACTTACTTCCTTCCTCACTTCGTTAACAGACATTTACTGATTTACCTCACGATCACAAAATGTGCTCACAGCAACATTGTATAATTTTCTCTCGCGCCTTTGCGCCTCTGCGTGAGGGTGCAGGAGCGAAAGGCATCATTCGTGCATTCGTGGCTAAATGCTCTTTCCTGGAATGAATGAGGTGGTAGGAGTTAGCCGTAACTGCTTTTCAAGAAAAAAACGGATAGTCTATTCATGTACAAAAGCTCTTGCCGCGAAAGTACAATTTAATAGGATGCGCTGTGGTTTCTCTCATCACTTACAAGAGGAACACCCTTCATAGATTCGCTGAGATATAGATCAACTCACAGATCCTTCAAACTCGGGATGCAGTTTGCATTTCACTATATAACATATTTCGAAAGAGGTCATTCGTATATTCGTGGCTACATGCCCTTCCCTGGAAACAAATCGGACGCATGTCTAATGTTATGACAATACTGTTTTACCATTTCACTCTGCACCTCCGCGCCTCTGCGTGAGAGTAAGGATGGCCTTTGAATAAGGAAAGGTCAATTGCCATCCAGGCCTGAAAGTCAATGATTAGCATTGAATCTGATGTTTCAATAAAAGAGATTTATCGCTCATCAGAACTATAATCAATTGACTAATCTCATGACTCTGAAGAAGTTTTCTCTTTGCGTAACAATATGCTTTCTCTCCTCTTTAATAGTCAGCGGAGAATCCTTTTCTCAATGGACATACGGAACCCCCTTCTCCACATCTCCGCCTTCATCTACATGGAGGGAAGTTGACAGCAAGGTTCCGGTTGCAGGCAACACAATGCTTCAGAACTTCACAAAGCCATACCCCACTAACGCGTGGTTCAATCCACTTTTCCTCTACGGAACCACTTATCCGTATCCCGACGGGCAGGGCGAACTGGGGCAGAACAGGGCATGGGTGAATCCTTATGTGATTGGCTTTGGCAAGGAATACAGCACTCCGAATCCATCCTATAATAAGTACTCGCTCCTTGGTTTCGGTTACCGGCCGTTCATTATCGATCAGCGTGACCAGACTTTTCCAAAAGTCTATTGGGACCAGACAGCATGGGCTTTTCTCGGACAACATGACCCTAACCTCAACATTCAGCCGTCTTATCTGAACGACTATACCGAACTTTCCGCGACTATAAAGTTTACTAATCAGGTAAATCCGTCTCAGTATTACGAAGCGCCAATTGTGCGGGGAATGCCTTATGTTACAATGATCTATAACAACATGTAGCCGGAAGTGTTCTTCTGGTCGCCTGCACTTGAAGCTGTGAACGACATTCCTCTCAGCGGAACGAACAACACATTTCACGGAAGGGTGTTCAAACTGAAAACGTCCGATACACCGAATCCGACTTTTCCTTCGCAGACGTGGATGCTCTACACTTCCGATACCATCACGCTTAAATGGGATCAGCTTCATTCAAGCATGTATGCCGTAAGAAGTTTCACGGGATATTTCAGAATGGCGCAGTTGACTTACCAGTCAGAGAATCTTACGCCTGCAGAAGTTCAGACGAAGGTAAATTTGCTGACAAAGTATTCGAAGTTTGTCCCTGTCAAAGGAGAAGTGAAGGCGACCGTTACCGGAAACAACTGCAATCTGCAGTTCAAATATACGCGTTACAACGAAAGCCCGGGTTACGGTGACTCGCTTCTGATGCTCGCTCTTCCTCATCACGTTGACATGCTTCCTGCAGGCGCATCAACCAACATACTGAACTTCAAAGTTCTTAAGGGAACTATGCACGAAGTTTACAAGAATACATGGAACATGTCAGAACAGCTCGCCGATTATTCATGGTATCCGAAGAACGGAAACCTCTCAACGGTTCCGCTTGCGCAGTGCGATTCCCTCGGCGGATTTCTTCTGAAAGATACAACTGCTTATGCAAACAGAAATTATCAGTGGACTGACGTTTACGCAGCCGGGAAATCTCTCGCAAAACTCGGGAGACTTGCAGTGATCTCTGACGAGCTTTATGACCGCGATCCTTCAAGGTATGCTTCAATGACGAACGTATCAAAGAACATCCGCGACTCGCTTAAGATATTTCTCGCAAAATGGCTTCACGGCGAAAGCACGATCCTGCCGAATGTTCTGCCGGAGAAGAAAGACTCTATAATTTACGACAGGGTTTACGGCGGACTCATATCAAGCAGGTCGCACGATTCCCTCAATCTCAACAGCGGAGTTGATTTCGGAAGCGCGGTTTACAACGATCATCACTTTCATTACGGATACATCTACGCCGCCGCGACTATTGCAAAGTCTGATCCCGCATGGTTTACTGCAAACGGCAACTACTATCTCAACCGCACCATCGACCTCATAAGAGACATTGCAAACCCGAGCAGGACAGACGGATACTTTGCGTTGCACAGATACAAAGACTGGTATGATGGCAACTCATGGGCAAACGGAATGGTACCTTACGGCGGCGGGAAGAATCAGGAGAGCTCATCTGAAGCAGTGAACGCATGGTACGGTGTATATCTTTTCGGGCTTGCCATTAACAATCAGAACATAATAAACACGGGAAGGATCATGCTTGCGCAGTAGATCCGCGCCGCTCAGAAGTATTATCATATACAACTTCCCCAATCGAACCCCGTTTATCTGCCTGTGTACACAAATAAATTTCACACAGTTACGAATCTTTATCAGGGCACGATGGATGCAAGCACATTCTTCGGCGATGTGAATTATTATGCAACGGGAATTCAAATCATTCCGGTCATTCCCCCCACAGAACAACTCTGGGGATAGCAGGCATCACTGGATATCTTCAACTATTCACCTAACGGGCTGAAGTTCACCCCGTGTTTTGATGCAGGCAACACATACAACATCGCATGGCAATGGACTTCGGTGTGCGTGGGTGTGCAGGCAACGGCCTATCCTCAGCAGGCGCTGGATTTTTACAAGCATTACAGAGATGACCTTGGAAAGCTGGACAACGGACAATCGCATTCGAATGTCTATCACTGGATCATCACGAGAAATCACGCAACGACTGTTGCCAATGTGCCGTCAACACTGAAGCTTGTTCACGAGGGCCAGTACGACATTGCATCTAACTCTTCCGGCATCAGGGACACCGTGACTGCATATCTGAGAAGCATTGTTCCGCCTTTTGCCGTAGTTGATTCAGCAAGGTCTGTGGTTGATTCACTGCTTCATTCGGGAAGTTTTCTGTTTCAGTATGCGGTTGACGGAACATACTACGTACAGCTCAGGCACAGGAACTCTCTTGAGACATGGAGCAGGTCCGGCGGAGAGGCCTTTCTCGCCGGTGAGCCGTTCACTTATGATTTCACCTCATCACTTTCACAGGCATACATGAACAATCTCAAGCAGGTTGACGGCGTTCCGGAAAGATATGCGCTCATCAGCGGTGATGTGAATCAGGACGGGATAATAGATGCCGGGGATTTATCCGAAATTGACAACGCATCTGCGCTGTTCACTTCAGGATATACAAGTGAAGACCTCAACGGCGACTATCTTGTGGATGCAACCGATGCGCAGATCGCTTCAAACAATGCGGCGGAGTTCAGAATGGTTGAGCGGCCGTGAGGGGGATATCAGTGGATGATCGCGAAACATAAGGCATTCTGAAACACCAAAACACCGACATTGATCTGTATCACAGATTACTTGTATCATTTCACTTTGTGACGATGTTAGTCTCAGTGAGCAAAGCCTGCAAGCAGAAAGTGTTTCCGCTGAATCGCCGCAGGCCGGCGACGTGACCAGCGACTATAGAAATTTAAGCTTTGTTGCACTTGTTGCGTCAGAGTCCTGAAAAGCAATGAGACTCTGACGCGTACAGAGAAGGTCTTATTTTATAAGAATCATTCGCTTGGTTTCAGTGAAGTTGTTTGTCTCGAATTTATACAGGTATATTCCGCTCGAAACGCTATAATCACCTGCATTGAAAACTGCTGAGTATTCACCCGGAAGTTTGTTCTCGTTTATGAGCTCAACTATGATCCTGCCGATGATGTCATACAACGTTATTTTCACACGTCCGGCATCTTTGACAGAGTATTCAATTCTTGTAACGGGATTAAACGGGTTTGGATAATTTTGAGATAAAGAGAATTTATAAGGAAAGGAATTTCCTGTTTGAAGTACCGGGGTCAATGTTGTATCTCCGTAAAGAATGCCGTTAACATAACAGCCCCGAAGTGTATATACTGTTGGAAACGGATCACCAAAACTGAAATAGTGCATTCCTATATTCTTTGCATAATTTCTTCCTTCTGTCGTCAGCACATGCAAAGGGTTGAAGTTTCTTTTTTGAAATGTTTGACCGAATAACTGAACACTGCCTGTATCCGTGCAAACTCTTCTCACCGAAGAGCAAAAATTTGTAGAGTCACCTTTTCTTGATAATATACTATCAATCAATACTTCTCCCGGATGATAAGAGCAGCCGCCATTAGGTGAGTACCCGTATATAACTCCTGTTTCTAAATCAACTCGCAGCCATTGGGAGAGAAAAGGGAAATTGCACAAATAGTATTTCCTTCCGTAAATCAACGTATCCTTTGCAACAAACACATTTACTCTGCCTCCGGCAGAAGGATTTCCGTAATAGATCCAGTCATATGACCAAACGTTTCCTACCCTGAGAGGGAAAAAGTCTGAAGCATTAATGAACGAAGTATCACCGGAAGCTACTCCGTTTATGACGCAACCTTTTAGAAAATAACCTGTGCCTCCGCCAACTTCACAGCCTGTGATCTCAGAAAAACCAATGCCTTCTGCAAGCTCGTAATAATATGAAACCAGCGCCGGACCTCTGCACTGAAATTTCCTTTTGCTTCTCAGCGCTCCAAGAAAAATTGTCTGATAGCTGAATTCATAAATGGCATTTGGATTAATTGAGGTTAATCTGTTGCAGTCAAATCTGTTTCCGGTACTTGCCATCAAACTGTCGATAAGTAATTCGCTGTTTGAAGCGGAATCATACACATAGACATTCATAGAACTTGAATCTATTCTCTGAAGATTCAGGAAAGGATTAGCCTTCAGCTCTGGATCGTTCCACCAGCCCGAAAACCTGAAATATTGTTTTCCGTTTGGTTTGGTTTCCAATCCCGAGATGGATACTCTGTGCTTTTCCCAAAATGTCTGCGGGAAACAGCCTAACCTTAATTCATATTTGTAGAAAATATAGACATTTCCGACATTCAAAGGATAGTACTTTGCAGCAGTAGTATCCCAGGCATTTGAATCAGCAGATTGAAACAAAATCAGAAGGATTACGACAAGGAAAAAACTCTTTGCCTTCATGATGATCAGTTTTAGCTTAATAAAACTATAATCTTAGTTTCAGATAAATCACACGTCTTCAGTTCGCAAAATTGCCCCCGCTCGACAGAACTTTTCTTCGGTCTTTCCATTTCTTGTTCCTCTTGACTAAACAAGTGAAAAAAGATCAATGAATCTTTGTAGCAGTTGTTTTGAAGACATTACAAACCTAATTCTTTCAACGGCAAAGCTAAAGCAAGTATTTTATACATACATATCCAATTCAATCCGAACCTCTCACAGCGAAGACAGGGAGAGACTCTCAGGATAAATCAGACCTTTTGTTGTTGGAGACCAAAAAGTTAGAATTCACGGACATGCTTCATTTGTTTTGATTAAGCAAACTTTTTGGAACTCCAACAACAACGGAAAATGCAGCAATTATTTGAAGCGGATTATTTTACAATCATCATTCTCCTCGTGAAAGAGAATCCATTTACACTCAATGAATAAAAATACATTCCACTCGAAAGATTTGCCGCATTGAACTGAACAGAATAGTATCCGGCAGTCTTTGCCTCATTCACAATATTCGCAACTTCCTTACCGGAAATATCAAACATGACTAATTTTACATTTCCATCAACCGGAATTGTAAAATCAATCTTAGTTGAAGGATTGAACGGATTCGGATAATTCTGCGACAAATTGTATTCAGCGGGATTGGCGATAACTACTTCATTGGATAGATCATAATATTCGAACTTCCCGTTGAAGTCAATTTGCTTCAGTCTGTAGTTGTAAGTGCCTGCATTCATTCCCCGCTCAGTGAAAGTATAGCTGGTTGCATTTGCTGAATTTCCCTTTCCTTTGACAAAACCAACTCTTTTCCATTCGCTATTCGGGGTTGATCTTTCAAT
>DAIQRO010000089.1:6566-11509 GCA_036786155.1 Bacteroidota bacterium
ATCCTGCATTGTTCGATTCTGAGGAAGTTGTCCAGTTCAATGTAACAGTATTCATGTTAATGACTGAAGTGAAGCTGGATAACTCAACAGGCAGGGGTGCATCGAGAATCATCTGAGTTCTTAACTCTCCGCCGGGAAACACGTTGGTATGAATATTTGAATAAACATTACCTGCAAGGAGATGTGCTTCCTGAACCGGAGTCAGGACAAAAGCATTAGCATATGCGCCAGCCTGAACGCCGGTGGGAAATCCTGCATATCCGATAAGCACCGGAGCATTAACACCAATTCCCGCCGGTCCGTGAAAATGACCTGCCGTAGTGGCTCCAAGCATTCCGCTGAAATTTATGGTGAAGCTGAGCACTTTTGTAGCGTTGTCAAATGTCCCCACAATTGTACCCGTTGCCGGTGATGCATTTGGAGGAACTTCCTGCAAACCGCTGTAATTAAGATTGAACGGATAGATAAGTGCGTAAGAACTTTGCTGGATCATGAATGTTGCTGAAAGAAAGATGATAAAACTCAAAACAGCTTTGTTGGTGAATTTCATTTTGCTCTCCTCAAAATTGAGTTTTCAAATTAGTTGGTTTTTGACTAAAAGCGGCCCCCTTTCATGGATGTCACTCCATTAATTAGTTTTTAGATTTTCAGAAACATAGTAATTCTTATATCATGTGTCAACGGTTGATTTCTAGAAGGGTGTCCGCGGTTCCATCTGTAGTAATTCCTTAGAAGTGTCACGCTGAAAACTTATTAGAAATGTCATGTTGTTTCAGCTGTCTGACTCTTCGTACACTATGCCCTGCCCGTTGTAACTCAACTTTATCTATCCATATAAGTATCTGTACAATTTCAGATACAGACGTGGTCTACTCAGCGGCCATGCTTTTGTCAGATGCTGTATATATACTCACCGGTTACAGATCGTATTGTCATCACCAACACATCTCCCTGCTTTGAGATCCATGAATGCGGAGAATCAAGAGGCAGAACTCATGATTTCGTAACTACCTTTGCCGCGCATCTTCCGCTTTCCTCTTCAGCCACTCCGCAAGATTCGGATACAGATTGACGGAGGCCTTTCTTTTTATATCATCGAAAGCTTCTCCGTTTCCGGAGGGATCAGACATGCTGTTAATAAGCAACCGCACACACCTGAAGAAATCACCAATGTGTGTCCTGATGATCGGGGATAGGTCCTTTGCGTTCCGAATGTATTCAAGTGATGACGAAACCAGCGATAATCCTTCTTCATAATATCCGAGCTCGTAATATGTCTTAAGCTGAAGTATGCGTAGGTCAAGCTTGAAGAGGAACAGATTATACTTCACTTTCAGAATGTGCTCAAGCGCCCTGCCGAACTCCGACTTTGCATAGTACAAATATGCAAGCGAGTATTCCTTCATGTTGTCACGGTGATTTTCGTGAAGCTCGTCAGAATACTTGCCGATGAATTTCTCCAGCCATTCATACTCGCCAAGCGCGGACGCAGTGATGAGTATGTTCCTGAAAAGTACTATGTGAAAATTCTCCTTCTCGGAAAGCCTGTAGATCCCGTTCTCAACCATGTGCCTGTGCATTCCGAAAAGCTCGGCGTTGCCCAACTTGTTCAGCTGCGACCTCGTAAGCATGATGTTCCAGAGCACATAGTTCTCCGCCATACCGAACAATGATGCATGCTTCTTCAGCAGTTCCTTCAGGCGAAAGTAATGAGCCGTATCTGCCTTCTCTCTGTTCATCATGTAAACATGAAAGAAGATCTCTATGTAAGGATATCTGTCAGGAACTTCTTTCTTCAGCCGGGGAAGAAGCTGTTCATAATCAATGCAATCGAGCATTGCCTGAAGCATTCCGCCTCCGCCTCCGGCATTATAAACTTCCGCAAGATTCTTTTCATCTTCAAACTTGAAACATGAGATGAGAGATGCGGTAAGAAGGTCTTCACTTGCTTTCAGAGTAAACTCATAAGCGCCGGCAAAATCATCCCTGTTCAGAGAACAATCCCTCTTCACGGCATTCATAAGATAAGATGTTACAAACGATCCGATGCTTCCTCTTGCAGGGTTGTCCTGCAATTGCCGTATGTTATCATACTCCTTGTCAAACTCCCTGTAAAGCCGCCGCTTGCGAAGCTGATTCAGAAGAAGATACTGCCCGGTATCGGGCTGTGAATGCAGTTCAGACTGCACCAGAAATTCCTTGCACAGTTTGTATAAATGAGAAGTAAGGGTCCTTACAAGATTATCCGACTTCGCCCCGTCAAATTTTCTTCCGGGAAATATCTTCCCGAATATCTTTTCATTTGTAATATTCTCAGGTTCGAAATCCGGATGAACGCTTTTCATGAACCTTACTAAATGGGCAAGGTCTCTGCCTTTATTATGGAAAGGCGAGCAAACAAACTTCTCGAACTGTTTCATCTCCTCTATGGAAAGTGTCCTGAGGAGTCCCGTAAGCTTTGTGTCTGTCATGATTGTTGCAACAAATTAACCCCCAAAAACAGCTTTTACCATTCGAAAATAAAGTTTTTTCAATTATAGGCCGTAAGAACATTGTCACTATTTCGCTAAAATCTTTTTGAATCAGCCGGTACTTATTGCAATTTTTGCCTCAACTAATTCTAAAAAAACTTACGGGGAGAAAACAATGTACGGCAAAATCACAAAGTATGGGAAATCCGGGTTTCCGGTTTCAGAAATTCAAATTCGAACTTTCAATAAAGTATCCCTCGTAGGCTTGCACTGCCGGGGAAAAGAAAGCGTCTCCGAAAATTCCGGAGTTCGCTCTGACCGGCATGCAGGCCTGAGAGGAAAATTAATAGCTTTCCTTACTGCTCTTTATATGCTGTTTGGCATTCAGGCAACCGATGCACAGTGGGTAACACAAAGCTCAGGCACAACCAACGAATTATGGGGGATGCAGTTTCTCAATGCAAATACGGGAATACTTGTAGGCAGTAACGTGATCAAGCGCACTACTAACGGTGGAGCAAGCTGGAACAACGCCGGCACACCGGGCTTCAGTGTAATGCGGGATGTAATCCTCTGGTATGGAAACGTCTGGGGTGTGGCGGCCGGACACAGCGGAGCATGGAGAACTACTAACGAAGGTTTGAACTGGTTCAACTCGCTTACCGCGCCGTCATACTTTGCCATGGACATAAAATGGACTGGCTACGAATTAGTTTGCGCAGGACAAAGTATGAACTTCGGAAAGACAACAAACTGGGGAGTATCATGGTCAACAGGAACATTCTCGGTTCCGGGCACAGTTGGATTTGACATATACGGTATTAACATCACAAACAATGTCAGTCCTACGCCCATGTATATTTGCGGCTCACCGGCAAACAACGGAGGCGTAAACACTCCTAAAGTTGCCAAGTCAACTGACGGAGGCGTGACGTTCAGCACAGTACTTAATTTTCCGACCGGGACATTTACGGGAGCTTCACTCAATGATGTTGAATTCACAGGATTCTCAGGTTATGTCTGTTCTTCCAACGGCAGAATATTGAGAACAACTAATGCCGGAGCAAGCTGGGATACAACGTATCTTGGGAATTACAGTCTGCGGCAGTTCTCGTTCAAGAATGCAAGCACGGGATTTGTATGCGGAAGTGGCGGCCAGGTGTTTTATACTACAAATGCAGGTACGAACTGGAATGCATATGGATCAACGGGTACTACTCAAAATCTCAACTGTATTGAATTCTTTTCTGATAATCTATGGAGTGCCGGCGCAAGCGGAACTTTGTTAAAGAGCACGGTTTATCTTGACGAAGTAAATGTCTCCGGTGCACTAAGCGGCAACGGAAATTATTTCAATCTTTCTTCGGCATTCTCAGCGATCAACAGCGCTTCGCAAGCGGGCGCAAATATTGTAATTACTATAAACAGGAATGTAGCTGAGTCGGCTACGGGAGCTGTACTGAATCAGGGAGACTGGTCAAGTCTGACAATTCAGCCCTCGGCCGGATCAGGCAAGACCGTTTCCGGAAACATAAATGCGGGATTGCCGTTGATAGATCTCAACGGAGCTGACAATGTTAGAATTGACGGCATCAACAGCGGCGGCACATCGCTTACATTATCAAACACCTCCACTTCAGGAAATGCAGGAACAAGCACAGTGAGATTCCGTAATGATGCAACCGGTAACAAAATACTAAACTGCAATATCCTCGGCTCAAGCCAGACAAATTTTATATCGCCTTCCGCAACAGTGCTGATTTCCGGAGAGGCTGTAGCAACAGGCAACGATAATAATGTCATCTCCGAATGCAACATCGGTCCTGCCGGAAGCAACACGCCGAACTGCGCTGTCTTTCTTTCGGGAACAACTTCATCACCTACGCTTTACAACAGCAGCGATACAGTACGCAACTGCAACATCTATGATTACTTCAGATCAAACGCGGTAGTTGCAGAACTTATGATAGGCGAAGGAAATACGGCAACGGCCGTCACCGGCAACAGGTTCTATCAGACCGGATCGCGCATTTACTCAAGCAGTAACATTGATCACTACATGCTGCAGATCAACTGTCCCGGCGGCGACGCATTCACTGTCAAAGGGAACACGCTCGGCCTTGCATCTTCATCGGGGACCGGCACATACACAATGCATTCGCCTTCGCAGGGAAACCTGTATGCTATGAATCTGAATGTGGGAACATCGGGACTGACAATTGTAAGGGGAAATACTATCGCAGGCATTCAGCTTAACGGCAACTGGAACAGCGCGCAGTTGATAAATGTAACCGAAGGAAATGTTCTTGCAGACAGCAACATCATAGGAAGCCAGACATCCAATTCGATCACATACACCGTGATAAACTCCTTCGGCACACAACAGGTAAATGCGATAAGAATGCTGGGCACCGGAAACAAATCCGTAAACTCTAACACGATCGGGGGCATCACGGCAAACGGACCGGTCTG
>DAIQRO010000090.1:0-1543 GCA_036786155.1 Bacteroidota bacterium
ACCTTACCTGTTGATGACTTGACCGAATTGCTGTAAAGTATGATGTCAAATCTGTCGTCAAGCCCGCCTGTAGCACCGCCGCCGAAACTTCTCCTCCTTGTGGACTGTGTATGATATTGCGAATAGGCAGAGTTGTTCCAGATGCCGGGCATCGAAAACGGGTCATTGAAATTTCCGTCTGAAGAATTCACCTGCATGAGTTTTATGTAAGCTGACTCATTAGCGCCGTACATGTTGAAGTCGCCGCAAGTAATAAAAGAAGTGCCTGCTGAAAGTGCGTCTGTCCTCTTCCTCAGGCTGTCAACCTGTGCAGCGCGCCTCTGCTGATTCAGTGTGCCGGTGTCTGCCTTAAGGTGGCACGCAAAAATTCGTAAAGAATCTCCTGTCGGTTTATGAAACAGCCTGAACTCGCTCAGATTCCGGTATGCTGTTGGAATCGGAGTGTTGGAAATGAATCTGAACTTTGTCGAATCGAAGAAAATTGCGTTGTCGGTATCGGGTCCGTCAATGAAAACGCCTGATGTGTAATTGTAGCTGATCGCATTCATCACCTGCCGCCTGAAGACATTGACCGAACTGTTGCCAATGATCTCCTGTACAACCAGCACATCAGGATTCATTCCGGACACAACTGTTCTGAAGTATGTATTTCTCAGCGTATCAACCGAGGAATCATAATTAAGCAAGTTGTATGTTGCGATCCTGGCAGATTGCTGTGAATACGAATCAGTAAGGCACAGCTGTATTGCGAAGAAGATCAGTATCAGTCTTGACTTCATACCGCGAATGCGATCACTTAACAAGCATGAGCTTTATGCTCTTGCTGTATGAACTGCCGCCTCGCGTAAAACGCAAAGTGCACCAGTATATTCCGCTTGTTTGTCCGGCCCCGTTGAATTCAACAAAATAGCTCCCCGGACGCTGGAATGAATTCTGCAGTACCGAAACAAGCTTGCCTGAGATATCATACACGTTGAGTTGCACGTCGCCTTCCTCAGCAATAGCATAGTTGATGCGGGTAACGGGATTGAAGGGATTGGGATAGTTCTGTTCCAAAGTGAACGCATCCGGAAATTCACCCGGGTTTGCATTGCTTACGGAGGAAGTTGTACCGTCATATTTAAGAAGTGTTCCGAAGTATCCGATCGCGTAACCGTGAAGAGAGTCGGTGAAGTCAATGTCAGTAAGGATAACGGAATCAGGAGTATAAGTGCTGGTCCAGTTCAGCCCTCCGTTCAATGTGTATGAATACTTCTGTGATGTGCCGAGAGATATCCATCCTTCGTTAGGAGTTCTGAAGTCAATTGCCGAGGCAACGCCGAAAACACCAAGCGTATCGTAAGACCAGTTAATTCCGCCGTTTGTTGTAAACACATAACTTGAGCCGTATTCAAAATCACCTCCGGCAGCGTACACTTTTTGGGGATTAAGGATGTGCAGGTCAGTGAGGGGTTCCGGTCCCACTATTGCCGAGAACCAGCGATTGCCTCCGTTGGTTGTCCTCCACATTGATCCGGCAATATCTCTGAACCCTCCGCTTGCG
>DAIQRO010000090.1:1553-6692 GCA_036786155.1 Bacteroidota bacterium
GAATCCGGTCTGCGAGTCAAAGAATTTAATTGAGAAGACAGGCAATCCGATGTTAGTTGTGTCTGCGTCCATTTTGACCCATGTATTTCCGGCATTAGTTGTTTTGGCGATTACTATGGGCGAGCCGCCTACAAACCCGGTTGTTTCAGTGAGGAAATAAATATCTCTCAGAAAGTAATTGGTGTCGGGATACGGAGTTTTGTTCCAGAAGCTCCCGCCGTTAGTTGTCTTGAGAATAACAGTTCCGAGAAACTGATTTGTATCGGGGAAAACATTCCAGACCAGCGCATAACCGATCTGAGAATTATAGAAGTATATCCTCTCAATATTATAGAACGTTCCGGAGCTTTGTTCAGTCCAGTTCATTCCGGCATTGGTGGTCTTCAAGATAAGTCCCGAATCCCCGCCGATCCATCCTGTGTTATAATCAAGGAAACTGCATGTGTTCAGAATCCTGTGAGATACATCCGGCATTCGGGTCCATGTGATCTGAGAATAAAGCTCCCTGAAGTCGAGCATTATCATTGATAATGCAGTTACGGCAAGCAAAGCAGTGATCCTTTTCATTTTGCGGGCAGTCTTGTTTGTATGCAATGTAGTTATTCAAATGATGACATTTAAGTTAATCATTTTCGAAAAAGTTTCAAGTTTCTACATAAAAGTTACGTTTCGATTATTTGCACATTGGCTATATCAAATTGAAAAAGAATTCTGTAAGTTATGCCACTTTTCAAAAATAATTCTCTCACAACCGAGGGAAAGAAAGGAAAACAATGAAAGCCAAGCTCTTCTTATTTGCTTCTTTGGCATTTCTTTCCTGGGCAGTTTACACCGGTTTTGCGCCGGGTGATGAAAGCCCAAGATGGAATCCGCATCCGAGCACAAGGATCAATGAAGGTCCGCTCACATCTCCGGAATATGCTGTACTTCCTGTAGAAGACAACGCTGTTCCGTTTTTCAATGAACCGCAGTTCATAAACTCACCTCAGGGAGTGTTTGTTGTAAACACGCCATTCAGGCCCGTACCGAGAACCACAGGCATGCAGTCGGAAGTGATCGTAACAAGGCACCCCACAAACCACAACATACTCTTCGGTTCAGCTAATGCAACGCAGGGGTGTGCATCATGTCCGTTCAGTGTGGGTTGGTATGTATCCACTAATGCCGGAGTGAACTGGTTTGGCGGCGACACAATCAGAAACAGCGCGGGCACAGGACTGTTCAACTTCGGTGATCCTGCACCGGTGATTGACAAGGATGGAAGGATTATCGAGTCATTCATCATTACTTCGGGTTCAATGGGAGCTTCATATTCCACAAATAACGGCCTTAACTGGGCCAGCATTGTCGGATTCCCGGGCGCGTCCACAAGCGCTGACAAGAACTTCTCCGGAACTGATGACGCTCCTTCGAGCGCATTTTACGGCAGAAGCTATACTGTTTACACAGAATTTGCCGGAGCATTCACAAACAGGATCGTTCTTACATATACAACAAACGGCGGAGTATCATGGTCAAGCGTTGCACCTGTAAGTCCGGTTCCTTCAGCAAGCCGGTTTCATCAGGGGTGTGACATAAAGACCGGGCCAAACGGCGAGGTCTATGTGGTTTGGGCAAATTCTGTTCTTTCAAGCCCATTTACCGAAGATTCGCTCGGCTTTGCAAAATCTACTAACGGCGGTGTAAGCTGGACAATTGCAAAGAACAATGCTGTCAATGTAAACGGAAACAGGACATTCAACATGATGAACAACATCAGGGTTGCCGGTTTCCCGAGAATAGACGTTGACAGAACATGCGGTCCGAGGGCCGGCTGGATCTACGTAGTAGCTGGCGAGAAGAATCCCGGCGTGGCCGGTGACGTATCCGATATCACCTTGTACAAATCAACCGACGGAGGTACAAGTTGGTCAGCAGGTGTGAGAGTGAATCAGGATGCCTTCGGAAACGGAAAGAAACAGTATATGGGAGCAGTAAGAGTTGATGAATCAGGCGCAGTCAACGTTGTTTACTATGACAGCAGAAACATCGCGACAAATGATTCCGCCGAAGTTTGGATGGCAAGGTCAACGGACGGCGGCGTGACTTTCACAGAAATGAAAGTGGGCAATAAGTTCAGGCATGCGCCGACCGGACTGGCAAACGTGAACAGCCAGTATGCAGGTGACTATATCGGCATTACTTCCAATCTGATTCCGGGTAATCCCGTTAACGGCAACCAAAGAATATGGCCGTTCTGGCATTCGAACGAATCAGGCATTTACCAGGCATGGACTGCAAGGGTCGAAGTACAGGCCTCAAATCCTTGCTGGGGTTGCGAAGATTTTTCAAACACAGCTTTTACTCCGAATTACTTCAGTCTTGAATATACCGGCACACAGTACTGGACAAGGCAGACAGCAAGCGCTTACGGAGCGGGCAGCGGAAGCGCGAAATTCGATTTCTACAATGCATCATCCGGAACAGTACAGTCATTGGTAACAAACTGCCAGCCGACTCCTGCAGGTTATTATCTGACATTTGACCAGGCTTATGCCCCTTACGGCCCGACTTTCCCTGGTCCTGACAGCCTTTATGTTGAATCATCAACAAACGGAGGAACAACGTATTCAACACTTGCCGCACTTGCAGGTCATCCTTCTGGCGGCGAGCTGAACACAGCCCCGGCAACAACTTCAGCGTTCACACCCACCAGTTCGCAATGGAGGCCGAAGATATATGCGCTTCCTACCGGAACGAATAAAGTAAGGTTGAGAGCAAGAAGCGGATTCGGAAACAATCTTTACGTAGATAATGTATGTATACAGTCCCTTCCTGCATCTTCATCTTATGGAATCGGAATACAGACACAGGGGATCTGGAGATACCCGAATCCTGACGTGCTTCTTGATACATTCAGGGTTTATTTGAGAAGATCCGATTTCCCGAACGTAATTGTTGATTCCACAAAAGGAAGAATTGATGGTTCTTACGTCTTGTCGGCAGGATTTACAAGAGCTCTGTCAGGGAACTACTATCTTGAAGCAAGGCACAGGAACTCCATACTTGTGTGGAAGCCAAGTCCTTCAGCTTTCACAAGGGGTTCCAGCCACAGCCATAACTTCCTCACACCGGGCACCCAATCATACGGCAATAATATGGCTTTTATTGGCAATATCTCTGGGTTCAATTACTATGCAATGTACAGCGGAGACGTCAATCAGGATAAGACTATTGACGGGACTGACGTGGGGCTGATCGACAACGATGCACAGAATTTTGTAAGCGGTTATGTCAATACAGATATCACGGGCGACAATTTCGTTGACGGAACCGACTTTGCAATGGCTGATAACAATGCATCGAACTTCGTTCAGGCGGTTGAGCCTCCGGGAGCTTCACCATTGCCTTCGATTCAGCAGGAAGATCAGGCTCCTCCGGTATTTGAGAATGATCTTCAGAGACAGAAGTATGAAGAAGGAAAGAGAATCAGTTCACAGCAACAGGTAGCTGAGCAACCTGTGAAGCAAACTTACAGGGAGTATCTTGAGATGAAAAGGAATGAATACAGAAGTCAGGCACAGAAATAATTTCTGATCATTTCAGATCTTTGTCAAAGAGCCGGGGAGACAATTCTCCGGCTCTTTGTTTTTTATGGATGATTAAAAAGGTGAACCGGGATATCGGTGACTGAAATCAGTTATCACCTTTTCTTAGCTATTGGAAAAGGATTTTCATATTTTGCCTCACCCCAAACAAACAAACATTTAAAAGAATGAATAGAATATTCTTATTTGTAATGTGCTGTTTGTTTTATTCCACAACAGCATATTCACAGCTCGGCAATCAGAACACCTATCTCTTAAGGAACATTGATGCCTATTCTTCATACTCGGCGCTTTGGGGTTACGTTGCTCCGAACGGAAGGGAGTACGCAATACTGGGTACTCAAACCGGCACTTCATTCGTTGACATTACAGACTCTGCAAACATTCACGAAGTGGATTTTGTGGCAGGTGTAAACAGTTCATGGCGGGAAATGAAGACGTATCAGAACTATGCTTACATAGTATCGGAAGGAACAAACAGCCGTTTGCAGATAATTGACCTTCAGTATCTCCCCGATTCGGTAAGCCTTGTCAATACATGGTCGTACTCAGGTTACACGAAAACGCATTCAATTTCACAGTCGGGGAAGTACCTGTATCTTAATGGCGGGAATGCCTCTCCCAACGGCGGAGTTGCAATAGTTGACCTTACGAATCCTATAGTTCCGGTGAAGCTCGGACAATGGACAACAGAATATGTTCATGACTGCCGTGTGCTGAATGACACAATTTGGACAGCCAATGTTTACTCCGGGAGAATGTCAATCATAAATGCTCAGAACAAGAACACTCCGCAGTATGTCAGAAACTGGCAGGCATACCAGTCGCAGACAGTCTCCACACATAATGCGGCAATCACAGATGACAGGAAATACATTCTGACCACAAACGAAGTGTCAAGCCCGGCCGGGAAACTGTATGTGTTCGATATTTCCGATCTGAACAGCATCACAAAGATCACAGAGTGGCAGCCGACAGGGATTACAAGTTCAATAGTCCACAATGTGGAGATATACGGAAAGTATGCCGTGATTGCGCATTACACTTCAGGCATCAGAATAGTTGACATATCTAATCCTGCCACGCCTGCAGAGGTAGCATGGTATGATACATATCCATCCAGCAACAGCAATTCATTTAGCGGCTGCTGGGCGGTTTATGTGTTTCCGTCCGGCAAAATTGTCGGCTCAGACATCAGCAACGGACTCTTTGTAATAAAGACCAATTTCAATATGAGGGACAACGAGAGCTTTACTAATACAGAGTTTCCGCCGACATTCTTCAACCTCAGTTTCACCGGCACACAGTACTGGAAAAGGATCGGTGCAAGCGCATACGGGCAGGGCATCGGCTCGGCAATGTTCGAAAGTTTTTCTGCGCCAAGCGGTACTGTGCAATCAATTTACACTAATTGTGCACCAACAAAGGCCGGGCAGTATCTCACTTTTGATCAGGCATACGCCCCATACGGCCAGGACTATCCCGGCCCGGACAGTCTTTATGTAGAATCCTCAACAAACGGAGGTGCAACTTACACAGTCCTTGCAGGACT
>DAIQRO010000090.1:6702-10696 GCA_036786155.1 Bacteroidota bacterium
CATACCGGTAGCTTCGCAATGGAGAAAAAAGGTTTACTCTCTTCCTGTCGGGACAAACAAAATAAGACTCAGGGCGCGAAGCGGATACGGCAACAATATGTATGTGGATAACTTCAGCATAAAGTCATTGTCCGCCCCCGTGGCAAATACATTCGGGCTTATGAATCAGGGTATGTTCATCAATACATCTCCGTACTGGAGGCTTGAAGATACGGTCAGATATTACCTTAGGGCGGATACTGCTCCTTACATTCAGATCGACTCAGCAAAGACTGTTGTGTCGGGTTCTGCTTACATGTACGATGTGGTTTTCAATAATGCTCTATCCGGTAACTACTACATTGTAGTGAAACACCGCAACAGCATCGAAACATGGAGCAACTTACCTGTTACTTACACAAGGGGGAGTACATTCTTTAAGAATTTCATCAGCCCCGGAGAATCATACGGAGACAACATGCCTCTCATGATACAGTCAGAGACGTGGAGAGGCCTGTACAGCGGGGACATAAACCAGGACGGTGCAATAGATGCATCCGATGTAAGTTTGGTAGAGACGGACGCTTCGAACTTTGTTTCGGGATATGTAATTACAGACCTCACGGGAGATAATTTTGTTGACGGTTCCGATTTTTCATTTGCAGACAACAACGCTGCCAATTATGTTGAAGCTGTGAGGCCTCCTGGCGCAAATGTCCCTGCTCCCAGTTATTATTCCAATGAGTTGCCTGCAACTCAGGTCAGCGAATCAGTATTGGAAAAGATTGCCAACGGCAAAAGATTCAGAGAAATGCAGAAGCAGGAAACGGTCAAACCAAAGCTTTCATATAAGGAGTATCTGAAAGAGCTGAAAGAAAAGTACAAAGACCAATAGTTGCCACTGCACTTCAGAAAGAGCCGGGTGTTTTCGCATACGGCTCTTTTATTCATTTAAGAAGAACAGTTTTGATCGATCTGCTGAACAGCGCAGAGCCGCCGGTCGCTGCGAATCTGGCAGTGACAAAGTAGATGCCTGAAGAAAGCCCTGAGCCATCGAATATGTAAGTATGCTTTCCCGCATTGATAGATTCTGCTTCAGCAATTGTACTTGCTTGTTTTCCAGAGCCATCATAAACAGATATCGAAATTGTTCCTGGGAAAGGTACATTGACGGTCAAACTTGAAGTTGGATTGAACGGATTTGGATAGGCCGATACATAAATTTCTGAAGGCAAGAGTAAATTTGATTGTACGCTATTGCTTGGTCCGGGGTCGTATCTGAAAATGGTTCCGCCTGAGCCGACTGCAATGCCGTGCAATGAATCTCCAAAATCAACCGAGTAAAGAACAGCTGCATCGCTCACAGGCAAAGTGTTCCATGTATTGCCCGTGTCATGAGTCACTGCCCAGTTGCCGCCGTAGCCTGTGGTCATCCAGGCTTCGGAAGAGGTCCGGAAGTCAATGGAATAGCCCTGCCCGAAAATGCCGAGGTTGTTGTAAGCCCAATTCTGTCCGGAGTTGTTCGTCACACTCATCTGCACCCCGTATTCAAAATCACCGCCCACCGCAAGCACTTTTCCAGATCCAATTGTGAACAAGTCGAAGAATGGTTCGGGTGAATAGTCTCCGGCTTTCCAGAGAGCGCCTGCATTTGTTGTTCTCCAGATTACACCGGCCACATCTATATATCCCCCAACAGCATAACCGGTCAACTGATCTGAGAATGAAATTTTGTAGATGGGAAATCCGGAGAATGAAGAAGTATCAACGGCAGATTCAAACCAGTTCTGGCCTCCGTCTGTAGTTTTGCATATTGCACCGCCAAATCCGGCAACATAACCATTCAGCGAATCAAGAAAGAAAATGCTTCTCAACAGTTTCGTTGAATCCGGAAAATCAAAAGCGCTCCAGTTCAGTCCGCCGTTTGTAGTATGGACTATTATAGAACCACCCGGGAATGCTTCATTGGAGACAATCCACCCAAGCCTTCTGTTGAGAAAGAACAAGTCATTAACATAGAATGAAACAGGATTGGTTTGCTGAAAGAAGGACAGCCCGCCGTCAGTAGTGCAGATGATCATTCCGTCATCACCTGCTGCCCAGCCGTGCTGAGAGTCGGGCATAACGCAGATCCTCATAGTCTGCGTGACGGGGCTATTGACTGCAACCCAATCACCCAATGCATAAGCAGACACAGCGGCAAACGAAAACAAAGCTGAAAGCATGAATCTGAAGATCATAGTATCAGACTGATATTTTGTATGCAATTTATCAATTCTCAATTGCAATATAAGTTAAAAAGGGTTAGGTTCAACGACCTTCAACCAAATAAAATTCCAGTATGAAGAAACGAAACTTCTTAAAGAGCAGCGCTTCAGGCCTGCTTGTCATTCTTTTGCTTTCATTCATTGGCCTTGAAGTGTTTCAGGGCCAGAAAGCGCCATTGCCGTACAACGAGGCGATGTTTGATTATGACGAAAGCGATCCTTACATAGACAGGCCCACAAGGGAGGCGCTTACTCATGTAACGGAAGCGGGAGATGACGATCTTGATATCCTCACAGACGCTAACGGATTTGACAACTTCGAGATCGGAGTTGATTTTGCAGAACAAATGCTGGTATCTAATCCGAGAAATCCGCTGAATATGCAATTCGGCGTGAACAATTCAGTGTCCGGGCAAAATGCATATTACACTACAGACGGTTACAACTGGACGCAAAGCAATCCTGCTTATAATCCTTCCATTTGCTGTGATCCGTGGTCAGCATGGGACAGCACAGGTAATCTTTTTTACGGATCAGGAGTAAGCGGCCAGTATGTTTATAAATCAACAAACGGAGGCGCAACATACGGCGCCGGAGTACTTTCTGTAAACGGAAACGACCGTAACACACTTGCGGCGGACCAGACAAACGGACCGTACAAGAACTATCTGTATGCTGCTATCACACCTGGAAATTTTGCCAGAAGCACAAACGGAGGAACCACATGGGCACAGACTTACACTTCAAGCAATACTATTCCCGGCACTATGATCGCCGTCGGACCGAACGGCGCCACACAGGGCGGCTGTGTAATGTATGTTACAAATACGGGCTCAACTGCAAACGTCACTTACACATTTCACAGATCACTTGACGGCGGAGCAACTTTTGCAGTGAGGTCAAGTCTGACTGTTGCAGGTTATGTTGGAACACTGAACACAGCAGGAAGACTTGTGATAAACAACGGAAGAACCAGGCCATATCCGATGATAGCAATGGATAACAGCTACGGACCTAACAGAGGAAGATTGTATCTTGTTTATGCATCAAACGTACCCGCCGGAAACGGCAACAAACCGGACATAATCCTTCAATACTCAAATGATCAGGGTGCTACATGGTCAAACAAGATAACAGTAAATGACGTAACAACAGGCGATCAGTGGTTCCCGGCGATATGGTGTGAGAAAGAAACCGGAAGGCTTTATATCAAATGGTATGATACAAGGGAAAATCCTGCAACCTATGCCGTGAATGTCTATGCAACATATACGGATGACGGCGGAGCTACATTTGCAGCTAATCAGAAACTGACAACTCAATCATGGACTTATCCGAATCCTTCCTGTGCGCCAAACACAAATTGCTACAGGGGTGATTATGACGGCATGACTGCCAATACAAAAGCGGGATTTGCCGTATGGTATGACGGAAGACTGGGCACATACAAGAACGTAGGTTCGTACTTCCCTGATTTCGGCCTGCTTGCAACTCCTGCAAGCCAGGACATTCACCAGACCAATGACAGCAGAAACGTGAATGTTTCTATACCGGCAGTAAAGCTCTATACTGACGTAACGACATTCAGCGCAACAGTTACGCCGGCTCCGGCTACAGGCAGTATTCAGCTCGAGTATCTCGGAGGGAATACACTTTCAAGTTATCCGAATACGAAGTATCTGAAAGTAAGGACTGTGGGAACGGTTACGCCGACAGGGAATTACACGATCAACATCAATGCTCAGGGT
>DAIQRO010000090.1:10706-11499 GCA_036786155.1 Bacteroidota bacterium
GCGCCCTGTGAAACATTCTCTATCGACAAGTTTCCGCCGGCCGGATTCTTCCAGGAATACAGCGGAACGAATTACTGGTCAAGAAACACTGTCAGCGCTTACGGCAGCGGATCAGGCTCGGCAAAATTCGATTTCTACAATGCGCCAAGGAATACTGTACAATCACTTACAACAAATAACTTCACTGCTGTAAGTACCGGAACTTATCTGACGTTTGATGAGGCCTATGCGCCATTCAACTCATCCGGTTTTGGCCCGGACACTCTTGTCATAGAGAGATCTTCAGATCTTGGAGTAACCTGGTCTGACCTCGTAATATTGAGAGGTAACTTGGAAGGAACCGGCGAACTCAATACTGCGCCACCTACAGGTTCCGCGTTTACTCCCACTGCAGGTCAATGGAGGCCAAAGATCTACCTTTTGCCTGTCGGCACAAATAAACTGAGATTCAAAGCAAGGAGCCAATTTGGAAACAATCTGTATCTTGATAACATTTGCGTACAGACTCTGTCTACAGCCCCGACTACCGCGCTGTTCGGATTGGGCTCACAGGGAATGTGGATATCAACTAATCCTTACTGGAGACTTCTTGATACCATTCGGGTTTACTTGCACAGATCGGATTTGCCAAGCGTCGTAGTTGATTCAGCGATCACTGTAATGGGAACAAACGCCGTATCCGGAACGCTGAATTTCAACAAAGCTTTGTCGGGAACTTACTACAGAGTCATAAAGCACAGGAACAGTATAAGGACATGGACGGCGGCTGGGACTCCTGTCATTAGAGGAACTT
>DAIQRO010000334.1:0-2592 GCA_036786155.1 Bacteroidota bacterium
AAGTTTGAGCAGAGAAGAATTGACATGGATGCGAAAAATTATGAAGCCGTAAACAAAGGAATGTATCTTGTGGTGAACGGAAACGGAACCGCAAGGTCGATCAAGTCAGAACAGTTTGTAATGTGCGGCAAAACGGGAACAGCGCAAAACTCGACGGGCACGAATCACTCATGGTTTGTAGGATATGCGCCATACGGAGATCCGAAAATTGCAATCTGCGTGCTTGGAGAAAAGCAAGGCTGGGGCGCTTCGTTTGCCGCGCCGGTTGCGGCGAAGATCATGCTGAGATACCTTGGCGGCCCTGGCATAGATCCCGAAGCTGAAATTAAACCTGTCAGCGGAGGCGTGAACGACTAAGGTAATGGACAGAGGCATATTCGAAAAGATTGACGGTTTCTTGATTGCGGTTTCGCTGAGCATACTTGCATGCGGACTTCTTGCGGTGTTCAGCGCAACGTACACAGGCAGCGGCGACTATTTCACAAAACAATTGTGGTTTGGAGCGGCCGGCATTGTACTTATGCTTGTGGTAAGTTTCATCCCGCCAAGGTTCATATCACGCGCATCATATCTTTTGTACGGCATTTCATTAGTACTGCTGGTTCTTGTACTGATATTCGGAAAGAAGATAGCCGGTTCAAAGAGCTGGTTCAGCATCGGAGGATTCGGGATACAGCCGTCAGAGTTTGCGAAGATCACTACAATACTTGCTCTTGCAAATTACCTGTCATCCACGGATGAAGGGTTCCGGAATCTGAACAATCCGCTGGAGTTTCTTAAAGCCGCATTGTTCATCGCGTTTCCCGTGCTTCTCATCATGCGTCAGCCGGATATGGGAACATCGCTTGTATTTGTGTCCATGCTATTGCCGATCTTCTTCTGGGCCGGGCTTTCACCCTTTGCAATAATCTGCATGGTATCTCCTGCCATAGTGGTTGTCGGCGCGTTGCTTGGAACCACTTACTTTATCGGTTCGCTTGTACTCGTTTCGCTTATACTTCTGATGTTTAAGAGAAAGATCTTCATTGTAGCAATTGTTGTACTTGCCAATGTTGTTATCGGTATCTCTGCCGACAGTCTGTACAGCAAGCTTCAGCCATATCAACAGAAGAGGATACAGGCCGTATTTGATCCATCGCTCGATCCGCTCGGAAGCGGATACAATGTTATACAGTCAAAGGTTGCGATCGGTTCGGGCGGGCTTGCGGGAAAAGGTTTCCTGCAGGGTACGCAGACACAGCTAAAATTCATTTCCGAGCTGTGTACTGATTTCATCTTCTTCTTGATTGGTGTAGAGTTTGTATTCATTGGAATTGTTGTTTTGCTGTTATTGTTCCTTCTGCTGATAGGGAGGATCGTAAGCAACGGCAGCATTTCAAAGAACAGATTTCTCAGCATAGCATGCATAGGCATTGCGAGCGTTATCTTCTGCCATGTGGTGATAAATGTCGGAATGACGATCGGGCTTCTGCCGGTGATCGGAATTCCCCTGCCTCTTGTGAGCTACGGCATATCCTCTCTTCTTTCATTTTTCCTGATGCTGGGTATTGCAATGAGCGCATACAGGTACAGGAATCAGTACTGATTGCCATACGCATAAACAATTAACACATCAAACATAAAGATGATACTTTCGGACAAGAAGATCCTTGAAGAGATAAAGTTCAAGAACATAGTCATAAAACCTTTCGACAGGAAGAACCTCGGCTCCAACAGCTATGATGTTCATCTCGGAGACTGGCTTTCTGTCTATGACGATGAGATCCTTGATGCAAAGAGGCATAACAGGATCACGCACTTCAGAATACCAAAGGACGGATATGTCTTACTGCCTACCAAGCTCTATCTCGGTGTGACGCAGGAGTACACGGAGACATTTGAGTACGTGCCGTTTCTGGAAGGAAAGTCAAGTGTGGGAAGGCTTGGGATAGACATCCATGCGACTGCAGGCAAGGGCGATGTGGGATTCAAGAACAACTGGACGCTTGAGATCTCCGTCAAACAACCCGTCAGGATCTATGCTGGTATGCCGATCGGCCAGCTTATCTATTTCAAGGTTGACGGAAATGTGCTGACACCCTACAATAAGAAGGCATCCGCAAAGTACAACAGAAAGACCAAGAAGCCGGTAGAATCAATGATGTGGAAAAACTTCTGATGAATTTCTCCGAAAAACTGGACAATGCGGTAAAGGCCAGCGGATCAAATGTGGTTGTCGGGCTTGATTCCGATCCCGGAAAGATCCCCGCTCTGTTTCTTGATGCAGAGAATCCCGTTCTTGAATTCAACCGTGAGATAATCAGATCCACGAAAGAAATTGTTGCCGGCTATAAACTGAATGTCGCCTTCTACGAATTTCTCAGGGAGAAGGGGATCGAGGCATTGGGGGAGAGCATGAATGAAATTCCGGAAGGACTGATATCCATTTGTGATGCGAAGCGGGGCGACCTTGACAATACAACTGAACTTTATGCCCGAACATATTTTGACACTTACGGCTTTGACTCGATAACCGTTAATGCTTACATGGGAAGCGATTCGGTTCAGCCGTTCCTGAACAGGGAAGGGAAACTGATATTCATACTTGCACTT
>DAIQRO010000335.1:0-1577 GCA_036786155.1 Bacteroidota bacterium
ACTTGAAATTTGGGGCGCAAACATGCGGAAAGCGCTCTTCGAAGAAAGCTTCGGAATTGCCGTTGATGTGGAGAAGGTCGTTCCCGAGCCTGTAACCATCTGAATTACCTTTCACTTCTTTCCGTAGCCTTTTCTGATCTTTTCATAGTCGGGACGTTTCTTTTTGTTAAATGAAGAAATCCCTTCCTTCACTTCCGCAGAGAGATTATGAATGGCAAGCCAGTCTCGGGCGTGGCCAATGGTTGTATGCCAGGAAAGGTCGCGCCAGAAATTCAGGTGTTGTTTGGCATATCTCAGGCATTCAGGGAGCTTATGATGAAGTTTCTCGGCCATGATCTCCACCGCTTCATCGAGCCGGTCATAAGGCACCACCTGATTCACAAGTCCCCATTCCAGGGCTCTTTCCGCCGGAATTTCTTCGCAGAGAAAAAGTATCTCCCTGGCGCGGCGGTCACCGACAAGAAGCGGCAGGAACTGCGTCGCGCCTGCGGCGGCCACACTGCCTCTTGCCGCACCAACCTGCCTTATTATCACATGGTCGGCGGCAATTGCAAGGTCACAGCTCATATTCAGTTCATTCCCTCCTCCGACGGTCATGCCGTTAAGCCGTGCAATGGTGGGCTTGCCGACATTTCTCATCACTTCATGCAGTTGTATGAACTCATACATCCACTTATAGTAATCAGCCGGATTTCCAAGGAAGTATTCCTGCTGTTCATCAAGATCGGCCCCTGTGGAAAAAGCCCTCCGGCCTGCGCCTGTGAGAATTATGACAGAAATGTCATCGTCCCATGAGGCGTCTTTGAATGCTGTCGTAAGCTCCGTTATGGTTGTGAGATCGAGGCAGTTCAGTTTCTTTTCCCTGTTGATAGTGATCACCGCCCTGTAACCGTTCTTCTTATAGATTATATGGCTGAATTTTTTCCTGCCCTTGATGTAAGACTTGAACTTTGGCTTCAATTGTCCTGTATTGGTTTGGTTGATTTTTGAAAGCGGCAATATACTCAATGCACGGCGTCAATATAATTCACAAATTGCATGTCAACTGCTTCATACATACCGTCTGAGCGCAGAACCTGCGCCTGTATTGGGCATTAGCGGACAGCAAGTATCCCAAAATTTCTGCACTTACGAATAATTACTTGACTTAATAATGAGGTTTGCATAATTTCATCTAAAGTTTTTCACCTTATAACAATTCATAAGGAGAATGCAATGAAAGATAGTGACGGCCTCGATTTCATTAATGAAGAAGAAAATGATGACAGAAATCCCAGGAAATTCAATGAAGATGAACTCCAAAAGATACTGAAACTCGAAGAAGAAGCTCAAACCAATTTTGATGCTGAGAATCTTGAGGAAATAATCAATTTCTATTTCGATAACAACGATTTTGAGAAGGCCCTGAGCTATGTAAATGTCCTGCTGGACATTTATCCCTATTCTACAGACGCCTGGCATAAAATGGCGCTCATCCTTGACAGCCTCGGAAAATTTGACGAAGCGCTGGAGTATTTCGACAAAGCCATACTTCTTGACCCTACAGATTCCGAGATCTTCATTAACAAGGGGATAAC
>DAIQRO010000335.1:1587-2590 GCA_036786155.1 Bacteroidota bacterium
CCCGAAAATATTGATGCCCATTTTAATATGGGGCTTACATTCGAGAAGATGGAGAAGTTCTCCGATGCTCTGCATAGTTTTGAAAGCGTTCTGAAAATAGACAAGGAGCATAAGGATTCGTATTACGAGATGGGATATTGCTATGATTTTCTGGACATGCTGAAGGAGTCCGTACTTGCTTACGACAAGCATCTTGAACTCTCCCCGCTTAATTATACGGCATGGTATAACAGAGGCATAGTGCTGAACAGGATGATGAGATACTACAAGGCAATTGAAAGCTACGAAATATGCCTTGCACTGAGAGATAACTTCTCCTCTGCATGGTACAATTGCGGAAATGCGTATTCATCGATCGGAAGGCTGCACAAGGCAATTGACTGCTACAGAAAATCGCTTGAGCTGAGAAAGAACGATTCATATGCTTTGCACAACATCGGCAATGCATTTGAAGAGCTCGGTGAATTTGAAAACGCCATTGAACACTTCACTGAAGCGATCTAGATCGATCCTCAGAACTATGAATCATATTACGGCAGGGGTAACTGCTTTTACTATCAGAAAAAGTATGATGAGGCGCTGAATGATTTCAATTCCGCCCTCATACTTTGCAAGGATTATTCAGACATCTGGCTGCTGAAGGCAGACACTGAAATGGTGCTCGAGAGATTTGAAGATGCGGCAAGAAGCTATGAGATGGTCGTAAAGCTCAGCCCTGACAATAACGAAGCCTGGCATGAACTCGGATGCACATATATGGAGTTGAAAAGGTTTGACAAAGCGCTGAGCGCATTCACTAAGTCAATTGAGATTGATCCAACATGGGCTGAATCCTATTTCGAGCTGGCCAAGCTTCATCTTATGAATGAAGAACTTGAAACGGGGCTTGCAATGCTTGAGAAGGCTTTTGAGCTCAATCCCCATGAGAGATTTTTGTACGACTTTAAAACAGACTGGAGAAAGGTCGTACACTTCCTCGCAAACAGGCAACCGCAGAACTTCA
>DAIQRO010000336.1:0-456 GCA_036786155.1 Bacteroidota bacterium
TTATGAGGGGTTTTCTGGTAAGGGATGCAGATCATGAAATTGTTTCAGCCACAGATAACGGCAAAGCAGCGATTGACAGGTTCTGCAGGATCTATGAAGCCCACTTGCTTGAATACTCAAGCGGACGGAGTAAACAAACAGCGAGAAGAATTATCGATCAATTCTGATACAAGATTTCAAAAAATCTGATCAAAATAAATTTAAAAAGGAGAATTAACATGTCAAAAAAATCAGTGATCTTTGCCGGCCTCTTGCTGGTAGTTGCACTTTCTTTTGGCGGACTTCTGATAGCGAACTTTGGCAACATAAAACCAATTGTTGCCAGCTCACAGGTCGAGTTTAAGACTGCGCCTCCCATTCAGGAGGCCAACACTCAGCTAAAGGGACTCAATGATGCATTTGTTGAAATTGCCAAATCTGTTACGCCAACCGTTGCTTATATAGAAGTAACTTCTG
>DAIQRO010000336.1:586-1678 GCA_036786155.1 Bacteroidota bacterium
CGGCAGGATCAAGCGAAGACAGTGAAATGCCGAAAGGATTCGAGCATTTCTTCCAGATGCCGCAGGATATGCCAAACAGAGGATCCGGCTCCGGCATTATAATTAGCTCTGACGGCTATATTATTACCAACAATCACGTTGTCAGCGGCGCAAACGAAAGCGGAATCAAAGTATCCCTTACTGACAAGCGTGAGTTTACCGCGAAACTTGTGGGAACTGACCCGAATACAGACCTTGCCGTAATAAAGATCGAAGCCAGTGATCTTCCGGTTGCGACTATCGGCAATTCTGACAATGTGCAGGTGGGACAGTGGGTTGTGGCAATAGGCAATCCTCTGGGGCTTAACAGCACAGTCACAGCCGGTATCGTATCGGCAATCGGCAGAAACATTCAGATCGGCTCCAACAGCTATGCAATCAACAACTTCATTCAGACCGATGCTGCCATAAATCCGGGTAACAGCGGAGGAGCGCTTGTTGACATTAACGGCACTCTTGTTGGCATAAACTCCGCCATCAAGACAACCAACGGCTATTATCAGGGATACGGTTTTGCAATTCCTGTAAATATGGCAAAGAATGTTGCCGAAGAACTGATCAAGAACGGAAAGGTTTCGAGAGGATACATCGGAGTCACGATAAAGGATGTTGACGTAAAGGAAGCAAAGGGCCTTGGTCTTGAGAAGCCGATGGGAGTGCTGGTGCAGGACGTTCTTCCCAACGGTGCGGGAGCAGATGCCGGCCTTAAGTCAGGTGATGTGATTCTCTCAGTTGACGATAAGGAAGTGAATGCTGCAAACGAACTTCAGACAGTGATCGGTTCAAAGCATCCCGGTGAAAGCGTGGACCTTGTCGTGTTCAGGGACGGAAGCCGAAAGAACATGAAAGTAACGCTCAAGCCAAGAGAAGAGAATAATGATATAGCGGCCGAAAATTCAGTCCCGAAAGAGGAAAGATCCTTTGCCGGCACACAAAGCTTTGAAGCTCTCGGTTTTACAGCCACAGAATTGTCCAGTGAAGAGAAGTCGAAGCTGAGCCTTGAAGACGGGGGCAGGATTACGGATGTGAAAATGTATTCCGAAGGATTTGACA
>DAIQRO010000336.1:1688-2572 GCA_036786155.1 Bacteroidota bacterium
ATAAAAAGGCAATTTCCGGCGTAAATGACCTTCAATCAGTCATTACCTCCAAGAACAAGGGGGACATACTTGTTCTCAAGGTCAAGACAGCCGACGGATCCACAAGGCTTGTAGCACTTGAAGTGAAGTAGTTTTTGAGGTCCTGCCGTGTGAAGAGCACGGCAGGAAATTTTTTCAAACTGCTATTGATTTTCAGAATCCGAACTCTTAATTTTGTAATGGTATGATGAAACGAATCCTAACAATATTGCTAGTAATGGTTTTCAGCTTCAGCGCAATCAATTACGCTGAATCAAGAGATCATTCTGAAAGTAATTTGGAATCAAACGGAATTGAATCTAATTCCGGCCCGTCAGACGATTACAGGCTTTTTCAGAACTTTCCAAATCCCTTCAATCCCGCAACAATTATCAGTTACAAACTGAATAATGAAGGATACGTTTCATTATCAGTTTTCAATCTTGTAGGTCAGGAAGTTGCTACCCTGGTAAAGGAGTATCAGGAGGCCGGCACCTACAGCAAGCAGTTTGATGCGTCGAATCTTTCAGCAGGAGTTTACCTCTACAAGTTGCAGGTAAACGGTTTCACCTCTGTAAAGAGGATGACACTCATCAAATAAGCATTTCCAACAACTAATATCGCATTTGTTTTGAATAGATTCTCATGTCTATTTGTACTGCTGTTTATTGGCCTCAGTACAGGCATTTCTCATATTGCTTTTGCTCAGGGAGAAATTATAGATGACTTTTCACTTAAGGCAATGCCGGACTGGATGTTCGGCGGCGTGCAGATGAAGTATTCTCATGAGGAAGACAATAAGGAAAACGGATTTGCAGAGATCATTTCCACCAAATCGATCAACCCTTCAGAATACATAGGCAAGA
>DAIQRO010000091.1:0-1386 GCA_036786155.1 Bacteroidota bacterium
TCTCCGCATCAGCCAGGGACTTTAACTATGACGCGTTTGATGAGATCGTTGCCGGCTTTGCATTTACCCACAGTCAGAACGGACAGCCCGGAAACTACATAGACATTGTACAGATCAAAGACTCGCTCAACACTGTTGTTGTGAATTCAAACAGAAGAGCAACACTGGCAATATCTAACTTCGGAGAGTCGAGGCCGTTTGACGTTTCAGCGGCGGACTTGAACGGAGACTGGAAGAACGACATAGCCCTTGCTGCAAACGGGAACATTTACGCGTTCACCGTTGACAGTCTGTACAGGCCCACACTAAGGATCACCGGCCCGGCAATATACGGATGGGAGAGCGGAAACAACGACTTTACCGAAAGGGCAATTGCCGTCAGCGATCTTGACTACAACAACAAGGCAGACATCATTGCGGTCGGAAATCCGTATGACTTTGACAACAACAGGCAGTTCTTCAACATCTACGTTTACGAAGTTGCCGGAAACTTCACGAGCTTCACGCTGAAGGGAAGAAAAGAGAACTATGATCAGACAACGCTTGACGGAAACAACGGAAAGATCAGGCACTTTGCGGTTGCGGTGGGAGATTTCAACGGAGACAGAGTAAGGCTTGGAGCGGCGAATCATTACAGGAAGACATTTGTAAAGCAACCGCTTGTGATACTCAACACTCCGCCGATCCATTACGACGTATTCCAGCAGGTGCCTTTCAACATTAACGGATGCTATCCGAATTTCGGCTGCGGATTTTCGGCTGACTATGTGCAGGCAACCACTCAGGATACGACGCTTACGGTAGAGGTGGGAAGTGACTGGGGAGTGGATGCAACTCTCAGCGCAGGAGGAAACGTATTCGGGATCGGAGTGCAGGCAAGCATTACCTCTTCTTATTCGGAAGGATTCAAGAATGTTCAGGGCTCGGGAAGCACTGTGAGGGTAACCGAAGGAAGGCGTGCACAGGGCGATGACTGGACTTTCAACATCGTGAATGATTATGATTTTTATGAGTATCCCGTTTATGACAGTCTCAACAACTTCAGAGGAAATGTGATAGTGATGATGCCCGGCCCTACGACAAAGCTCTGGATAGAATCGAAGGACGACTTTGCGATAGGCAACATCTACCGCCCCGAGCACGAAGTCGGAAACATACTATCTTACAAAGACACCTCATCTGTTTCAGAAGACACAGCGCAGTTGATCTACGAGTTCAATCCGCAGACTGTCGGAAGCAGTGGCAGCAGTTTCACACAGCTTGAGATGGAGAATTTCAGATCGCAGGGCGCAGATACCTCAAGGAGTATCGGGGTCGAGGTCGGAGCGTCAGTCGGCGGATGGGGTATTGAAGTCGGCGCTTCTGGAAACTACACTTCAAGCCAGC
>DAIQRO010000091.1:1396-11374 GCA_036786155.1 Bacteroidota bacterium
AATTCTTCTTAGGGGAGATTACGGCGCCCTTGCAATTCCCTACAACCTTCCGCAGAATTCGTACTACATTACTCCGTATGCATTCTGGGCGAAGAACGGAGCCTTGGTGCTTGACTACAAAGTGAACGTTACAGCAAATCCGTCTTCCTTCTGGAATGAGAAGTACGGAAACAAGACCGACGTTACATTTGCATTGCCCTGGAGGCTTGACACAGAAAAAGGATTCCCGCTTCCGGGAGGCGACACTGCTTACAGGTTCAGGTCAAAGGACATCAGAATCTCAAAGATGGATCCGCAGGCAGGTGATACTATAACCATAAGGGCAAGGGTATGCAATTACGGTCTGCTTGGAGTCACAGCGCCAGTAACCGTAAGATTCTACAAAGGCCATCCCGCAGACGGCGGCGTGCAGATCGGGCAGACAACTGTTACAGGAGGAATACAATCCAGAAAGTCGAAGTATGCTTCCATACAGTGGGTAGTCCCGCCCGCAACTCCGAGAGCAACGAGAATTTACGCAGTCGTGGATCCTGACAATGCAATAACCAATGAAGTGCATGAGAACAACAACCTGGGCTGGACGCCGCTCAGTGATTTCTCACTGCCGGTAGGAATTTCTTCAACACCGGGAACGACGGCGCCTCAGACCATCGAGCTTATGCAGAATTACCCGAACCCCTTCAACCCGTCAACCACCATCACATTCAAGACTCCGGTGAGAGCGGCAACCACGCTTAAGATATTTGATGCTCTCGGAAGGGAAGTAAGGACTCTGGTTGACGAGACAATGTCGCCCGGAACATACAATGTAACACTTAACGCATCCGACATGAGCACGGGAGTTTATTTCTACAGGCTTCAGGTGGGAACAAACGTGCAGACGAAGAAGCTGATGCTGATCAAATAAGAGTCGAAGAACAATGTTGCAGTCAATTCCCGCCGCTGATTTTCTCCCGTGGAAAGCGGCGGGAGACTGTGACAAGAAAACATCCCTGCAGAAATCATCTACAACCTGCTTACAGAATCAACTCACTTCTGCAATCAATTTTCCAATAAGAATCCGGGACGAAGCAATTCCAGCAATATCGGCGCTGACAAAAAAAATTGAGTGGCGAAGGTGAGACGATCCGCTAAGGGAAGTGATCAGTTGCCTTTCAAAATTTCTGTTACAATGCTCATGAGCTGATCAGAGGCAGGCAGTTCGGAAGAAGTTTTACTTAGAGTAGTAGTGAGATCAGGAGAAAGTTCCGTAATGTCTGAGAATATCATCTTATCAAACATTTCCGTTCCCACGCCCGGAAGAGATCTGTATGCGGCGGCAATCCCAAACAGCTTCTTTGCGGAATCCAAATCTTCCCTTTTGAGCAGTATGAACGACAGCGCAAGCAGAGCCGAGAAAATTCCGGAACTGTTCTTCAGTTCCAGGTAGATCTCCATGCTCTTCAGGTAAGATGATCCGGCTTCAGCGGATCTTCCTGTAAGCATCATCAGAAATCCCAAAACTCCGTGACATTCGGCAATGCCGCCTTTGAGTCCGAGCTTTGTCCTGATCGCAAAGCTTTCTTCGATTCTCTCCAGGGCTTCCTGATAATTCTTCCCGGCAGTATGAGACTTTCCCATTCTCAGCAGTGTAAGCGCGATGCCAAACTTGTCTCCGATGTTTCTCTGTATTTCGAGGGCCCTGCTGAGATGCTCCAGCGATGAAGTATATTCGCCCTTTTGAAACGAGACATTTCCGATATTGCTGTAAGCATCGGCGATCTTATTTTGTTTTCCCATTTCCTCAAAGATCTTCAGCGATTCCCTCTGTAGTCTTTCGGATTCTTCGAAATTGCCGAGAGATGCTTCCACATTGCCGAGAAGGCCGAGCCCGTCAGCGATCCCGTAATTGTTCCCGAGTTCGCGTGTGAGCGCAAGCCCTTCCTCAATGTATGCCCGCGCCTTGTCGTAATCCCCAAGATTGACGTGAAGTATTGCAAGCGTATTAAGAGATGAAGCTATTGCAAATTTGTTCTTCGCTTTCTTTCTTATCTCAAGGCTTTCTTCGAGCAGAGCCCTTGCCGTTTCATAGTCACCCTGAAGCCGCGCCACAGTGCCGAGATTAATGAGTGAAAATGAGATCTTTGATGCGTCGCCTGTTGCCCGGTCTATCTCAAGGGTTTCCTCTATCAGCTCTCTTGCCTTTGCATAATCGCCCTTCTCATATACAACCGAGGCGAGATTGTTGAGTCCCGAAGCAATATCATCCTGGTTTCCGAGCTCTCTTGAAATGGAGAGACTCCTTCCGATAAGTTCCTCTGCGCTGTCGGCATTACCAAGCATATTAAGGAACAACCCCTTGATACCGAGCAGGTTGCCTTTTGTAGAAAGCGAAAGCTTGTCTTCGTGCTGAAGAATATTTTCAAGATGATATGTTGCAGTGGTAAGATATCCGCGGTTGAGCCAGTAATTTGCATAGGCGGTTGCCAGTTTGCCGCCCTCCTCATTGTCGCCGCCGCTGTGAGACCAGTGTATTGCCGTTTCCAGGTTTCCGGTTTCGGTCTCCAGGATCTTCAGCCACTTTCCCACTTCCTCTCCCGCCAGCCCCAGCTCCGACTTCACCGCAAGATCGCAGTAGTATTTAAGGTGCCTAGAACTGTTACATCCTTGCTTCCCGACGATGCCAGCTTCTCGTCACCGTACTGCCGGATTGATTCAAGCATTCTGTATCTCTCGTTCTCCTCATCATAGATTATTATTGACTTCTCATTGAGATTGAAAAGAAGATCAAGAATATCATACTGCTCAATGAGATCATCAGAGCACACTTCTTCCGCCGCTTCGAGAGACCATCCCCCCGCAAAAACTGAGAGTCTTTCCCAAAGAGCTTTCTCCTGATCGGTCAGAAGATCGTAGCTCCAGTCAATGAGCGCCTTGAGTGTCTGCTGTCGCGGAAGTGCGGTCCTTCTTCCTCCGGTCAGAAGCTTGAACCTGTCCTTCAGTCTTTCATGAATCTTGTCTACTCCGAGGACTTTGGTTCTTGCCGCGGCAAGCTCAATGGCAAGAGGAATGCCGTCAAGATCAGTACAGATGCCGGCAACTATCTTCGAATTTTCCGGAGTGATCTTGAAAGCAGGTGTGACTGCCTGTGCCCGTTCTTCGAAGAGCCTTACCGATTCAAAGTTCAGAATTTCTTCAAATGAATACTTGCGGTATTTGTCGGGAGTTGTAAGCGAGTCTATCCTGTGAGTGAGTTCGCCTTCGCATTTGAGAGCTTCCCGGCTTGTTACTATTATCCGGAGCTTTGGAGATCTTTTAAGAAGGCGCTCCGCAATATTTGCACACGCCTCGGCAATCTGCTCGCAGTTATCAAGAATTATGAGGATCTCCTTGTCCTTTACAAATTCCGCAAGCGATTCTTCCGGCGACTTCTGAGATTCTTCCTGAACGCCAAGCGAGTTGTTAATGGCAGTAGGCAAAAGCACGGGGTCTGAGACCTGTTCAAGCTCAACAAACCACACACCGTTGGCAAAATTGTCTATCAGGTCTGCGCCTGCCTGCAGAGCGAGCCTTGTCTTGCCCGAGCCGCCTGTGCCAAGAAGCGTAAGGAGGCGAGATTCACGCAGTGAGTCTTTCACCTTAGCAAGCTCTTTCTCCCTGCCGATGAAGCTGAACGGGAAGGTTGTTCGGCCTTGCGTCAAGCGTCTTAAGCGGAGGGAATTCCGACTCAATGCCCTCGGCGACAAGCTGAAACACGCGCACAGGCTGAATGAGATCTTTGAGCCGCCTTTCACCGAGGTCGCGGAATGAGACAAGATCTTTCATCTGTTCGGCGATCTCGCCGTGAAGCTGATTTGAAATCAGTATCTGCCCTCCGTGCGCCGCGGACATTATCCGGTGCGTCCGGGCCATGGTAATGTACCCGCTGAACTTGCCTTCAATGATCTGCGCAAATCCCGTATGAAGACCCATTCTGATACGGATCTTCACCTCATCCCATTCTTCCTTACCAAGGCGCCTCTGAACTTCCACTGCCGCTTTCACTGCATTAACGGGATCATCGAAAGCAACACAGTAAGCATCTCCGACCACTTCGAAGACCGTGCCCTGCAGAACGGCAAAGACCTCATTCAGTATTTTGTTGTGCCGATCCAGAGAGGCGACCATCTTCTCGGGGAATTGCTGTGCAAGACGTGTGCTGCCTTCAACGTCGGTAAAGAGAAATGCGTATTTTTGTGATGAAGCCGCGTTCACTTCAATTCTGTTAATAATTTGAATACTCCGCCCCATGTAAAATAATCATGGCCGACAGAGCCATTTCCGGGCACGGGAATTCGGTGACCCTGAATCATTTTGCAATATACCAAAATCGCCTGTATGTTGTTTCCATTGTACTCATTGCGTACCAATAACAGCCATTAGCATAAATATTTTTTGCGGTTAAATATGTAACTTAGATCAAGCTCAACGCCGATCCTGCATCCCAAAGTTTCCGCAAATTTAAATGAGCTTTTGCGGCGTTCAGACGGCTCAAGTACCAAAATGCCATTTATTTTCACGCCCTGCATGACTAAATTACGCGCATCAAATACAGAGAGTTGCTCGAGTGGTTGAAGAGGCACGCCTGGAAAGTGTGTAAGGTGTAAAAGCCTTCGAGGGTTCGAATCCCTCACTCTCTGCTACAATATCCAAAGGTTCTTTTTTGTACCCACAGCGTATCTGTGGGTTTGTTTTTGGAATCATGCGCTTGCATCTGATTTCCCTGAGACGTTCTTCCCGAAACTGATCAAGAATTACACGGAGAGGTGGCTGAGTGGTTGAAAGCGGCGGTCTCGAAAACCGTTATAGGGGCAACTCTATCGAGGGTTCGAATCCCTCCTTCTCCGCACATTTCCTTGCGGCATATTAAAGCTCGCTCAGATAGTCCTTAACAAACTCATCAGGTACGGCGACGACGGACAATCTTCCCTGCTTAACCAGGGCGAAACCGGCGTATTTGCTGTTTGATTTTATCTCATCAAGGGTCACTGGCCTGTTTAACTTCTTAAGCGGCTTTACATCAAACACCGCCATTTTCGGATCGCCGAGCTTAGGATCAGGATACGGATCGGAAGTGATCCGCGCGGCGCCGACGATCTTCCTTTCATCGCCGGTATGATATATCAGGCCAATGTCACCCTTCCTTGCATTGCGGATGTTGATGAGGGCCGCGTTATTGGCAACACCGTCCCATACGGTTTGCTTGTCTCTTACAAGATCATCGTACGAATAATCTGAAGGTTCGGTCTTGAGTATCCAGTAATTCATTTTGCACTCTTGCCGTTGATTTGTTTAAGCATGACATTCATGACCTTAATGTTCACTGTTTATGCGCATCTTTGCATACCTTAGCACTATGCGCTTAAGCCCCACTTCTTCAAAATAGATTTCTGCTTTCTTGTCGAGCCCTTTGCCGGATGTTCCCAGCACTTCGCCTTTTCCGTACTGGTCATGAGTTACGGTTACGCCCTTTTGGATGTCGGGAAACTTGTCTGCGGCCTCTGAGTTGTGGTCATGCTTCTTGCGCTGAATTGCCGCCGGCTTGTCATAATACTCGTAACGGATTGACTGTCCGAAGCTAATTTGCTTTTCCGGCTTTGACTTCTTTTCAGACTGAAGCCTGAGCCCTTCCACAATGAAGCTCTCCTTAAGCACACTTTCGGGAATCTCCTTCAGAAATCTTGACTTCATCTGATAAGACTGTATCCCGAATTTGTACCGCATGTTTGCATACAACAGATAGAGTTTTGTCATTGCCCGCGTGATAGCTACATAGAACAGCCTTCTTTCCTCTTCGAGCTCGTCCTGATAGAGCGTTGCACCGCTCACGGGAAACAGTCCTTCCTCAAGTCCGGCAACAAACACAACAGGAAACTCAAGCCCTTTGGCAGAATGAATAGTCATGAGTGTGACTGCATTCTTTCTGTCATCGAGGTCGTCAATATCCGCAACAAGAGAGACCTGCTGAAGAAAATTCTCGAGAGTGGGCTCGTCATTCTCGTCGGAAAATTCGGCTATAGCAGAAAGAAGTTCCTGTATGTTGCTGATGCGTTCTTCAGCTTCAGGAGTATTCTCAAGCTTCAATCTGTAAAGTATTCCCGTATCATCAATCACTGCACCGGCAAGTTCCTTCAGCGACATTTCTTCCTTCAGGTACTGGTATTTGTAAAGAAAGTTCATGAACTCCGTCACGGCATTTCTTGCTTTTCCTCCCACTATCCGGTTCTCTTCGCCCTTCTTCAGGACTTCAAAGATCTGTGTTCCCTGGTTTTCCGCTGCGGCAATTATCTTGTCGAGGCTTGTCCTGCCCACTCCTTCCCTAAGACTCAGAGCGCGCAGTAAGGCCTCGTTGTCATTGGGATTCACTATGATCTTAAAATATGAGAGAATGTCTTTGATCTCCTTGCGCTGATAGAACCTGATGCCGCCGACTATAATGTACGGTATGCTGTTTTGCCTCAGAGCTTCTTCCAAGGCGCGCGACTGTGCATTTGTCCTGTAAAGCACAACGAAGTCCTTGAAGTTGAGTTTCTTCTTCTGCATTTCATCAAAGATATGCCTGCAGATGCGAAGCGCTTCATCGCGGTCGGTCAGTGTTTCTATAAGATGAATGTGCTCTCCGTGGTCATTCTCGGTCCACAGGGTCTTTTCAATCTGCTTCTTATTGTTGATGATCACATTCTGCGCGAGCGAGAGGATCTTGCCTGTTGAACGGTAATTCTGCTCGAGCCTGAAAGTACTGCATTCGCCGAAGTCATTCTGAAAGTCGAATATGTTCTGTATTTCCGCTCCGCGCCATTTATATATTGACTGTGCATCATCACCGACCACGGAAACATTCATGTGCTTCTTTGCAAGCATCTTCACTATTATATACTGCGCCTTGTTGGTGTCCTGGTATTCGTCCACAAGTATATAGCGGAACCTGCCGCCGTACTTTTCGAGGATCTCCGGAAATTTCTCAAAAAGTTCAATCGGCTTCATGAGCAGGTCGTCGAAGTCCATGGCATTGTTCTTATGCAGGGCTCTTCTGTAGTCGCCGTAGATCTGCGCGGTCTTTTTGTCAAAATCGTTGAATGCCGTTTTTGCAAAGTCATCAGGCAGAATGAGCCTGTTCTTAAGATTGCTTATGGCATTCTGATATGCTTTCGGAGTCGGTTTGTCGAGCGGCAGGTTATTTGCCTGCATGATCTGCTTGATAAGCCCGACCGAATCCTCAGTATCATAGATTGTGAAGTTGCGCGTGAATCCGATGTGTTCCGCCTCCAGGCGAAGGATCCGTGCAAAAACGGAATGGAAAGTCCCCATCCAGATCCTTTCGAAGCCAGGGCCGGTGAGGTCTGCTATGCGCTCCTTCATTTCATTGGCCGCTTTGTTGGTGAATGTCAGCGCAAGTATTTCGAAGGGGCTCACGCCGTTTTCCAGGAGGTTTGCTATCTTATAGGTAAGGACTCTGGTCTTTCCGCTTCCCGCTCCTGCGATGATCATACTTGGCCCGTTCATGTGCTCCACGGCAGCTCTTTGCTGTGGGTTAAGTACGTTCAGGTCTAAGCTCATTTGGTTTTCATATGTTCGGACTGTTAAAATATGAAATTTCAAATGGAGTGTAAACTGAGAAGGGAGATACCCGGTTGGTGTACTGTCAACAGCTGAGGAATTGGGACTGAGAATAGTGAAAACAAAGTTATGCTCTCCAGGACTTCAGTCATTATTCAGAAGTTCGTCTATTCTTGGCAGAAGCCAGTACTTGGCGGAGACATTTGCAGAAGAGATCTCGTTTCTCAGTACCGAAAGCATCGCTTCATCTTTATCCTTAAGAATTACGTTGAGAATTCCTTTCAGGAAATTTACAAAGTTCTTATGCCTTTGCAGAAGTTCCTTTCCTGCTGAGGCGCTGTTCTTTATGAACTGAGAGTATGTGTTCAGGTGCGACAGCAGTGACTCATAGGAGCCGGTTTCATAATAAATTTTCGCAATAAGGTTCTTCATGTCGAGCTTGAAGATGATCTGATTGATATTGACCTTTCCTGCCGAGGCCACAGCAGTGTCGAAGTCTTTTCGGCTGAACGCAAACATTGCATCGCAATAATGGCGAACATCGTCACGGAATTCCGGCTGAAGCCTCCGGAGATACTTTTCCGCGAACTTTGCCGCCCATTCATACTCCTTTTCGTTGAAGGCCTCGAGCAGGGTTGACCTGAACTCGCTCAGCAAGATGTATTTGGAAGTTGACATTGAAAACGGGCCCTCGTCAACAATCTTCTTTCTAATTTCGAATGCCTCTCTTTTGAATTCCTTCCGGCCTTTTACGAATTTTGCACTGCAAATTAGTGCGAGAATGTTGAGTGAAGTCTTTCGGAACGGATCGGCGAATGTTTCAAAATTATCAAATATCAGTTTCCTGAGTTCAGCGTAATGGCTGTCATTATCAAAGTCATTCATGGTCAGCGCCATGGTTCGGCAGATCTTCAGGAAGGCATAATTTACGTTGTCATTCTCACGGACCAGTTCAAGAATTCTTTCATAGTCAATGCAGTTGAGAAGCTTTGCAACATAGCTTTGCGAATAATCGGAATTCCAGAAATTCTTTTGAGTGTGAATTGAGAAATCGTTTGCAAAGGCCTCTACGAGGAAACTGTAAACGGACTCTTTGAGAACTTCCATAAGGGCTCTTGGAATTTCACTGCGTTTGTTCATTGCATAGATATACCTTGCGGCTTCGCGCCTGAACCTTTTGCGGTCGAGAAAAGTATTCTCCTCGAACTTAAGGCGGCCTGCGTCGTCTGACAATTCCTCGAGATGTTTTCCGGCTTTCGAGTTCAACCCTCTGAGGTGAAGCGCTCTCAGCCGGAGGCATTCGCGGTAGAACGATTCGCCGTTTTCAAATTCCTTCTGGACGAGGAAATCTTCGCTGATGCGGTAAAGCCGGGAGAGCATGCTGTTGATTGCGCTTTCGCTGTATTTTCCTTTTCCGTAGAGTTTAGCATGTATCTTCTCCTTTGTGAATTCGGGTGAGAGGAAATCCGGCCTGTGCTTTTTGATTGCATTGAGCAGAGGAATGTAGTTTCTGCCATCGGAGAAGTAGGCGGAGGCGACAAACTTTTCATAGTCGGGCCATTCGTCATCTGCGAGTGACCTGAGCAGTCTGACGAGATTGTGATTTTCGAGATTTTTGTCGTAGCTCATGATCCGGTTTGTTGTGTTTTGGCGGGGCGAAGCCCCGCAGTTGCTGGATCACGGGGCTTCGCCCCGTACCTTTCATCACGCGGGGCTTCGCCCCGCCCCCCTTTAAAAAAACGCCTTCACCTCCGCCCGGCCGGTGTGTATCACTTTCCTGTCGGCTCCCTCCACACGGCCGTCGTAGTTTATCGTTGCCTGCAAATTTTTGCTGATGCTGTAGTCAAATATTCCCCGCCAGATATAAGTAAGCCCTTCCTGCCTGCCGAGCGTCAGTTCGTAAGGGTATATGGTGTTCGACTTGTTCAGCTTCACTTCTCCTCTCTCCATCTCAAGCCTAAGCCTGCCCTGCAGTGTAAATGAATAAATGAACCTCAGTATCTGTGAATTGATGTCAGCTATCGTCGGCAAGGAAGGATATACATCCTTCGCCTTCGAGATCCCGATAGTAAATCCGCTTTCGATCTCCTGCACCGGCCTGTATGAGAAATCCGAAAGCAGTCCGTCAGTGTAAATGTTCCTGTTCCTTGCAGATCCCTGAGGCGCTTCGTTGCGGTCAACTTTGTTGAGATACTCAAAGTTGAATGTCAGGTCCCGCGTGAGGCCGAGCTTAAGCCTTGCTATCTTTTGTATGGTGAAGAATCTTTCGTTGCCGCTTACAAACTGGTTGAATGTCTTCTGTTCGAGATACCTCAGCTTCAGAGAATATTGGGGGTTGAATTCGAAGAAGTTGAGATCCTGCTGAAACAACTGCGTTCCGAAAAGCGTGTTTGAATCGTTCTG
>DAIQRO010000092.1:0-688 GCA_036786155.1 Bacteroidota bacterium
GGAGTTTGAAGATGCAGTATTCAATGCAAACGTCGGAGACCAGGTTGGACCGATCCAAACTAAATACGGATTTCACGTTGTTAAAGTCACAGGAAAGGAAGCCAAAGAGTTCAAGGTGGCTCAGCTCAGCAAGTTTGTAACACCAAGCGCAAGAAGCAAGCAGTTGACAAAGAAGAAGGCTGAAGATTTTTACGATATGGTATCAAAGGGCGAGAACTTTGACAGTACCGCAAAAAAGCTTAATCTTCAGGTTGTTCCGACGCAGGATGTTACCAGAAACATGCAGATCCCTATGATGAATAAGAAGAATTCCACGACTACCAACATCCTTTTTGACAGCAAAGTCAATACCGTTACAGAACCAATGAATACAAATGCAGGTGTGTACATATATCAGGTTGTTGAAAAGAAGGCGGAAGGTTTTCAGAATTTTGATTCCATCAAAGTAAGCGTGATCAAACCTAAGCTCATAAGCGAAAAGAAGTTTGCGATTCTCACGAACATAGCAAAGGACCTGGAGACAAAGATACAGAATGGTGACATAATGTCATTGAAGACAGTTGCTCCGCAGTATGTGTATGAGCAAATTGACAGCTTCACGGTATCAAGGCCGGATCCGAAGATAGGGCAGGATTTTTCAGTCACTACGGCACTCTTCAAAATGAAGGACGGTGAAATATCCAAACCT
>DAIQRO010000092.1:782-7587 GCA_036786155.1 Bacteroidota bacterium
GTGTGACTCCGTTCAATGATCAGGACTGCATAACCAAAGCGTCCGACATCAGAAAAGAACTCTTGTCAACCAAGAGGCAGCAAATTGTCTCAGAGTGGCTTCAGAAGATGCAGGAAGAAGCTGATATTGTTGACAATCGTGACAAGTACCTCTGAAAATAGCATAAGCAAAGTGTGATTTACGGATGTCCGCCCAGCCATGAGCGGACATTTGTTTTTTCGGGAACGGTTTAACAGAAACAGGTGGTTCTAAAATTTTGCATACCAAGTTACGGCCCAAAAGACTAATTAAACTGCAAACAATCTGACACCAAATGCTGAAAGCCGCTTCGGTCGTTTTTACCCTGGCCTGCGTCATTGCAGGCGATGCCGCTTCGCAGACAGTCTCAAGGCAGAGCATTGGATCAGGGTTCACACTCACGCCGTATGTGAGTTATGTGTCTTCCGCAACCATTCAGATTGACCCGTATGCTTCAAGTACATTTGACCGCTCGCAGACTGTTGAGCTTTCAGGAGGATATGGTTACGGAATATCTGTTTCAAAGAGGGTGTTCGACAATAGCATTGCTTTCGGTCTCTCAGTTGAATACACGCATATACTTGATGAAGAGCTTTCGGAGATCTACGATAACGGCACAGCAAGAATTAGGGCAAGGATTAAGGAAGAGATCACGGTAATACCCGTGGAGTTGTCAGGGTATTTTGACCTTCCGAATTTCACCCCGGACCTGAATATCTATATCGGCGGAGGCGTGGGCGCTTACTTCGGTGACAGGAAAAGAACCATTGTCAATATTGAAACCAAAACCATTTCCAAGGAGCCGGGATTCGGTTTCGTGGCAATGACCGGCATGGGGTACAGGTTCAGTGAGCATATCGGCAGTGTATTTGAGCTTAGGTTCAGGCAGGGAGAGTACAGAGTGAAAAGCGAATTCTCCACATCAATAATAACTGCCGGAGGAAACACTTTCGACATTGATCAGTCACTTGATTCAAAAGTATTCCTTGACGGCCTCAAACTTAGTCTTGGATTCTCATTTCGTTTCTGATAAATTCGTCCAATGAAATCAATCATAGTAATAATTGCAGCAGTTACGATTCTTGCCGGTTTCCCGCGATCAGACAGCAGGACAGAGAATGTGAATGTCGGCTATTCGCAAAGCAGTTTCTTTGTCAAGACTCACACCGAACTGAAGATATCTGAAGCCACGGGTAAGATCTCACTCATGACAGGCATTGAAGAGCTTGACAAAACAATTGCTGAACACGGCATCAGCGAGATCACGCTGGTTTTCAGATTGAACAACGGTGACAGGGAATCCTACTACCGGCTCGGAATGAACACAATTTATCTGTTGAAAAAAACAGACGGAAATATTTCTGGCATCAGAGAGCTTTCGGAGAGACTCTCCAAGAATGATGAGATCGAGTATTGTGAACTTAACTATCTTGGCACAGCCGCAGGTACAAGGGATATAACAGCCGGCATCCCGGATGACGAGATGTTTTACAAGCAGTGGTATCTGATGAACACAGGTTTCATCAGCTCTTCTGGAGGCAGAAGCGGCAAGGTCGGAGCTGACATAAACATGATAAACGCCTGGAACATTGAATCTGGAAGCGATTCTGTTGTTGTGGCAATACTTGATTCAGGCATTCAGGACGAGCATCCCGACCTGCGTTCAAGGATTTGGATCAACATGGATGAGATTCCGGGAAACGGAATTGATGACGACAACAACGGATATATTGATGACACGAAAGGCTGGGACTTTGCATACAATGACCGCAGGCCAAGCGACGGTTTCGGTCACGGAACTAACATAGCCACTGTAATCGGCGCAAATACAGACAACAGGATCGGGTTTGCCGGTGTTGACAGGAAATGCAGGCTGATGAACTGCAAGAATCTGAACTCCGACAACAGCGGTGAATATTCCTGGTGGTCGGAATCCATAAAATACGCGGTGGACAACGGCGCCGACATTATCAATATGAGCGAAGGAGGGGACGAACCTTCAAGAGTACTGAAGACCGCGATCAATTACGCTCTCGAAAATGATGTAATGGTGGTGGCGGCGATGATGAATAAAGGCGACAACAGGGACTACTATCCGGCAGTATATGAGGGAGTCTTTGCCGTAGGCGCTACAGATACAGACGATCAGAGGTTCAAGCGCTTTTCTTGGGGATGAGGAAGCTGTTGGTGAAGTAACATTGCAGTGGTTGCACCTGGCAATAAGATCTACGGACTCGATTACGAAGATGAGAATAATTATGAAGTTTACTGGAGCGGCACTTCACAGTCAACCGCAATAGTGAGCGGACTTGCCGCGCTCCTGCTTGCTCAGGACAATTCAAGATCTTACAGGGACATTCAGAGGATAATTCGCGAGACTGCAAAAGACCAGGTCGGTGATCCGAGGGAGGATGTTAAGGGATGGGATCAGTTCCACGGATTCGGAAGAGTTGATGCTTTTATGGCTCTCACATATTCGATGGACCTTCAGGATGTTCTGAAATACTCTGAGCCGACTAATACCGAAGAGAAGAAGGAGCGGATCGAGGAGGAGGAGCCGGAAAAGAGCACGGACGGTTCCACAAAAAGCAAGGTTGCCGAGCCTTCAAAACCGAAATAATTCAGATCAGCGCAAGAGAAATGGATACAGGCATTTTACAGTATAAGCTTGTCAGGCCGGGATTGCTGAAAGAGATCATCTGGCTGGATGAAGTCAGTTCAACCAACGATTATTCCGCGACTCGCAAACTCGTTTCTGATACACTTGTGATAACGGACAACCAAACAGGCGGGAAAGGAAGGTTTGGCAGAGTCTGGTACTCAACTCCGGGAAAGAATATTTCAATGTCGCTTGTCAAATCATTTCGCATCGGCGTGGATGAAATTCACAACGTTGGATTCTACACTTCCCTGAAACTTCTCGAATCAATTCTGAAAACACATGCCCATCTTGATGAACAGCTTGCGCTTAAATGGCCGAATGACCTCATGCTTAACGGCCGCAAGGCAGCCGGGCTGCTCATGGATTGCAGAGACCTGAAGAGTCCCGTTAAGAAGATCACACTCGGTATCGGACTTAATGTTAATGAATCGGAATTTGACGGAGAGCTACGCCACAAAGCAACTTCGCTCTTTGCAGAAACCGGAAGTGAATCCGATCTTGAAGGTCAGATCGTTTCATTCGTGAATGAATTCTATTCGGGTATTGACCTCATCTCAAATACACGGGGGCTTATGGAAAAATGGAGAAACCGTTGCTGTCACATTGGAATGCCGGTCAGATTCAGACTTCTCACCGACGGTGAAGAGAAAAACGGCATCGCAAGGGACATTGGAAATGACGGAAGCCTGAAGCTGGAAACAGAAGACGGCAAATTGGTGTCATACTATTCAGGTGAGATCAGCCTGATACTTTCCGGAATGAACGTCGGGACCTGAAATTCTGCCTGTCTAACCGGGCTTTCGGTAGACAACATAAGTGCTGTTGCCTATTAATGAACGGCTTACCAACCGAAATCCCTTCTCAAGAAAAACCCTGTCAATTACACTGCTTGTGAAGTAAGAGAAGCTGAACCTTGGATTCTCCGAAAACTTCTTCATATGCTCCCACGCCTGATCGAATTCCAGATCTATGTAGTTGAATATGAGATAACCGCCGGGCTTAAGTGTCCGGTATGACTCATTGCAGTAGGTGAAAAATCGGGAGAGGTTCAGCTCAATGAAAACGCCGTTACTGAATATGATGTCAGCACATGAATCAGGAATTCCGGGAAAGCTGAGTCCGTCATTCTGGATCGATACCACATCGTCCTCCTTCTCAAAATACTGAGTAAGGAAAGTCACGATCCACTGCGAGTGATCAACGAGATACAATTTCCTGTCTTTTCTGTCCTTAAGCTTGTCAAGTATCTCTCTGGAGAATCTGCCGGTGCCGGGGCCCACTTCAATGATTGTATTGGTGGAATCAGTGAAATAGGGATATACGATCTTCTCAAGAAGTTCGGTAGGATTGCCTACATTGCTGTTGATGAAGTCATTCACATCTTTGCCTGCGGCATTTGCCTCATCAAGCCACTTCGGAAAATTCTCTGCCCTGTTCTTGCTTACGCTTTCAAGGTTTGGCTGTCTCTTTACTATCTGGTAGCCGAGTCTTGACAGTATGTTCTTAACTATGCTCATAAAATTAGTAACTTTATCATTAACGTATTGGAAACACTTGAATTAAGATCGTAAAACCGAATATGTTCTTTGAGTCATTTCAAAGTACAAAAGGTATAATTCTCTTGGTTGCTTTCCTGTAATCGCCGTATTCGCTGAATCTTGCAGAGAGTATCCTTTCCTCCGCTTCCGACTTGATCATAAGCACCGCAAACAGCAGAATCCAGATTGCAAACCTGAAGTCCCTCGGCTCTCCAAGCATAAGTGAAAGCGTCCACGCGAGCAGCGATGTGTACATAGGATGCCTGACGATTGCAAAAGGGCCGGTCATAATAAGTTCTGCACTCTCTGCCGGTACAGGAAAAATGCTGAACCTGAACTTCATTTCAGTCATAGCCCATAAAGCAAAGATCAATGCGGCAAACGATACAGTAATCAACACAAAAGATGACGGGAAAAGAGGTCCGGAAAAAATTATTGCCGCAACAAAAGAGATCTGCAAAACCACAAGCAATAAATGAACCGCCCTGTTGCCGAGAATATTCATTTCAGTCATTCATGAAATCGCAAATCAGCCTGTGAAAGTGATGCGTTCCTGTTTCCCTTTTGGGCGAATACCTGCCGCTTATGTAGGAGCCAGAAGCAATGCCTTTCTGAACATTCTCAACGATCGCCTCGTCTTCTCTTTCAACTTTGTCAAGCTCTGCACCTGCTCCTTCTCCAAGCAGGCTCTCATCCGATACATAGCTGATGAAAGATACCCGGGTTAGGTCTTTCCTCAGAGGAGTAACCACATTCACTGAAATTCCCCATGGATAAAAATTGAACATGAGGTTGGGGAAGATCCAGTAGTAAAAAGCCGAGACTGAACCTTTATCTCCGGGCCCGGCCGGAAGATCCCTGAATGTGCCCGCACTGTTTTTGCCGTAACCGGTTTGAAGAACTGAGAAGGGAAACAGTTTCGTTGTGTAACTGCCGTAGTCAAGCTCATCATTCAATGAGTTATGCACATAAGGTATGTGAAAGCCCTCAAGGTAATTCTCGCAGTAAAGAGCCCAGTGGCATTTCACGAGGTAATCCTTCGATCTCGAACTGTCCACCTTCAAATTGCCAGGGCCGAACCATGACATTCTCTGAAACATATCATCCATGAAGCTTTGCAGAGGCGCAACCGGCCGCATGGATGCAAACATGAACGGACCCCATGAATCAAATGGGATCCGGGGAAGATTATCTTTGGAAGAAGGAAAATTCTTTACTCCTTCAAACTCCGGCATTGACATAAATTTCCCGTCAAGTGTGAACTTCCTTCCGTGGTACCTGCATCTGAGCCCGTGCAGAACGCAGTTTCCTTCTACAAGAAGGTTGCCTCTGTGCGTGCAGACATTTGAAAGGCAATTTACGCGGTCGTTCTGATCGCGTGTGAATATCACCGGCTCATCAAGAAAATCCTTCAGCAGTATGCAGGGCGCAACTTGTCCTGCCACTCTTACCAAAGAAGAATCGCAGGCAAACTGCCAGCTTCGCGAAAAGATCTTCTGCTTGGAAGCCTCGAAGTACTCAACATCATTGTAAAAGAATGACGGCAGTGTCTTGGCTGATGTTATGTCGCTGTCAACGAAAAGTTTTTTCAACTTCTTTCTTCCCAGATCGAGCAAAGGTTTATGATAGTCTCAACTGCCTTCTGCATATCCTGCACAGACACCCATTCGAGAACGGAGTGAAAGGCATGCTCTCCTGCAAAAATATTTGGGCATGGCAATCCCATAAACGAGAGCCGCGAACCGTCTGTGCCGCCTCTGATTGATTCAAGCTTCGGTGTAAGCCCGGCGCGCTTCACAGCCTCAATCGCGTACTGAACTATCCTGGGCTCCTTGTCGAGAACTTCCTTCAGATTTCTGTATGAATGTTCAACGCTGATTTCAAATCCCGACTGCCTGAAAGCTGACACAACTTCCTCAGAGATCTTCCGGATATGTTCTTCCATTAAGCCGAGATTGGATGTCACAAAGTCCCGGATGATGAACCTGATCTTCACCGAGTCAACAGTTCCTTCAATCCTTACCGGGCTTACAAAGCCCTCCTTCCCGCATGTGGTCTCAGGAGACATTCTGTCTTTGGGAAGCCTGTCAATGATCGCCGCCGCGATCTTGATGGCATTCTCCATCTTGCCCTTGGCAAATCCGGGATGAATGTTGAATCCTGTAATTGTTAATGTGAGCGAATCAGCGGAAAATGTTTCATCCTGCACACTCCCGAGATCCGCGCCGTCAATCGTGTAGCCGACGTCTGCCCCGAGTTTCTTCATGTTCACTTTGTCAACGCCCCTTCCGACTTCCTCGTCAGGTGTGAAGAGTATCCTTATCTTGCCGTGCTTTGCCTGCGGATTGTTCACAAAGTAATGAACAGCATCCATGATCTCAGCTACGCCTGCCTTGTTGTCCGCTCCAAGCAGTGTTGTCCCGTCTGCAGTTATGATGTCGTTTCCGATCTGCTCTTCAAGTTCGGGATGCTCCGATGCCCTGATGCTTTGTGAAGGATTGTTCGGCAGGGCTATGTCGCCGCCCCGATAATTCCTGTGAATCACCGGATTCACATTCTTCCCTGGCGCATCCGGTGATGTATCCAT
>DAIQRO010000092.1:7597-11349 GCA_036786155.1 Bacteroidota bacterium
GAGCAAAGACAGATCACAGGCACGTTCTTTTCCGTGTTGGATTCAAGAGTAGCATAAACATATCCGTATTCATCAAGCTCGGCATCTGCGATTCCTATCTCCCTCAATTCATTGACAAGCAACCGGCCAAGGTCCTTCTGCTTTTCTGTCGATGGGTGAGTCATTGAATTGTGGTCTGACTGCGTGTCGATCTTAACATACCTTAGAAATCTTTCAACGCATGTGAATTCGTAATCTGCTGTTTTGTCCATTGGTATTTTTCAAAATTAATTTAGAGGTTGTCCGTCTCAATTATATGCTCCGGTGAACTCCGCCGACAGCTCCGTAAAATAATCCACCAGCTCTGCATCACTGCTTTCTGAAGGGAAGTGAAGGAAGAAATAGGCTTGCGGAAGGCCTTTTTCTCTCCATTTTTCCATTTGAACAAACCACTCTTCAATGCGCGGTTTATCTGTAGAATGCCCGTATGCAATAAATCTAACAAAAGCTGTATGGCTTGTAAGCCGCAGATTGTTGATGTAAGGTTTGGTGTCAACTGAATCTGTTATTACGATGCCTTTCCCCGTTTCTCTCAGAACTTCGAGAAATTGGTCAGCAATATCTTTCCTGCTCATGATCCCGATCCGAGGTTCAATGCTGAAGCTGAACTCTTCCGGAACAGCCGACAGAAATGTTTCAAGAGCTCCCAGGTCAGAGTCGCCGAATCTGTTGCTTAGCTGAAGAAAGACAGTTCCAAGCCTGTTCCCGAGCATGCTGATGCCTGCAAGAAAATCTCTCATTTCAGCCTCAGTGCCGGCAAGCAGATTGTCATGAGAGATTGATCTCGGGACTTTGGGACAAAATCTGAATCCTTCCGGAGTCTTGTTCTTCCATCTTAGCATTGACTGCGGGTCAGCGCCGTTATAGAAAGTTGAGTTCAGTTCAACCGAATTGAACCTTCTTGAGTAGTATTGAAGAAACTCGGACGCCTTGGAATTCTGCGGGTAGATGCTTCCTCTCCAGCTTTCATATCCCCACTGACTGCATCCATAGTAAAGCCTCATTCAGATTGCGGCTTTTCCGATCTTCATCTTTTCCGAATCATCAAGAGGGGAGCAAAGCTGAAGCGCCGCATCGCTGTCCTCAAGAAAACTGCCCGCGTTTTCTGCAGTGAAGAGGGCCGGCATCCTGTTATGAACTTTCTTCATGAACTTGTTCGGCTCGCAGGTGATTATTGATGAACTTTCTTCTCCTTTCATGTCCTTCTCGGAGTAAATCCCTCCTGCGAAAAAAATATTCTCCCTGTCAAGCGAGATCCTTTGAGGAATTTTCTTTCCGCCGGTTGGTACCCATTCGTAAAATGCAGTCATGGGAAACAGGCACCGCGAACCGGCAAACAGTTTCTTCCATTTTGCTGATTTGGATACTGTTTCAATCTTGCTGTTGAATATGTCCTTCTCGATGTTCGGATCGAGGCCCTTGGGCAAACGTGACGGATCGAATATCTTTGACCTGATGCCCCACTTCATTACCTTGAGCAGGAACTTGCCTTCTTCAAATACGATCACCTTTACTTTGTTTGTCGGTGCGATGTTCTCTTCCTTCAGAATGTCGGTGATGTCGTATGCGATCTCAAGTGTGCCTGCAGTTCTTCATTGCTTGATGCATTCTCGTATCTTCCGCACATACTCTATATATTTACCGTTAGAAGTTCTTTCCAGTTTGTCGTGTATCTTCTTGACCGGTACGACATCTTCATCTTCCAGCCTTGTTCAGTACCTGATGAAGCAAATCTCAGGCTTCCTCTTCCTTCATCATAGTTGATCCTGTCAACGGCATTCATCAGATTATCATGCCTGTGATGATCCGAAGCATCCGCAAGACTTAACTGCATTGAATCGCCGGGAATAATTCCGGAGAGCATTACACCTGCCTTTATGTATTTTATTCCGGGCCTGAAGATCTTTCTCAATGCAGACTTAGCCGCTTCTATGAACAAAGGGGTGAAAGATGATGGACAATCAAGCCCGGCGAGCTTTCCCTCCGCATGCTGAATGTGGTGAAGCTTGTGATGATTGGTCTGTATGAAAACAAATATGTATTTTGCAAGAGAACTTTGAAGTCTGAGTTTTTCAAGGGCACGCTCCGTGTACTGTGAAACAGCCTCTTCAAGTTCCCCAATTTCCGTCACATACTTTCCGAACGACCTTGATGAAATTATTTCCTTCTTCGGATGCATCATCTCGTCAAGCTCAATGCAGGGTTTGCCGTTCAGCTCCATCTGCATCCTTACGCCTATCACTCCCATTTTTCTTCTTATTGCCTCGGCAGGGCATCTTACAAAATCATTTGCGCTCATGATGCCGCTTGCCATAAAGAATCTCCCAAGCGCTTTTCCTATCCCCCATATGTCTATTACAGGCACACGCGAAAGAAGACGGCTCTTGTCTTTGTACTGGGCCATGTCGAACACGCCTTCAAGCGTCGGATTCTTCTTGCAGAATTCATTGGCAATCTTTGCTAGTGTCTTCGTCTCAGCCACGCCTATTGAGACAGGCAACCCGGTGTTCCTTTTCACCGCATTTCTTATCATTGCAGAAAAGTCCTCAGCGCTGCAGCCTGAGGGCGGTTCCATGGTTATGAATGCTTCGTCAATAGAATATACTTCAATGCCTGAAGAAAATTCTCTCAGTGTGTCCATCACTCTCCGCGACATATCCGCATACAGTGCATTATTGGATGAAAAGTACGCGACATTGTTCTTCGCAATGACATCCTTTACCTTGAAAAACGGAACGCCCATCTTTATTCCGAGCGACTTTGCCTCACTGCTTCTTGCCACGATGCATCCGTCGTTGTTGCTCAATACAACAACCGGCCTGTTCTTCAGGCAAGGATCAAACACCTTTTCGCATGAAGCGTAGAAGTTGTTGCAGTCAACCAGTGCAATGAGATTCTTCACAGACTTATTACAGCTTTGATCACTACACCCCAGATCTCTGTATCGGCAGTTACCTCGATAGGGCTGTAGTTCTCGTTTTCGGGCTTAAGAAAATATCTGCCTTTTGTTATCTGAAGTTAATTTACCGTGATTTCACCTACAACTATTGCCACTACCGTATCTCCGCTCCTTGGTTCCTTTGCCTTGTCTATGATCAGGATATCGCCTTCCTTCAGGTTTGCCTTGATCATTGAATCTCCCGTGACCCTTGCAAGGAATGTGGATGAGGGATGCTTGATCAGGTACTCATTCAGGTCAAGTTCCTTTTCAACATAATCAAACGCGGGTGAGGGAAATCCTGCAGGAATAAGGTTCTCAACGAATTTCAGCTTTATGCGTTTTCCTGATGACGGGCGGAAAATTTCCAGTTTAGCTTGCGGCAATGTTTTATTAATTTGATTCAAATTACTCAAATTTCATCTGAGCTACAATATTAAGTACGGGATACTCCGGCAGTTTCCGCCGCATTGAAGCATTTACTTATTATTTCCGAAAAACTATGTTGAACCGTTTCGAAACACTTAGCTGGGAGAATGTGCTTATCGGTTATGTTTCCGGCATTTTCCCCATGGGAAATGAAGACGGCACTGTAAGCTGGTTCGAGGCGGATCCGAGAGCTGTGATTCCAATCACAGGAGATGATGACAGACTGCGGATATCCAGGTCTCTCAGGCAGGTCTTAGGCAGGAACGAGTTTGAGATAAGGCACAATACTGCTTTCAATGATGTGATAAGGAGCTGTTCGAAAAGGGAATACTCATGGATCAATGAT
>DAIQRO010000093.1:0-532 GCA_036786155.1 Bacteroidota bacterium
TGCCGGATCGTTCATCTCTTTTGCATATGTGGTCAGCTTCAGCGGACGGAATGTATCCATCATTACGGCTGTCTCATGCGTTTCTCTTTTGTCAAGATTCGCTTCGACGGTTCCGGGATGCGGGCCGTGAGGTATGCCGTTCGGGTGAAGGCTGATGGAAGCGTAGTCAATACCTTTCCTGCTGGTGAAATTTCCGTCAACGTAATACAGCATTTCATCCGAGTCGAGATTGCTGTGATTGTAAGGGATCGGAATTGCCAGAGGATGGTAATCCAGAAGCCTGGGACAGAAAGAGCAGATCACAAATCCCGGCGCGTGGAATGTCTGATGTATCGGCGGCGGCATGTGGATCTTTCCGGTTATGGGCATGAAGTCGTTGATGTTGAATATCCAGGGGAAATAAAATCCGTCCCAGCCGACTACATCAAGCGGATGAAACTCATAATGAATTGAGACAACCTTCTCCCCTTTCTTCACCTTTACCACAAAGTCCCCCTTCTCATCCACCGTTAGAAGCTCCTGAGGCGCTTTT
>DAIQRO010000093.1:654-11336 GCA_036786155.1 Bacteroidota bacterium
GCGCGGTATCACTATGTAATCGCCTTCCGTAAACGGAAGCACGCCAAGCTGTGACTCCAGTTTGCCTTTTCCTTCGTGGACAAAAATGACCTCGTCGCAGAGAGCATTCTTATAATAGTAACCCATCTGTTTATCCGGCCTGCAGATGCTCATCACCACGTCGTTGTTGAACATCACGGGCTTTCTTCCGCTGAATGCATCGCCATCTTTCTTTGCAGGCTTGGTCCTGAAATGGTACGGTCGGAGCGCCGCCTCTGTCCATTCCTCAACCTTAACAATTTCAACATCAGGTGAGATGTCCTTTATCTTTGCGGGTGAATTGATATGATAAGCATTCGTGTAAATACTGTCAAATCCGATTGTTGAAAACAACTCTTCCTTGTAGAGCGACCCGTCCGGCTGTCTGAACTGAATGTGCCTCTTTGATGGGATCCTCCCGAGCTTATGATAATACGGCATAGTCTTTTGTTAGTTTTTTGAACTCATGCTTTTGAATGGGGCTGTGACTCTTCAAACTCTTTCGCTTCGAGATATCGTTCCGCATCAATTGCAGCCATACAGCCGCTTCCTGCAGCTGTGACCGCCTGCCGGTAATAATGATCCTGAACATCGCCGCAGGCAAACACTCCCTCAATATTGGTCCTGCTCGAATTCGGTTGAGTGACAAGATAACCGTTCTCGTCCATTTCAAGTATTCCTCTGAACAGCATTGAATTCGGTTCATGCCCGATCGCCGTAAAGAATCCGGCGGCTTCAATCACCTTTTCTTCGTTCGTCTTTACATTCCTCACCCTTGCGCCGAGCACCGATTTTCTTCCTTCCTCTTCCTTTCCCAAGACTTCTTCAACAACCGTATCCATCATGATCGTGATCTTCGGATTGCTCTTCGCTCTCTCCTGCATGATCTTTGATGCCCTGAACTCATCCCTCCTGTGCATCAGTATCACTTCGCTTGCATGCCTTGTGAGATAGTTCGCCTCTTCCATTGCGGTATCGCCTCCGCCCACCACTATCACCTTCATTCCCCTGAAGAAGAAACCGTCGCATGTAGCGCACGAAGAAACTCCGTAACCCATATACTTCTGCTCGCTTTCAAGGCCCAGCCATTTTGCCGAAGCGCCTGTTGAAACAATGACCGCGTCAGCAGTATAGGTCCTGTTTTCTTCATCCGTCACTTTGAGGGGAGCGGATGAGAAATCCACTTTCACAATGTTCTTGTAAACCGATTCGGCGCCAAACCTGTGTGCCTGCTTTCGCATAATGTCCATAAGCTCGGGTCCTTGTATTCCGTGCTCAAAGCCCGGGTAGTTTTCCACTTCAGTTGTTATCATAAGCTGTCCGCCGGGCTGAACGCCTTCAAAAACAAGCGGCATCAGATTAGCCCTTGCCGAGTAAAGCGCCGCTGTCAGTCCCGCGGGCCCGGAACCAATAACAATCACACTCCTGTGTCCGGCGGTCTGTCCGTTATCTGAGTTTGTCAATTGATATGTAGTTAAGTTGATTCGTAATTCAGCTCACACTTTTGAAATCAATTTTCTGCTTGAGCTTTGCGTTGTCAGGAGCCAGCTCAAATGCCTTCTTCCAGTACCTGAGCGCATTGTCCCTGTCCCCCGAAGCATCGTAAACGTCGCCGAGATGTTCGAGCACAACCGCACTGCCGTGATTCACTTCCAGAGATTTCTTTATGTACTCCATCGCCGGCTTGTACTTCTTCATTTTGAAATAGATCCATCCTATTGTGTCGAGGTAAGATGAATTGTTCGGCTCCTTTTCAACCGCCACTTTTGCCATCTCAAGGGCCTTGTCGAGATTCTTGTCGCGTTCGGAAAGATTGTAAGCGTAATTGTTAAGGATCAGCGCATTGGTAGCATCAAGCTTCAAGGCCTTCTCATAGGTTTCCTCTGAGCGGGAATACATCCCCTGTGTATCATAGGCAAGCGCGAGTGCGGAAAGTATGTTCACATCTTCGGAATTCAGTTCAACAGCCGATTCGTAATTGCGTATTGCTTCATCAAGTTCGTTCTTCGACTGAAGAGAAAGCGCCTTGATGTAATAAAGTCTGTAGTCCTGCGGAAATCTTGCCAGCCCGGCATCAATCACTTCAATGGCTTTGTCTGAATTACCGTTCTGGTATTGTGTAAGTCCTACGCTTACATAAGCTTCACGGGAAGTGTCCGCATTCTCAATTGCCCTGCTGAAGTAATTGTCTGAACCGGAATAATCTTTTTCAATATAGCTGACCGTGCCAAGGAAAAAATACGGAAGCCATGAATCGGGATACTGATTGTTGAGCGATTCAAATATTCCCTTTGAAATTCCCAGAGATCCGCCGTCCTGCATTGCCATATTAAGATACAGCTGTCCGATGTCGAGCTTTTCCTGAAAGCTCAGCGAATCCTTTCCCATCATCCTGCTGAAATTTTCTAATGCCTTCCCGCTTTCATTCTGAATGAAATAGATCTTGACAAGCTCCGTCTGCACTGCCTTGTCTCCGGGGTTGAGCATGAACACGTTTTCATAAATTCTTCTTGCATCATCATACTTGCCGCTCTGCATATACAGCGATCCGAGGATCCTTTTGAACTCAATATTATAAGGGTCTATCTTTAATACGTTTTCCAGCACTTCCGCCGCCTTGTCATAGTTCCTGTTGGATACATATATGTCGTACATCTTATTGAGCACGTCAAAATCAAATCCGATCTTGTCTGTGATCCTTTCATAAACCGCAAGCGCCTTTGCGGGAAGTCTCAGTTCCTCGTAAAGCCTTGCAAGCGAATAAAGGCCGTATGTGTAGTTTGAGTCAATTTGCAGAATCCTTTCATATGTCTCTGCCGCCTTCACAAAATTCTTCATGGCAATGTTGGTGCCTGCAAGGCTTTCAAGATATTCAACATTGTCAGGGTCCAGTCTGAGGGCATTGTTGATCTCGTTCTTCGCCTCTTCAAACTTTGAGAGCCGAAAGTAAACATCCGAGAGTGCATGGTAAATGCCTCCCGACCTGTCATATTTCAGGGCGGTCATATATGCTTGCACGGCGCCTACATAGTCATGTTTGAGCTCAAGAGTCTTGCCTTCTATGAAAAGGTCAATTGCCTTATCCTTATCGGAGTAACCGGGTTTTGGGTTTGTATCCTGGGAATACGCCGAAATGCCGGCAACTGAAATTATAGCAGTGGTTATCAGGACTCTGAAGCAGTAACGGGCTTGTTTCATTGCGGCAAAATAGTTCTAAGCCTTCCAATTTACAACGCAGTTATTTGTTCGATTGGCGGGATGCATCTCTCCGTACTCAACTTTATTCCTTTTTATACAGAAGCATGTGAACTAAATTCGCCGAAATGAAAATCCTAACCGATGCTTGACGGCAAGGCTGATCTGCACATGCATTCTACCTACTCCGACGGCTGGCTCTCGCCCAAACAGCTTGTTGACAAGGCTGCCAAAGCGGGATTGTCTGTTATGAGCATTACAGACCATGACAGCGTGGGTGGTATTGAAGAGGCCGCAAGCTATGCAAGAGAGATGGGCATCACAATAATACCCGGAATTGAAATGAGCGCGGAAGTCAGCGGCATTGAGGTTCACATACTCGGATATTTCATTGACTACAAGTCAGAACACTTGCAAAAATACCTCCGGCACCTTCGTGAACTTCGTATGGACAGAGGAGGCATGATAGTGAAGAAGCTGAATGAAATGGGAAGCAGAATAACTCTCGGCACGGTGCTGAACCATGCAGGCAATGATGCCGCAATAGGCAGGCCCCACATCGCAAAGGCTCTCAAAGAGGAGGGCTTTGTCGGCTCGTTCAGCGAAGCATTCTACAAGTATATCGGAGACGGAAAACCCGCGTATGTTAAAAAGCCGAATGTCTCTGCAAAGGAAGCGATTGAGTTCATCTCGGGAAGCGGAGGGCTGTCATTTGTTGCTCATCCGGGAAAGTATGTGACTGAGGAGATCTTTTCCGAGCTTATACACTACGGGCTCGACGGAATTGAGATAATTCATCCTTCGCACAAACAGGAAGACATACGAAACCTTTCCACCACGGCATCGCAGAATTTCCTGCTTACAAGCGGCGGCTCTGATTTTCACGGCGGATCAAGGAACGACAGCAAGAACTTCGGTGCATACTACATTACATCGGAGGAGATAAGCAACATGAAAAGAAGACTAATCTGAACAAATGAGGCAATGATCGGAAAATTTGAAGGCAGTCTTGAAGGCAAAGGACTGAAGATCGGGATCATAATCAGCAAGTTCAATGAGCCCGTCATTGAGAATCTGCTCAAAGGCGCAATGCACGGACTCGAAAATAACGGCGTGGCTGAAGACGATATAAAGGTGTTCTTTGTGCCGGGGGCTTTCGAAATCCCAATGATGCTGAAGACGCTTTGCAGAAAGAATTCCGAGTTCCGGGTGTTTGACGGATTCATCACTCTCGGTTGCGTTATAAAGGGCGAGACTGCTCACTTTGAATACATCAGCAAGGCGGTGACTGACGGAGTGAACCGGCTGAACATGGAGTTCGAGATCCCGACTGCATTCTGCGTGCTAACCTGCTACACGCCACAACAGGCGTTTGAAAGGAGCGGCAATCCGCCGACCGCTTCAAACAACAAGGGCTATGAATCCGCACTCTCCGTAATTGAGATGATAAATCTCATGAAGAAGCTGTGAACTCGCTTTCCAATTGACTTCCGACCGCTTCACATCATACAGCAGTTGCCTGAGCTACCTGTTCAATCTCGAACGCGGCGGGATCAAGTACGACCTGTCCAACATAAGAAAACTCCTCCGCTTTCTCGGGAATCCTGAAAGATCATTCGAATGCATTCACGTGGCCGGAACCAACGGCAAAGGCTCGGTTTCATCAATGATCTATTCATATCTCAGAGAAACGGGAGTGAAGGCCGGGCTTTACACATCTCCGCACATAAGCGACTTCAGGGAAAGGATCATCTGCGGAAGCTTGCTTATTTCAAAAACATTTGTCGCTGATTTCACCGAGAGGATGAAGTCGCAGATCGTGAAGATCAGGCCGAGCTTCTTCGAGATCACTACAGCGATGGCTTTCGATTATTTCAGGCACAAGGGTGTCGAAATTGCGGTGGTGGAAACCGGCCTCGGAGGCAGGCTTGATGCGACAAACGTTGTTGACCCGGTTCTGTCTGTCATTACGGGTATCTCGGTTGATCATGTTGAATATCTCGGAAGTACGATCGCCGGAATAGCCCGGGAAAAAGCGGGCATTATCAAAAAGCGGAAACCTGTTGTCACGGGAAGACTATCCGCAGAAGCAATGAGTGTGATCAGGGAGAAAGCGACTGAGCAGGGATCCGTACTGTCGGATTCGTGGAAACTGGTCCGCGGAGCGATAAAGGAAAGAAATGACAAGGGAATGAAAGCGGTTCTCGGCGGCAAAGAATATTTCATTCCTGAGATCGGCGATTTTCAGTTCATCAATGCAAAGACAGCGCTCACTTCGCTCCGCATATTCTGCAATGAACGCGGAATTATTTTTGATACTGACGCATTCCGGGCATCACTGATGAAGATCAGCCAAAACTCAAATCTCCACGGCCGGTTCGAGATCATCTCACGAAGTCCGTCAGTGATTGTTCTTGACGTGTCGCACAATCTCGAAGCGCTGAAAAACCTGAGGCGGAACATCCAGTACATTAACTACAAACGGCTCTTCATAATCCTAGGCATGATGCATGACAAGGATTACTGCGCATGCATAAGGGAGATCTCAAAGACAGATGCGGATGTGATTCTTACCAGGCCCATGTACAGCCGCGCTGCCGACCCGGCATTGATGATGAAATGCGTTAAGAAGAACAAGGGCAGATTCACTGCATTTCAGAAACTCGGCGATGCGGTAAACTATGCGATGAGATCCTTGCGCAGGAATGACCTGCTTGTTGTTACAGGTTCGTTCTTTCTTGCAGGAGAATTTCTTGAGATCTTCAGGAAGAGAACGGACAGTTTTTCCTGAACATGCGGCGTGCATATCCGCCCGGCATATTCCTGAATGCGGATGTACCCAAAGTTCATTCTTTAAGTAAACCCGATAAGCTATATTGACGCATGAAATTTGAAGACATTAATCAGATAGGCATCATCGGCTCAGGCACTATGGGGCGCGGCATTGCAATCTGCTGCGCAACTGCCGGCTACGACACGGTGCTTAACGATCTCAGCGCCGAAATTCTCGAAAGGTCAAAACTGCACATCGAAAAGGACCTGGAAAAAGCGGTGCAGAAAGGAAAGATTGATGCGGGAAAGAAGTCGGATATTGCAGGCAGGATCAGATACGAACCCGCGCTTGAATCTTTGTCGGGCTGTCAGCTTGTAGTGGAAGCCGCGCTTGAAGACATGAAACTGAAAGCAGTTTTGTTTGAAAAGCTTGATGCGGTCTGCAGTGAAGATGCGCTTCTAACATCAAACACATCTTCGCTTTCCATAACGGCAATCTCGTCGCATGTGAAGAAGAACAAACAGCGTGTTGCAGGCATGCACTTCTTTAATCCCGACAACATAATGAAGCTGGTGGAGATCGTAGCAGGAGACATTAAAGATGATGAGACCGTTGAATCCATAAGGCAGGTGTGTCTGAAACTCGGCAAGGTTCCTGTAACAGCCAAAGACACGCCGGCATTCATAGTCAACAGGATCGCCCGGCCGTTTTACGGCGAAGCCCTGAAAATGCTTGCGGAAGGTTCTGCCGGACATGAAACGATTGACAAGGTGATGAAGAAGTGCGGAGGTTTTGCAATGGGGCCGTTTGAACTCATGGACCTTATCGGAATTGACGTCAACTTCTCGGTTACCAAGTCCGTTTACGATGCCTTCTTCAATGATCCCAAATACCGCCCGAGCTTCATACAGAAAAAGATGGTTGACTCCGGCACGCTCGGAAGAAAGACAGGCCGGGGATTTTACAAATACGATTGACTTAGGTGCATGCAGAACAATGCAGATCTCGAGAGAGAGGAATTCAAAGTGATACTGCTGTCGCACAATCAGCGCGTGACTGCGCCGAGGCTCGAGATCCTCTCAATACTCAAATCGAACAAGAAGCCAATGACCATCTCTCAGATACACAGTGAGATGAAGGGCAAGAAAACAGACCTTGCAACAGTTTACAGGACGCTCAACCTGTTTGCAGATCTGAGGATCGTATCCGAGATTGACTTTAAGGATGACTTCAAGAGATACGAACTGATATTCGACAGGCATCATCATCATCACATTGTATGCAGGTCATGCGGCAGGGTTGACAATGTGGAAGCCTGCGTGCTTGGCGAACTTGAGAAGATGCTTCAGAGAAAGGGATACACGGAGGTAACGCACTCTCTTGAATTTTTCGGCATCTGTGAAGAATGCCGGGCCGTAACAGTCAGTAAAAACCTGAATAATAAGAATTGATTAAGGCAATAGTTTTTGACCTCGACAATACGCTTGTTGACTTCATGCTTCTCAAGAATGCGGCTATTGATGCCGCGGCAATTGCAATGGTGGATGCCGGGCTTCACCTCAGTCCGGAAGAGATCTTAGCGAAGATGAACGCCATTTATAAGGCGGAGGGAATCGAATACCAGCAGGTGTTTGACCACTTGCTGAAAGAGGAGTTGGGTGAAGTTGACTACAAGATAATGTCAGCAGGAATTGTCGCATACAGGAAAGCGCGAGAAGCCGCTCTGAAGCCATATCCGGGAGTATTGCCGACTCTTATTGAGCTGATCAAAATGGGAATCAAGCTTGCTGTGGTGTCCGACGCTCCGTCAAAGGAAGCGTGGCTCAGACTTTCTTACATCAATTTTCAGCACTTCTTTGACGTTGTCATTACCTACGATAACTCGAGAGAAAGGAAGCCGTCACCCGTTCCGTTCAATCTTGCACTTACAGAGCTGGGACTTAAGCCGAATGAATGCCTTATGATCGGCGACTGGGCGGAAAGGGACATGGTGGGAGCAAAAAAGGTCGGAATGAAGACAGTGTTTGCGAGATACGGAGACACTTTTGACACGAAGAATCCGGAGTCGGACTACGACATTAATTCAATCACAGAGCTCATCGGCATTGTAAAGAAAGAGAACGGGTGGTGATTTGAAGCGCGGAGTGGGAATTGATATAATAGAAGTTAAGCGCATCAGGGATCTCATGCTGAAATTCGGCGACCGGTTCTTTCAGAGGATCCTCACTGACAATGAAATATGCTACTGCAGAAAGTTTTCAAAACCCGACCTGCACTTTGCAGGAAGGTTTGCGTGCAAGGAAGCATATTCAAAGGCAATAGGAACAGGTGTGGGAAAAGAATTCTCATGGAAAGACATTGAGGTCCTTAACGACGAACGCGGAAAGCCCTATGTGGTTCATCTCAAGGTCAATGAATTTGCCGCACTGAAATTTGAGATCAGCATTTCTCACACTGAAGAATATGCCTGCGCAGTTGTGTATTGCTTCAGCGATTAGTCAACCCAGTCGCAGATAAACACATTCGTTTCACCACTGAGCGCGTTATTCCTGTTTGAACAGAACACAAGCTTTTTGCCGTCGGGCGAGAACATAGGAAAGCCGTCAAACTCGGGATAGCTTGTGATCCTTTTCAGCCCGGTGCCGTCAATGTTGATCATGTAGATGTCGAAATTTCTCTTGCCGGGATCATCCATGTTTGAGCAAAACAGAATTCGCTTTCCGTCAGGAAACCAGTAAGGAGCAAAGTTTGCCGCGCCGTTGTTTGTAACCTGCTGTTTGTTGCTTCCGTCCGCATCCATGATCCAGATGTCCAGCTTGGAAGGGCGTATCAGATTCTGCGCGAGAAGTTCCCTGTAACTTTCCCTCGATGCATCATCTTCAAATGTTGTTCTCCTGTAAACGATCTTCTTGCCGTCATAAGAAAAGAACGGCCCGCCGTCATAGCCGAGCTCGTCTGTAAGCTGTCTCACATCGCTTCCGTCAATGTTCATTGAATAGATGTCAATATCGCCGTTGCGGGTTGAAGTGAACACTATCCTGTCCCCTGTGGGAGACACCGTTGCTTCAGCATCATAGCCCGGTCCCCCTGCAAGCACCGAAGGTTCCGATCCGTCGGCATTCGCGGTGTAAATATCGAATGAAGGATAAAGCGCCCAGACATAACCCTTGGAGAAGTCAGGCTTTGCCGGACAGTCCGGAGATTCTGCATGAGTTGAAGAGTAGATGATCCTCTTGTCGCCGGGAAGGAAGTATGCGCATGTGGTTCTTCCAAGGCCTGTGCTTGCAAGCCTTGTATCGGTTCCGTCAATGCTCATTGTAAAGATCTGATCGCATTCAAGAGGGTCTCTTGTTGACTGGAACACAAACTTGCTTCCGTCAAAGGAAAAATAGCACTCGGCGTTCTCCCCTCCGAACGTGAGCTGTCTCATATTCCTGAAGTGCTTCTCCTCCGGAAGTAACAGGCCTTCGGAATCCGTCTGCGCCTGCACTGAAATTCCGGACACCGGTATCGCCATCAGTACCGCGGCGAATATTCTTATGACTTTATCTTTCATATCTTGTTACGCTGAAAACTCCTTCCTGACTGTTAATTTTGTCAATTATCTGATTCAGTTGCTTAAGATTCTGTATGCTCAAGATCAGAGTTCCCTCAAACATCGAACTCTTAGTCTTGATATCAACGCTCTTTATGTTTGAATTGAAGTTCTTCGAAATTGTTTTTGTTATCTCATTCAGTATTCCTGGCCTGTCTTCACCGATGATCTTAATCCCTCCAGTAAACTCTCCAACGCCTTTGCCGCTCCACCTTATCTGCACAATTCTCTCGGGCTCCTTGAGAAAAAGATTGAGAATGTTTTTGCAGGATTTCCTGTGAATCCTAACACCCTTCTCCTGACTGACGAATCCTATCACTTCGTCTCCGGGTATGGGGTTACAGCATTTTGCAAAATCAAACTTAAGTCCGCTCATATCCACACCCGTGCCGTTGCCGAGCATGATGCCAACCCCTGATGTTCTTGCATCCTCAACATACTTTCCGAAGTTGGAAGCAAGATTGTCCTTTTGCTTTAGTTCTTCCTCGCCCGGCTTCTGCTCAAGCGACTGCAGTTTGTGCTTGTCGGAAAGCACTTCAATGATCTCGTTTGACGCATGCTAGTTCTGCGCAAGCGTAAAGAAGAACTGCCCGGTATCTTTGTATTTGAACTTGTGAATGACGCGTGAAAGGTTTTCATCTGATTAAAGCACCTTATGCTTCTTTGCCTTTCTTTCCCACAGTTCCTTGCCTTTTGCTATAAGATTGCGCCGCTCGGTGTTGAAGTACTTTCTTATGTCGGTCTTCGCCTTATGAGTGACCACAAACTTTTCCCAGTCGAGCTTCGGAGTCTGATTCTTAGATGTAAGGATCTCTAACTGATCTCCGCAGTGAAGAGGCGTGTCAAGGCTGACGATCTTTCCGTTCACTTTCGCACCGATGCATTTCAGTCCTATCTGAGTGTGGATCTCAAATGCAAAGTCAACTGCCGTGGCCCCGGCGGGAAGTATCTTGAGCTCGCCCTTCGGTGTAAAGCAGTAGATCTCGTCCTGAAACAGATTGAGCTTGAAGCTCTCGAGGACCTGTGATGAAGTATCATCCTTTGAAACGCTCTCGACGCTCTCGCGAACAAGCTTCATCCAGTTGGCAAGATTCGTATCAT
>DAIQRO010000337.1:0-2558 GCA_036786155.1 Bacteroidota bacterium
ACTATGCCGGAGTTCTCTCCGAACAGAAGCTTTGAGCCGGGTTTGAGGATGAGGGCGGTTTCATAGCCGCTCAGATGCAGAGTGAAGTCGTCAGGAAGTGTGAGTGTTGCAGAGTCGAGGACTATGTGCGTGCTGTCGCTGTTTGCGATGTCATTAGTAAGATCACAGACTGCGTGAGTTCCTTTAGCGTAATATATCTGAAGTTCTCCCTGAATCTCCGCGCCTTCATTGCAGAATAGAGATCCGGATTTCATCACTATTGCCGATCCTGAAAACGGCTTAACAGAACTCCCGGCCTTCAGCATTAATGCATTCCTGTCTTCAACTATCAGAGTTCCTCCAAGTGATAATCTTGATGCCGGTTTCATTATCAAAGACACACTTGCTCCTGATGGAAGGTCAGGAGTTGACAAAGTAAGAGTATCGTCTCCGTCTATTCGCAAGTACGAATTCTCACTGAATGTAAGTTCCGTGTGCTGATTGTACATTTCCGGCATAGTTGACACATTAGTATCTACGGTAAGATTTCCACGGAAACTTCCGGAGCTGTCATGGCGGGGAATAGTGTAAGGCGACGGCAAATCCCTGCCGTCAAGCGGGTATGAAAGGAAGAATTTGTCCGTTAAAGAATTTCCCCTCGAAGGAGGATGCTCGCCGTTCAGGTTATAGCCTTCCCATTGACCGTTGACATAACGATGGTACTGTTTGTAAACCTGAATACCGTCGTAGTATGGGGGGCTGCCTGAACCGAAAAGTGGAAGTTCTGCTTGAGGACTTGGAGCGTCCCACTGAAAAGTTATACTAAGGGGGGAGAGTGAATGAATATACAATTTTAAGTCCTGACAAGCATCAGAGTCATGATAGGGATAATTGAAGTCGAGCCAGTCAATCGTCATAGAAAAACAAGAGTCCATTTTTGAACTATCTGCATCCCAAATCCATAGTTCCAGAACATACTTACCATAACCAAACAAACCATCCAGGTCAGAATTCTGTGATGCATCATTACCAAGCAATAACCACTTCTCAATTTGACCTCCGGTCGGATCCGAAAGCACTTCGAAATATCCAATGTGTGAACCTCGATTTTCAAGTGCGTATCCATCCAAACCTACTAAGTACCTCAGATCACACTCTGAAGGCGAGCCTCTTCTGATACAAGAATCTTTGTGTGTTCTTAATGAATATTTTGTTGTATCTGGCTCAGTTCCGTTTCCGTTAAAAATCGCACTCGCAGGATAAAATTTCACGTAGATACTATTGCCGGGAATTTTGTTGATCAGATAAAACTCAGAGTTCGCATTATTTGATCTTACTGTTGCTGAAAAAGTCACGACAAAGCAAAGGCATAACAGAAAAAGTATTTTCATAGGTCATAAGAGTTTCATTTTGTTAGGAGTAGTTTCACGACCTTTCTTTCATCCAGAATTTCCATGATACAAAAGTATAGTCCCGACGACAATCCGCTAGTACTGAACTCTAACTCATGCTCACCGATTTGGAATTTCCTTTCAGCAATCTTGGCAATCAATCTTCCATTGATATCTATGACTTTCAGCGAAACGCTTGTACTTATGGGAATGTAGAATCTGATTTTTGTAGTCGAATTGAAGGGGTTAGGATAGCTTGGATACAATCTGAATCCTCCGACTGTTTCTTCATATTCAGGGTTATTAATTGCCAAAGGAGGAGAAGCATATCCTGTCTTATCGGTCTTAATTACATAAATATCCCCGAGATTAAAATTATCTCTGAAACCTATAATTATGAATCCGGAATCAGAAGTTTGCTGAACAAATTGCCCCTCATCATGATCCCCGAAACCAAATATTCTTGACCAGGATTTGTTTCCAGTTGAATCTATCTTCAACAAATTGACAAAGTAGTCATAATCCTCGTTGCGATAGTATCCAGCCAATGCAAAACCATCGTCAAAGGTCTTTATTGTATGGAAGGTCGCATTATGCTCAGGTAAAGCGACAGAGTATGAACTGTCCCAAACAATGCTTCCTGACGAATCGAACATTGCTAGCCGGGGAGTCCAAGAGGCACTAAGCACAAAACCATTCTTCTCTACTGGAATTACATAAGCGGGATTAACAGTCCAAAAGAAAATTGAGTTGGACATCTCAATTCCGTCAAGGTTTGTTCGAAGTACAAATCTATTGCCTGTTGTCGAGTTATTTAGGTTTCCAACTAAGACGAGTTCATTCGCTGAATTCACAGCAATGTCAACAAAATAGCCGTCTATTGTATTTGAGAAATCTCTGCTCCAGACAATGTTACCATTCGAACTGTATTTTCTCAAAATGAGATCCTGAATAACCAAAATGTCTCCATTTAGCCCGGGTATAATCTTCTTAGAAAATACAGGGACTTGCCAAATCAGATTCCCATCAATATCAATCTTATCCATTAGTGATGAAGTTGTAATAACATATTTTCCGTCAGATGTCTTTATAATTTTCCGAGCCTCAACACTATAATACAACTTTGTCCACACAGTATCTCCAAAACTATTCAACCTGATAGCAATGGCATAGTTGTTTGTCCCGACT
>DAIQRO010000338.1:0-2556 GCA_036786155.1 Bacteroidota bacterium
TTATTCTTCCGGCATGATTACAAATGCAAACAGCTTTGTTCAGGCTTACGGCAAATGGGAAATGAAGGCCAGGTTTCCGTTCAAAAAGGGCTTCTGGCCCGCATTCTTCATGGTGCCAAAGCAAAGGCCGTCGCTTCCGGAGATCGACGTGTTCGAATACTTCGGGATAGACAAAGACAAGATGTGGCTCAACCACCACTGGGGCATTGACTATCCGAACTATTCCGGAGGCACATACGAAGGAAAGACAGCGCCGTTTTATTATCAGAGCGGAAAGGAGATCGAGGGTAACTTCGATAACGAGTGGCACGTCTGGGCATTCGAGTGCCTTCCAAACAAATTGATATGGAAACTTGACGGCAAGACGGAGTTTGAAGCGACAGACGGAATTCCAACTGCACCAATGTACATGATAGCAAATGTCGCAATAAAGGACTGGCCTCAGAACGGGGGAGTCGTTGATGATTCCGGGCTTCCCTACATAATGGAAATTGACTATGTGAAGATCTTTCAAATGGTGCCAAAGAACAGATGACCGTAAAGCCCGCGGGCAATTCAGAAAGTATATCGGCAGGCCGCATTGAGAAGAGTGTTATTCCCCGGATCAGTGATTCCGTAAATGAAGCGGGCAGTCTAAGATGCTGAGGATCGTTCAGATTGTTTCCAATCTCAGTTTGGGTGGGGCTCAAAGACTTCTGCTTGATATCTGCAAGTATCTGAAGAGCAAGAATGATGTTGATGTCAGGATTATCACAATTGATTCAGGAGATTTTGTGCCTCTTTTTCGGGAGGCTGGAATTGACGTAACGGATCTGAAAAGGAAAGGGCTTGTTAATCCGGCGATCTTCAGGGACCTGATCTCAGATCTGAGACAGCATCCCGCAGACATAGTGCACACTCACCTTCAGAAGGCTGACTTTTACGGAAGGTTAAGTGCTGCAGTAGCAGGAACAAAGAGTATATGCACAACCTATCACGGCTATTCCACAGGGCACAAAACCGCAAGCGACGAGAGCCCCGGGATATTCGACAAACTTGATGACCTGGTTATCCGGTTGTCCGGTTCACGGCTGATTGCTGTGTCGGAAACCGTGAAGAATTTCCTTGTCAACAGGTCGGAGTTCAATAAGTACCGAGTTGATGTCATTTACAACGGAATTGATACTGTTGAAATGTCGAAAATGTCCATGCCGGATGAAGAAGCATTGAGCATGAGACAAAGATTCAAAGCAGGCCGCGATACAAGGATCATCCTGATCTCAGGCAGGATTGAGCCTGCCAAGGGACAACTTTTCTTTCTGAAGGCAATCGAAAGCCTGTTCGCTGAATTCTCTCAAATGAATGTTGTGATACTTGGCAGAGGTTCAGACGAAGAAAGGATAATTGAGTTCACAAAAAGCAATGGACTTGATGAGAGGATATTTTTGCCCGGCTTCGTCAGCAATCCAAAGCCTTTCTACGAAATTTCCGATATTGTCGCAGTTCCTTCTTTATGGGAAGGATTCGGTCTGGCTGCAATTGAAGGCATGATAATGGGCAAGATTGCAATTGTGACTGAGACCGGCGGATTGAAGGAAGTTGTCCGGGACGGCGTTACAGGATTTACGTTCAGGTGCGGTGATGAAGAAGATCTGCGCTCAAAAGTCAGGAAGGTACTCAGTGAATTTGATCAACTTAATGAAATCAGGCAAAGAGCGGTCAGTGAAGTAAAAGATAGATTTGACATAACTGCGTCTGCGGAAGCTTACTATCAGTTCTACAAGAGAATTCCCGGCAATTCCGAAAGCTGAAAGGCACAATTGTACGAGTTGTTTAATGTAAAGAACTGCCCTTTGTGCCGAGAGCCCGTAAATAACAGAGTCCTCCAGATAGCCTGCTCAACTGCCGAAATGGCAGACATTTAGCTTTAAAAAATCCTATCATATAGGTAATTTCCAAAAATGGACACAAATGCGCAGGATTGCCACCCCGTTGTAAGCATAGTTATGCCCACTTACAACAGGGCTGAGTTGTTGATGAAGTCGATTAAGAGCGTTCAGGAGCAGTCTTACAGGGATTGGGAACTGATTGTCGTGGATGACGGCTCCACCGACAGGACTGCGGAAATGATGAAACAGCTTGAAGAAGAGGACAGCAGGATCAGATATCACAGGATCGCAAGAATTCCCAACAAGGGTATTGCCACTTACCTGAACATAGGGATAAAGGCCGCAAGAGGCAGGTATATTGCAAGGATTGATGATGACGACAGGTGGTGCCATAAAGACAAGCTAAAGCTTCAGGTAGAGTTTTTGGATGAGAATCAGGATTACGTGCTTGTGGGCGGCGGCGGTATACTGGTAGATGAAAAGGGCAATCAGATGTTCAAATACCTTAAGAATGAGACCGATGAGGAGATCCGAGATTATGCACTCTACTCTAATCCGATCGCGCACACTGCCGTAATGTTCAGAAAGGATGTTTTCGAGAGGATAGGCGGCTACAATGACATAAATCATGCTGAGGATATGGACCTCGCGCTCAGGTTCGGCAAGGTGGGGAAACTCTTCAACATGA
>DAIQRO010000094.1:0-2966 GCA_036786155.1 Bacteroidota bacterium
TATTCGATGAAGAACACGCCGCCGAGCGTTGCTGCCAGCGATGCGCTTATGGTTGTAACAACAGGATTAAGCGCGTTCCTGAGCGTATGCTTGAAGATCACTTTCCCCTGTGACAGCCCTTTTGCCTTTGCAGTCCTTACATAATCCTGATTCATGACTTCAAGCATTGACGATCTTGTTATCCTCGCTGTGATTGCCATTGGCCTGAGTGCAAGAGTTACCATTGGCAGAATAAGATATTGCCAGCCGTCATTTATGTAACCTGATATGGGAAACCACTTAAGCAAATGCCCGAACACGAGCGCCATTATGAGGCCAAATGCAAATGAAGGTATTGAAATGCCGAACAGGGCAAATATCATGGCGGCGTTGTCTGTGAAGGTGTATTTCTTTACAGCGGAAATGATACCGATGAGTACACCAATAAAGGAAGAAAGGAACAAAGCGCTGAAAGAAAGGAGAGCTGTTGCCGGAAATTTCTCAAGTATTGTTGATACAACATTCCTGTTGGTGGCATAGGACCTTCCAAGGTCGCCTTTGAATGCGTTTGTCATGAACCTTACGTACTGAACATACAGCGGCTTGTTCAGGCCAAGCTCTTCGCGGACCGCATCAACTGAAGCGACATCTGCGCGCTGTCCCAGCATCATCCTCGCAGGGTCGCCCGGAAGTATGTAGAGCAGGAAGAATGTGACGGTGAGCACTCCGAAGATTATAAGGAGCGAATATGCAAGATTTTTTATGATGTAAGACCACATATTACCTTGTCACGGAATTTTGTCTGTAAACAAAAATCCCGGACCTTGAAATCAAAGCCCGGGACGTTTTGAAATTTAACGATCTGTCATTGGTTCTCTACTACTCTTCTTGCCTTCAGATATGTTCTGGTGTAGAATTCATCGTCGAGTGACGCAACCGAAACACCGCTCTTTGAACCGGAATGGGCAAAGAAACCATTGCCAAGATACATTCCCACGTGAGAAACTCTTCCCTTTCTCATTGTGTCGAAAAACACAAGATCACCGAATTTCAGATCTGCCTTTTCGACCGGCTCGCCTACGCTTGATTGCTCAAGCGATGTCCTTGGCAAAGCAACGCCAAGTGACTGATAGAACACTGTCTGAATAAAAGCTGAGCAGTCAATTCCCCTTTTTGAAGTGCCTCCCCACAGGTAGGGAGTGTTAAGATATTCAATGATCTTAAACATCACTTCATCCTTATCCAGGTTAACAGAAAATTCAGGGCTGGAGATGAATCCTGCAAGACTGCTTGATATCGCCTCCAGATTCTCTTTGTTGATCTCAGTCTTTTCCGTTAAGCTGCTGGTGGAAACAATTTCCTGTTTTCCTTTGTGTCCATTAGCATCTTTCGAACTGTAGATCTCAGAGTCTTCTCTTGAAATTTCCCTTGATCCTGAACATCCGACCATGACCATAGCCGCAAACGCAAATACGGAAATGAGCATGACTGCGGACAGTCGGGTTTTCACCATTCGTTTAGCCTCCGTTTAATTAACGAAATGTTTAAAAGAACTATAAATTGATTTGAAACTGCGACAATTATAAAGACTCTAATCCTATTTATCAAGCCACAAATACCTCATATTCACCCTGTGCATCGGGTCAAGGGCATAACCCCTGACGTACGGCTGAAGCATCCTGTAATCCTCATCATAGTAGATAAGCATCATCGGGGCCTGTGAGATCGCGATCTGCTCCGCTTCTTTATAAAGCTTGTATCTTTCGGTCTGGTCTGTAGTGGCAATTGCCTTCTCAAACAGGACGTCATATTCCGGATTTTGAAATCTTGTGCTGTTTATTGGACTGATTGCTTTCGGGTCTTTAGGCACATTCTTGCCGTAATAGAGATTGAGAAAGCTTTCCGGTTCGGGATAATCGGCAATCCAGCCAAGCCTGTAAAAATCAGCCCTGCCTGCGTCAATATTGTCAAGATGCTGTGCAAACTGCATGATATTAAGTTTCATGTTCACGCCGATCTCCTTCAGCATGCTCTGTATTGACTCTGCTATCTGTATGTTCCTGTCGCCTCCGGAGTTTATCTGAAGGACCGCATCGGGAAATCCCTTGCCTCCCGGGTATCCGGCCTCTTCCATAAGCTTGCGCGCTTTCTCAAGATCAAATGAATATCCCTTAATGTCCTTAGTATGGTACTTGGGCATTGCAGGCGGCACTATCCCGTGGATTGCTCCCATATATCCCTGACCGTTGAGAACAAATTTCAGGATCTTGTCACGGTCAATCGCATAATTGAACGCCTGCCTTACTTTTTCATTGTTGAAGATCTTTCCCGTTGTAAGAAAACCGTAAAACTGTATTGCAAGAGAAGGGGTCTTCTGAAGAATGAACGATGCAAACTCAGGCTTGAGTGTCTTTTCGGGTGTGACAATTTCCTTGAATGACTCGTTTGGAAGTCTGTAGCTTTCATCTATGTTGCCGTTTCTGAACTCAAGGAACTGCTGTGAAACTTCCTTTATGAACTTGAACTTGATTCCGTCGATGTAAGGTATCTGATTTCCGTAAGAGTCCTTTTCCCAATAATTAGGATTTTTCTTCATGTTCAGCTCAAGGTCCGGTTTCCAGTCAACAAATATGAACGGGCCCGTCCCAACAGGATTCTGGAAGAAGTCCTTGCCGTACTTGTCAACAGCTTCTTTTGGAATTACATAAGCATAAGCAAGCGTAAGATAGTAGATGAACGGACCGAACGGTTTCTTCAGCTTGATCTGAAAAGTGGAATCATCTTTGACAATAAAACCGGTAACACCGGCAATCTTCGGCTCCCTGTTTTCCTTTCTTGCGGCTGAGACCTCTTCAAAAAACTCAAGGGCACCTTCCACATAATTCTTGTAGTAGTCAAAACCCAGTGTGCCCGTTCTCGGGTCACAAACTCGGTCAAGCGAATACTTAACGTCGGCGGCATTGAACTCTCTGCCCTTGCCGCCGGGA
>DAIQRO010000094.1:2976-4012 GCA_036786155.1 Bacteroidota bacterium
GCGTTGTCCTGAAACTTCGGGCCTTTTCTTAAGTGAAATGTGTAGAGAGTACCGTCCTCGGAGATCTCCCACCGCGTGGCAAGCTGAGGAACGAGATTAAGGCTCGTGTCAAGGTCAACAAGAAGATCGTAAATCTGATGAGCCACATGGTGAGAAACCACGTCATTTATTCCGACCGGATCAAGGCTTCTGATATTTTCAAGCTCATTGATCCTGTAAACTCCGCCTCCTTTGATTCCACCGTTGAGAGGCACTCCTGTTGTGCTTTCCTGCTTCTGTCCGCAACCGCTCACAAGCAAAGTGAATAGCACGGTTACTGCCAATGACTTCATCATATTCATTTTTCTTTTGTCTGAATTTTTCAAGATTGTGATTTTCTGTCAACCACCATGGCACTCGCCTGAGCAACAGGCAGAAGGACCATCTGAGCAACCACCATATTCTCAGGACATGTTACAGCATACATTATGGCATCTGCAACGTCTTCGGGAGTCAGCGGAGCCATTCCGCTGTAAACTGACTTCGCCCTCACTGCATCGCCTCTGAACCTGACTATCGCAAATTCAGTTTCGACAAGCCCCGGGTCTATTGTTGTAACCTTCACATTTGTTCCGTTAAGGTCCATTCTCATACCCTGAGTGATGGCATCCACAGCATGCTTTGTGCCGCAGTAGACATTTCCGTTTGGATAAACTTCATGTCCTGCGATAGAACCTATGTTGATGACATGACCCTTTTTCCTCTCAGCCATAAGGGGAATGACGCACCTTGAAACATGGAGCAGTCCTTTCACATTCGTATCGATCATCTCGTTCCAGTCGTCGAGCGAGCCTTCATGTAGCTTCGAAAGGCCTCTTGCGAGGCCGGCATTGTTGACCAGAATGTCAATTCCCTTCCACTCCTGAGGCAAAGAATCAACAGCATTCCTTACGGCATCGTAGTCCCTCACATCGAGCCTGAATGAGGATACATTGATACCGAACTCATTCTTAATTTCAGAACTAAGCTGACCGAGAAGTTCTTCGCGCCGTCCGGT
>DAIQRO010000094.1:4022-7841 GCA_036786155.1 Bacteroidota bacterium
CAAACCTTTATGCGGTTGCCTTTCCAATTCCGCTCGTAGCACCGGTTATGAGTACGATCGCGCCTCTAAGGTCTTTCAATATATACGGATCGGATATGATTGAGGAAAATGCAAGATATGCAATTCGGGATTTTAAGGAAATTGAAAACTTTTATATACCAGACTCTTCCTGTCATTGTCATGAAAGCGCAGGCAGCTTATACCCAAGTGAATGAAGATGTCCCGCTCATATCATGGCTTGCAACAGATCTGCAATTTCACTTGTAAAGATCTTTTGTGAAAGCTTCCCGGAAACTAATGCATTTCTCCTCAAATGCATTTCCATTGTGCTTTCTGCAATGATCCGCAATTCATATTTTGCATTAAACATCAAACAGAATTCTGAACAGGAAAAAGACCAAGATAGTCTGCACAATCGGCCCGTCATCAGGTACAGTTGACACAATCAGGGAGCTCATACTTGCAGGGATGGATGCTGCAAGGCTGAACTTCTCTCACGGCGATCATCAAACGCATCTTGAATACATATATAACATCCGGAATGCATCACATGCAACCGGAAAAAGCATAACAGTAATACAGGATCTCTCCGGTCCGAAACTGCGCATAGGCCTGATTGAAGGAGGAGAAGTTCAGATTGTTGAAGGTGAACAGATCTGCATTTCATCCGCCGAAGTCCTCGGAAACAAAGACATCATCTCGACAAGTTATCCCGGAATGATAAACGATGTCAGGACCGGCGAAGCCCTGCTCATTGACGACGGAAAACTTCGGCTTGAAATAACAGGGATTGACATTGCCAACGGATTGATGCACTGCGAGGTGAAAACAGGCGGAATGCTGAAATCCCGAAAAGGCCTGAATCTCCCCCACACAAAACTGAGCCTGCCTTCACTGACGGAAAAGGACATCAGCGACATAGATTTCGGTGTTCAGCACGGGATCGATATGACAGCAATGAGCTTCGTAAGATCGGAAGAGGACATCTATGCGCTCAGGGACTTGCTCCGTTCAAAAGGCTCTCATGCGCAGGTGATCGCGAAGATCGAAAGGCCCGAGGCTGTTCAGTCCATTGACAGGATCATCGATGCGGCGGACCTGATAATGGTGGCAAGGGGTGATATGGGCGTTGAGATTTCCGCTGAAGATGTTCCCGTCATTCAGAAGATGATCATCAGGAAGTGCAATGAGAAGATCAAGCCGGTAATAACGGCAACTCAGATGCTGGAATCGATGATCACAAACCCGACACCTACAAGGGCTGAGGCATCCGATGTTGCAAATGCAATACTTGACGGCACAGACTGCGTCATGCTTTCGGCAGAAACATCCACAGGCAGTTACCCTGTAACTGCTGTGCACACAATGAGCAAGATCATTCGCAAGACCGAGACGATACAGAAGACTAAGTATTTCTGAGAGATATTTATAGAGGACTCACCCGAGAACACACTTCATACCATCTGCAATTCCGCAGTTGAGATAGCAACAAGAGTGAATGCCAGGGCAATTGTGACAATTACGCATACTGGCAGTTCTCCGCTGATACTTTCCAACCATCGTCCCGGAGCTTTGATAATTGCGGCAACAGGCAGTGATGAGATCATAAGAAAATGCAATCTTGTGTGGGGTGTGGAGCCGGTAAAGATCGAAGAGAGCCGCGGGCTCATTGAAACAGTCCGTTTGCTGAGGAGAAGACTTACCGAGAGCGGCTTTTCCAAAGGAGACCGGGTTGTATTCATCTCTTCAATGCCTTTCACAAAAAGCGATTCGGCAAACATGATACAGGTAACAAAAATCTGAATCAGAAGATCACTTGAGCTGGAAGATAATTGATGCAATAATCATCGGTGCAGGGCCAATCGGACTTGCCTGCGGAATTGAAGCTGCAACGAGAGGAATCGAATATCTGATACTTGAAAAAGGTTGTCTCGTGAATTCGGTGTTCAACTATCCGACGAACATGACATTCTTCTCTACATCTGAAAAGATCGAGCTTGGAAATGTCCCTTTTGTTTCGCATGGAACTAAGCCAACACGAAGGGAAGCTTTGGAGTAATACCGCAGGGTTACCGAAGCAAAAGGATTGAATGTAAAGCTTTACGAGAGAGTGAACATGATCGAGAAGCAGGACGGCATTGTAAGAGTCACCACCAACAAGGCAACTTATCTTTGCAGGAATCTCATAATTGCAACGGGTTATTACGACAATCCCAATATGATGAATATTCCCGGTGAGCAATTATCCAAAGTGAAACATTACTTTGACGAAGCACATCCTTATGCGGGACTTGAAGCAGCCGTGGTGGGCGCCGGAAATTCTGCAGTTGATGTTGCGCTTGAACTGTTCCGCATCGGAGCAAAGGTAACAATGGTTGTAAGGGAAGAGGCAATAAAGAAGTCGGTAAAATACTGGGTAAGGCCGGACATCGAAAACAGGATAGACGAAGGCTCCATCCGAGCATTCTTCAGGTCTTCAATAAGGAAAATTGAATCCGGACATATTCTCATAGAGTCGCCTCGGGGAAAAACCAAGCTGAGAAATGATGTTGTATTTGCAATGACGGGCTACCATCCGCATCTGGATCTTCTTAAGGAAGCGGGAATCAGGATCGTTTCAGGCAGTAAGGCACACTTCAGCAAAGTGACACATGAAACGAACGTGGAAGGAATTTACCTTGCCGGAGTTGCCTGCAGTGGAGGGAATACTGACAAGTACTTCATTGAAAATTCGATCATCCATTCAGTGAAGATCATGGATGACATTCAGAAGAAACTAAAGTCACCGGGAGGGAAGAAGTTATGACGCAAGCATGTTGATTTTCGTGCTGAGATATTTCAGCATCCAGAGATTGAACTCATCATTTCGCCGTGTAAGGTCAAGAAATTCCGACCTGCTTATCTCAACCGCATTCACATCGCTTGCCGCGAAAGCTGATTTTGAATATCTGCTGCCCGAAAGTGCGTCATCAAATCCGATGACATCGCCTGACCGGCTGTAAGAAATTGCCATCACATCGGAATCATCAGAGAAACTGCCGATGCTTATCTCACCTGAAAGCACGAGATAAACTGCCGCCGCTTCTTCATTCTCCCTGTATATGAATTCCCCTTTTCTGAAAAACCTGAACCTGATGCTCCTAAACTTTCCAAGAAGCATGTCAAGATTGAAATCGTTCAGAAAGGAGTTTGAAAATCGCTCAAACATCTTCTTCCGTTTGTGAGACAGCCGTCAGTCATATAGATTTGCGATCCTGACCAGCGCGTCTCTGTTTAAAATGCTGATCCTTCTGCCGCTGATCTGAATGATTCCCTCTTTTCTGAGATCTGCCATAATCCTGATTGCAGTTTCAGTGGCCGTTCCGACTATTCTCGCGATCTCCTCTCTTGTGATCATAAAGGAGTCGGGCGGTGCACCGTCTTCCTGCCCGTAATAGTCCTTAAGCATGAGAAGCGTTTCCGCAAGCCGTTCCGCTACAGTTTTCTGAGCGAAATGCGTGACCTTTCTTTCGGCATCCTTCAGGTCTCCGGCAAGCAGTTTCATCAGGCCCTGAGTAAGGCTTGCATTTCTGCGGAGAAGTTCAAAGAATACTTTTGAAGGAATGTGGCATATCATTGAGTCTTCGATGGCAATTGCGCTCGCGGTATATGCATCACCGCTTATCAATGCCCTGTAACCAATGATGTCACCCATTTTGGCAAGCCTCACTATTTGCTCCCTGCCTTCATTTCCTGCCTGGGATATTTTCACCTTGCCTGTGTTAATGCAAAACATACCCATCGGAAAGTTACCTTCGAGAAAGACCACTTGTCCCCTTT
>DAIQRO010000094.1:8010-10827 GCA_036786155.1 Bacteroidota bacterium
CGGCACTATGGCAAATCAAAGAACAGTATCATTCAGGCCGGTTTACCGGCACTGGGGATCATGATTCATTACGGCCGGATTCACGCTGTCCTTGGGACTCACATATGGTATCCCCAAATTTAGCCCTCTGAGCACAAACAGCATGCCGAGAACCAGCATTAGCACCGGCGCGAGCCTTCCTATCCCGGCTCTCAGTTTTCCTGATATAAAATTTCCGAACATGGTAACGCCAAGCATCACAGGCACTGTACCAAGGCCGAACAATGCCATATATGCGGCGCCGGATATTGGATCGCCTGTGGCAATTGCACCTCCAAGCCCAAGATAAATGAAGCCGCACGGAAGCAGTCCGTTAAGCATGCCTATCAACAGCATTGAGGAATAGCTGTTCTTTCCTTTCAGATAGCGGATTGCACGCGAGAAGAAAGGAGACATGAATCTGTACAGCTTCCCCGACACCGGGCTCTTGTATCTCATGTAGTAAATGAACACCGAGAGGATTATCAATGAACCCACAAATACTGAAAGCCACTGCTGAAGGCCGAACAGCCTTATCCTGTCGCCAATGAATCCGAACAGCAGTCCAAGCGCGGAGTAAGTGATGATCCTCCCGAAATTATAAGTGATCTTGCGCAGTAAGAATCCCAGCTCGCGAGGAGCGCCGCCGCTGACAGACAAGGCAATGGGTCCGCACATGCCTGCGCAGTGGAAACTTCCGGCCAATCCTATTATCAGCGCAGAAAACAGTTCCATTTTCATTCTACAAAAACGCTTTTGTCAACAGCGTATGATTTTCCCTGTCCGGTCAGGCTGATCTTCAGCTTCCACAATCCTCTTTTGAGTTTCGCATCTTTAATGTCCTGCATTCCTTCGCTGTCAATGAGGAATGACGTTTTGAAGTCAATGGATGCATCGGAAGGCCTGTAGAAGATCACCTCGCCTGACTTTCCCTCAAGCAGTTCGGGCCTGGTGCAAATTATCTTGGCCGAACTCTGTCCTCCTTCGACGCTGATAGAAGTGTTGAGTTCTGCTGAGTTTGACCTCAGGTCTATTTCCTGCTGGTACTTCAGTTCCCGCTCGTAATAATTTTCCGCGACCAGGTCCACATTCCTCGTCATTGAGATCGTCACCATTACGATCATTCCCGCCGCGAAGATCACGATGGGGAGAATCACAAACAGCCTCCAGCTTGCTTTGTCGCTTATTCTTTTCATTTTAGTTCGGCGGCCCGATAAATGTTGTTTTCACTTCGTCAATCACTTTGCCGTTACCTGATACTACTATGCTCACAGGAGTATTCAGCTTTTTGATATTCGCTTTGGGTATCACTATCAGAAGAGTGCCTTCGTGAATTTCCATCGGCTTCAGAGAGAATTCCGAACCAGCAAGCCTTATCTCTCCCTCGGCGCCGCTCAGCGCAAACGTAAGAGGAATTTCGCCGAACGTCTTGTTGCTCATTTTGAAATTGTACATGTTGCTCACTTTGTCGTCGCCCTGATTCTGGTATATAAGGCCCGGCGTTCTCAGTATGTTCACGTCAACGTCCTTTCTGCTTGCAAAGAGATAAGCAGTTACGGAAAGCAGGACCAACAGCACACTCATGTATCCGATGACTCTCGGTGTCCATTTAAATCCGTGGCCGGTCCTGATGCCTTCCATGGAATCATACCTGATAAGCCCTCGCGGCAGATTGATCTTGTCCATGATTGAATCACATGCATCAATGCAGACAGCACAGTTGATGCATTCGAGCTGTGTGCCGTTTCTGATGTCAATTCCTGTCGGACAAACAACTACGCACTGATGGCAATCTATGCAGTCGCCAAGTCCCTTATCGGCTTTTTCAGTAAGCTTGCCTCTGGGCTCACCACGCTTATAGTCATATGCAATTACGGTCGTGTTCTTATCCAGAAGAACTCCCTGCATTCTGCCGTAAGGGCAGACAAGTATGCAGGCCTGCTCCCTGAACCAAGCGAAGATCCAGTAAAAGAACAGCGTGAAGATCGTGATGGCAATGAATCCTGTCAGATGCTGTGAAACCGGCTCGTTGATTATCTTCCACAGTTCATCAATTCCAATTATGTATGACAGAAAGATGTTTGCGATCAAAAAGGACAGTGCGAAGAATATCAGATATTTCAGCCCTTTGCGGAAGATCTTGTTTGCATTCCAGTGCGACTTGTTCAGCTCCATCTGCCGCATATAATCTCCCTCAATCAGGTATTCAATCTTTCTGAACACCATCTCAAGAAACACCGGCTGAGGGCAGACCCATCCGCAGAAGACCCTTCCAAAGACAGCAGTTACAAGGAACAGTGATACAAACACAGAGATCATCAGCAGTCCGAACAGATAGAAATCCTGAGTTGTAAAGATCTGTCCGAAGATTATGAACTTCCTGTCAACGATATTGAAGAGAAAGAACGGTTGCCCGTCAACCTTTATGAACGGTACTCCGAATAGGATGAGCAAAAGTATCCAGCTTACAACGGTCCGGGCTGTGTAAAATCTTCCTTTTGGTTTCTTGGGATAGATCCACTTCCGGTGCCCGTCCTTCTCGACAATTGAAATTGTGTTGCGGAAAGAATCGTCTGTCACTTCCCTAACTTCCGCTTTCTCTCTTTCCAGTGTGTTCAACTGATCACTTGCCTTTCTTCAGAGTATCCTGAGTTCCTGACTTTGAAACTGATGTGTCCTTTGAATCGGTTTGCCTGACCTCTCCTCCGCTTGTTGTTTTGACGGTATCAGAGCCGGCCTTGGCCGAATCAACGGCAGATTCAGTATACTTATTACCTTCCGGCGGTTTGCCGTTCGGCG
>DAIQRO010000094.1:10929-11207 GCA_036786155.1 Bacteroidota bacterium
ATCGCTTTTGGTTTGAAGAGAGTCTGCCATGCGATCATACCCTTAGCGGGGACTCCATACTTTATGGTCTTGAATACATTCTTAATCCCGCCGCCATGAATCCAGAACTGGTCTGTGAGATTTGGACCAACTGTTCCTTCAGCATTATTGCCGTGGCAGGGTACGCAGTTTGCCACGAAGACCTGCTTGCCGTTATCCAGCGCCGCCTTCTCTGTCAGAAGTGTAACCGTGTTTTCATTTATGAATGCACCTGTTCTGATCAACTCTTCCCTCTTCAT
>DAIQRO010000339.1:0-2524 GCA_036786155.1 Bacteroidota bacterium
CGCCAAAATAATTGGCGCTAACTCTAAATGAAAGTGAGCCCTTTGCTAATTTACCAGGGGCGGAAAGGTACCTTTGTGTGCTCGACTTTGGTACATGGAGGATAATCTGAAAAATAGATGCCATTTATGTATTGTGATACAATCGGTACAAGCGTGTCGGGCTCTTATGCTTCCAAATCATATTGGCTTCCACCATTAAATACAAAACTTATGGGATAGATCTTGAAATACACATCTCCGGAAGGCGTATCCGATAAATTAGCAAAGAAAATTTCGGGTGGCGCATCTCCTTGCGATTTTAGCTCCTGTGAAATTAAATTGATTGCAAACAGACATATCAGTAACTGTGCTCTCATTGTAATTTGGTATGTTTACTTCAGTAAAACTATTCTATTTGTCAAAGAAACTCTGCCGTTAAACAGCAACTGAATGAAATAACAACCGGATGGAATCTGCAAATCTTCTATCTTGAGTTCGTAGCCACCGGATTCTCTGAACCCATCTGCGATTCGGTAAAGGATCCTTCCCGTTGCATCAATCAAGTTCACGATAATGTGTCCGCGCTGTCTGACAGTATAACGAATCACTGTAGACGAATATAAAGGGTTTGGAAAGTTTTGACTCAACTCAACCTGTGGCCCATCTATTGCCGCATTGCTGTTGAAGATATGCAGAGGTTTTGTATCTAACAGACTGTCAGTTTGGGAAGCAAAGATGTCATTCTCCGGTCCGTATTGCCATCTTCCGGCAAACAGCAGATTGTTGTCGGAAAGTCTGATAACTGCCCGAAAGGAATTGAAGGAAGCGCTTTCCCATACTCGTGACATCAGGATATTTCCATTGCCGTCGCAGAGGACTGCCTTTGCATTATTGGAAGTCAGAGCAATCCTGCTTACCAGAACGAAGCGGTTATCTGAACAGGACTTCAAATCGGAGAAATACTCCTGAAGCTGATTGTGATACTGTCTTGAATGCTCTATATCTCCTGACTCGCTGATCCTTGCAATCCAACTTACACTCTGAAACATGCCGTTAGTATCTGCCTTTGTGCCGCCGACTATATAGCCGTTTCCCATTACATCGGCTGCCTGTGTGCTTACTCCGCCATTGAAAACCGTATGAACTCTTTCCCATTTATAATTACCCGATAGATCTGTTTTGGCAAGATATAATCTTGATGTATCTCCGAATCCATACGAAATGCTTCCGACAAATAAGTAACCGCTATCATGCGAATTCAATACTGACACCAACCCTGTAACGAATGTCTTGCTCCAGGTGAGCTCGCCAAGCGAATTGAATTTTGTAGCATAACCTACTCCGGCAGAGTTTCCTATCATAATGAACTGCCCGGTTTGATCGCTGATTATCTTTGTGTTCTCTTCGGCAAGACCTGGATAGGTGCTATGCCATACAATATTTCCGTCAGCGTCAATTTTTGTCGCACTGCATGATGATGCCTCCCCTGAGAAAATGCAACCACCGTCTGAAGTTGGAGCACAACAGTATAAAGCACCATAAGGGAGACCAGAATATCTTTTGCTCCAAATTACATCTCCGAATTTATCGATCTTCACGGCTACCGAATTAGAGCCGACCAATACAAACGAAGAATCGGAAGTGGCACAGACTGCCCACGCAGTTTCATATATGTTGAATGGGTTATAGATTCTAGTCCAGAGGCTTTGCTGCGAGAATGTCTCTGTACTATAAAATGCAGTGACAGTCATAAGGAAGGTTAAGAATATTTTAGCTCGTGATTTCATAAATGCTTATGCTGACCGATCATTATTAAAAGCAATAAAGTAATTCTCTTCTGCAAACTATCTCATTTGAATGTTTGATGCTGTGCAAAAATACTTCCGCATGAAGTCCCGGCTGAAGCCCAATGAAAGAGAGCTTGCTGTATATCGAGCATCCGCGCCTCAGCCGCAATGCCTCACTTCACCACAACACACTTCTTCACCGCAACAAACTCTCCCGCCTCACCGCTTACCGAAAGCCGATAGAAATACGCGCCGCTGGCAAGTCGTTCCGCTGTGAACTGTGCCTTATGAAATCCTGCTGTCCTCATCTCATTCACAAGGATCTTCAATTCGCGATCGGGTATTTTGTAAACAACCAACTTTGTTCACTGAAGAGCCGGCAAGTTGCCAATGGTCACTGAAGAATCATTTTGTCACACAGAAAACGAGCTTGCGAATATTCATGAAGTTGTGCTTCGTCCGGCTATGGCTGACACACTCAAAAAAAACAGCCCACGATTTCATTCGTGGGCTGAGGAATTGCATTCAGAATTTCGGTAACGAACTTCAGATCATTTCATTTTGCAAGCATCATCTTTTTTGCACCGGCGCTGACGCCGTCAATGCTTAGTTCATAAAAATATATTCCGCTCGGCAATGAAACCGCATTGAAACTCTCAGTGTGGCTTCCTGCATTTCTCTGTCCGTTGACAATCGCCGAAACTTCCCTGCCGAGAGCATCATAAACAGTCAATCTTACAAATCCGGCCCGGCTGAGT
>DAIQRO010000340.1:0-891 GCA_036786155.1 Bacteroidota bacterium
ACACTTGACTATGTTCCCAACTTGCAGGAGCTGAAGCCAGATTATGTAGTTCACGGTGATGACTGGAAAGACGGCGTGCAAAAATCAACAAGAGAGAGAGTGATAAATGCGCTTGCCGGATGGGGAGGGGAGCTAATAGAAGTTCCGTACACTCAGGGAATCTCTTCCACGCAACTGAACAAGGGACTGAAGGAGATCGGAACAACTCCGGAGATCAGGATGAAGACGCTCAGGCGACTGCTCGGGGCAAAGAAGATCGTAAGACTGATCGAAGCCCACAACGGATTGACCGGACTGATAGCGGAGCATCTCAGGATAGTGAAGGGAAGCACTGCAAAGGAGTTTGACGGCATGTGGCTGAGCAGTCTTACAGACTCCACTGCCAAGGGCAAGCCGGACATAGAAGCAGTGGACGTAACGGCGAGACTGCAGACGCTTAACGACATAGTTGAAGTTACCACAAAACCGATAGTTTACGACGGCGATACCGGCGGAAGGCCGGAACACTTCTCTTTCACGGTCAAGAGCCTGGAGAGGCTCGGAGTGTCGGCTGTGATAATTGAAGACAAGATCGGGCTCAAGATGAATTCACTTTTCGGAACAGACGTTGAACAACAGCAGGACACGCCGGAGAACTTTGCGCACAAGATCTCAATGGGGAAGAGGTCGCAGATAACGAAGGACTTTATGATTATTGCAAGAATAGAAAGCCTGATACTTGGCAAGGGAGTTGAAGATGCGCTGATGCGCGCAAAGGCGTACGTGTCAGCCGGCGCTGACGGAATCATGATCCACAGCAAGGACAAGGATCCAAAAGAGGTTTTCGAATTCTGCAGAAGGTTCAGGCAGGAGGAAGAACATCTCCCGCTAGTTGCGGTTCCTTCCACCTAT
>DAIQRO010000340.1:901-2507 GCA_036786155.1 Bacteroidota bacterium
TATGAAAAGGAGCTGTCGGAAGCCGGCGTCAACATAGTGATCTATGCAAATCAGCTTCTCAGAAGTGCGTATCCTGCAATGATAAAGACTGCAACCGAGATACTTGAAAATGAAAGGTCTTATGAATCGGATTCATCAATGATGCCGATCAGCGAAATACTGACACTCATACCCGGAGGCAAGCAATGATTGACCCGAAGGAGCTGGTGGATTTCCTCAAATCGAAGGGCATAATGTTCTATGCAGGCGTGCCTGACTCTCTGATGAAGGAATTTTGCACATGCGTCAATGAGATTGTGCCGCACGGAATGCATGTAATAACAGCCAATGAAGGCGGAGCAGTCGCGCTTGCCGCAGGCAGGCATCTTGCAACGGGAGAGGAGGCGGTGGTTTACATGCAGAATTCCGGCCTTGGAAATTCAGTCAATCCTTTGCTCAGCCTTGCTGACGAAGAAGTATATTCGATCCCTATGCTTGTATTCATTGGCTGGCGCGGCGAACCCGGAAAACATGATGAGCCGCAGCACATGAAGCAGGGCAAAGTGATGGAAGGCATGCTGAAGGCAATGGATCTCAGCTATGCCGTGCTTGAAGACAATATGCAAGATGCAGTAATGACGCTCACGAATGCAATTGAAACCATGCGTGAGAGATCTTGCCCGTTCATTGTGATCGTAAGGGATGGAACTTTCGGCAAGTTTGATAAGACATCAGGCGGCACAAAGGAATATCTGCTCAGCAGGGAAGAAGCGATAGGAATCATACTGCAGTCGGTTTCGCGTAAAGACATTATTGTATCGACCACCGGGAAGGCTTCGCGGGAAGTGTTTGAGTACAGAAAGCATAACGGCCAGGGACATGAGCAGGATTTTCTGACCGTTGGCTCGATGGGACACAGCATCATGATCGCGCTTGGGATCGCAATGTCAAAGCCGGATAGGAAAGTAGTCGTGATTGACGGAGACGGTTCCGCGCTTATGCATATGGGATCGCTTGCGATTACGGGAACAAGGGCTCCGGGAAATCTGCTTCACATTGTACTTAACAACGGTGCGCACGAGTCTGTGGGCGGCCAGCCCACTGCGGCATTTTCGGTTGACCTTCCAAAGATCGCCACTGCCTGCGGATACGGCCTCAGCATGAGAGCCGTGAACGCGGAAGAGCTTGCGGCGGCGCTGGAGATGGCGCGGGATGCGCAGGGCCCGGTATTCATTGAAGCAAGGCTCGATTTAAGATCGAGAAAGGATCTCGGCAGGCCGGACAAGACACCGGTTGAGAACAAGAAGGCATTCATGAACTTCATACTCAATGGGCAATCAAATTGAGTTGTTCGGAGAAGGTACTGCGCGGCGGCTTAAGGAAGTGCTGGGAATGTTCAGAGCAAACAGGATCATGCTCGTTACCGGAAGTTCTTCTTTCCGGCTCAGCGGTGCGGAAGAAATAATAATGGAGCAATTGTCCGGACATGAGTCGGCAAGATTCACTGTTAACACCGAATGCCCGCAGATTGAATTCATAAAGAAAGGAATTGAACTGATCAGAGAATTTCTCCCGGATACAGTGATTGCGGCCGGAGGAGGAAATGTGATTGATACTGCAAAGGCAT
>DAIQRO010000341.1:0-1937 GCA_036786155.1 Bacteroidota bacterium
TGATACATGTAATTACTGACTTATACATCAGGATGCCAGTCTGACGCCAGGCAGGAAAGTCCAGACGCCACAAGAACCAATTGAGATGATGAGCATTTGAGAAGACGGTGTATGTTTATGATAATGGAATACTGGTGGATATGTATGTTGATGAAGAGAGATAGAACGGTATGGACAGCAAACATAAAAAAGTTAATTGCAGACAATCTGCCAAGTTGTGTAGTGCAGAGGTTTTGCAATTAACAATTAGAAACAATCAACTTAATTTTGAAAGGAGCAAGAAATGAAAAAGCTCAAAGTAATAACAGGTCTGTTGTTGATTCTTGCAACAGCAATTCTGGCTGTATCAACTCTGAAGGATGTAAATGCAAACAGCAACCCGCTTCCTGCATTCAACATAAGAGTAATGCAGTACGGGGGAACTACTCCGCAGTCGGGTGCTCAGGTGAAATACTACCTGGGGAGTTCTTTAGAAGATGAAGGTACGACAGATGGAAATGGGTGGTGTTACAAGACTTTGCAGACAGGTACATACAATGTCTATGTTTACTATCCACCTCAGCCGAACGACGGCCGCTCCGGCTCACTCTTAAACTATTATCATGACAGCAATGACAACGAGACAATTGTTCTTGGGCCGGAATACAAATAACTCAATTTGGGGCAGGCGGTTTACGCCTGCTCCATTTCTTTTGTATTTTTTGTTGATCAGCTTGGCTTTTGTCACTAGCATAAACGGGCAGACACCGCACTATGCGGAAGGATTTCCTATCATGATTGATTCTTCCAGGTGCCATACACTTATGAACTCTTCAACACCTCTTATAACTGACCTGAACAATGATGGTTTGAAGGACATTGTCTTCTTTGTCACGGATTACTGGGGGCAGTTTGCACCATTCTGCAGGATCCATGCCGTAAATCATGAAGGAAATGACTTACCTGGTTTTCCTAGAGGTTACGATGAAGCTGTGATTCACCTGACATCTGGAGATGTTAATAATGACGGTAATATGGATCTTGTCATGAGGTTTACAAACACAATTGATGCGATTGACATAACGGGAAACCATCTGCCCGGATTTCCGATATCTTATCCTCCCGGCGATGTACTTTCTTTCAATCCCATAAGTATCTATGATCTTGACAATGACGGACTGCTGGAGATTATTGCCTGCAAATCTGCAGAAATATGTGTATTCAACTCTGACGGAGCGATAAGGCAAGGCTGGCCGAGATACATTGCTGGTAATTGCCAGTCCGGATTTGCAGTTGGCAATATCGACAATTCGGGAGATGCTGAAGTACTTGTTCCCACTTTCAAGTGGTACACAACAGGTTATGTGGATTCCTCAGCAATTAGGATCTATCGAAGCAATGGTGAGAATTTCTCATCCGACTGGCCGGTATATTCCGACTCCACTTATTACAACTGGGGTTCAATGGTTTCAATTCAGATCAATAAGAACAATCCGGATTCAACATACATAATGATGGCAACAAAGCGCAGAGAAGCGGGAGCTTTTACAATGAACAGGGAAAATAAATATAACATACATGGTGATTTAATTGCCCGCGGCTATAGCTATGTAATGCACGGAGCCGGTACACTGTCTATAGGTGATCTTAACAGAGATGGAAAAGTAGAATTCACAAACGGCAATCAGGGAAACCCAACTCATCTTTTTGCTTTCACAAACTCAATGATCAGGATTCCCGGTTACTGGCCGCAGGAAGGGGTAGGAGAACATGATGCGATTCCGTGCATAGGCAAGCTGACATATTTCAACAGACTGAATATTGTTGATAATAACTGGCACGCTAGTTCCGGAGTCGGCTATGTCTTTGCGTATGAATCAGACGGGAACGAGTTGCCATGGTCACCGTTCAGACCGGTTGGTCTTGTGAATGCAGTGTCATTAGCCGATCTCGATAAC
>DAIQRO010000341.1:1947-2500 GCA_036786155.1 Bacteroidota bacterium
CTCAATGCTATCACAAACTCAAAGATCAGGATTCCCGGATACAGGTCGCAGGAAGGAGATGGAGAACATGATGCGATTCCGTGCAAAGGCAAGCTCACATATTTCAACAGACTGAACATTGTTGATAACAATTGGCACGCTGAAGTACCGGGAATAGGCTATGTCTTTGCGTATGAGTCAGATGGGAATGAATTAGCATGGTCACCATTCAGACCTGTCGGCCTTGTATATGCCGTGTCACTCGCTGATCTCTATAATGATGGCTCGTCAGAGATTGTTTTCTTGTCATCAATAACCAGTTACGAAACGTATCTGCATGTACTTGAATTGAGCGGAATACCGTTTAGCATAGAGAACTTCCCGTGGCCTATGACTTCCCACGATCGCTACAGAACTAATCAGTACGGCTTCATCCCGCCTGATGAACCGGTGGGCATTCAACCCGTCAGCACTGTTGTGCCGGATAAGTTTGAACTGCATCAGAACTTTCCCAACCCGTTCAACCCATCCACTACCATCAGGTTCGATGTAAGAACTGCGGGCAATGTTTCGC
>DAIQRO010000095.1:0-419 GCA_036786155.1 Bacteroidota bacterium
AACTCCAGCTATTTCCACACCCTGAAAAAGAAACTTCACTGGGGCGAAGACATCAGGCACGGAAAGAATCAGTAAGGAATACCGTCAGCCGCCGGCGGGCGCGTCTTTCCTATGAAACCCACAAGCACTAGTATCGTGATCAGATAAGGAAGCATCTGTATCAGCTGTGTCGGAATATCCGCGCCTGAGATCTGAAGCGCGATCTCAAGGGCCTCGAATGCCGCAAACAGGATGCATGCGTAAAAGATACTCAGCGGTTTCCACTTTCCGATTATCATGGCAGCGAGAGCAATGTATCCTCTGCCTGCGATCATGCCGTCGCTGTAATTATGCTGCTCCGAAACAAGCCATATCCCTCCCAATGCGCTCAGCAAACCGCTGATCAATACTCCGGCGTACTTGTATGCCCTGACTCTGAT
>DAIQRO010000095.1:440-2903 GCA_036786155.1 Bacteroidota bacterium
GGGTTTTCGCCGGCTGACCTGAGCCTGAGTCCGAACTTTGTCCTGAACAGAAGATATCCCGACGCAAACACAAGAAGAATGCTGAACAGCGTGAGCGCGTCTGAAAGAACTTCACCAATGACCGGCACGGACTTCAGAAACGGAATATCCGGCAGGCCCTCAATTCTTGGCGTATTGCTTGAACTGCTGAAGAGAAGGACCATCAGAAACTTGGTGAGGCCGGCAATCAGAAGATTGAACCCGACACCGGTCACGATCTGGTTTATCTTCAGACTTACGGTAAGCGATGCAAAAAGCATTGCAAAGACAAGATTTGACAAAAGGCTCAGTGCCAGGGCCGTTGCAGGGCTTCCCGTGAAGATCATGAAAACAGCAAATGAGAAAGCGGCAAGGTTCATGAATCCTTCAATCGAGATGTTGATCACCCCGGCCCTCTCGGAGAAATTTGCGCCGGAGGCTCCGAGATAGTACGGCGTCATGAGTCTGAACACCTGCGTAAGGAATGCAACTGAGAAGACAGTTGACAATACTTCCGTCAAATCGCTCCCTTCTTTCTGTAATAGTTCTTCACAATACTGTCAGAAGCAAGTATGGAAATAATGATCAGGCCTTGCACCAAAAGCATTACTTCCTTCGGAACAACCTGATTCACAGCAAGTCCGCCGTAATCAAGCGCCGCAAACAGAAGTGACGAGAAAATTATTCCGATCGGATTGTTTTTTGCAAGAAGGGAGACTGCGATTGCAGTAAACCCTATATTGTTTGAGAACCCGAGTTCGTAGTATCCCTTGTAACCGAAAATGAAATTCACGCCGGCAAGAGCGGTGATTCCTGCGCCGGCAAAGAAGGAAACAAGTATCGCTCTCTTAACTTTGATGCCCATGTATTTCGAAGCCGTCTCGTTGAATCCAACGGCCCTGAGCTTGTATCCGAATGTTGTTTTGTAAATGACCACATACACAGCGAGTGCTGTCAGGATCGCGAACACAAATGAGATATTCAGAGATGATCCCTCGAAGAATGGAAAGACAGCGGATGCCTTTGTTAACAAGGATGTTTCCGGTATGCTTACGGTCCTTAGTGTGGATTTGACGGCGAAGAAGTCAACCATGAGGTAATTCACAAGAGCAAGTATGACAAAGTTCATCATAATGGTTGTGATCACTTCGCTGACCCCTTTCTTCACTTTGATAAGTGCCGGTATCAGGCCTGAAAATCCGGCCGCGACGAACCCTGCAAGCATGCTCAGAAAAAGTTGAAGAGCAAACGGCAGGCTCTGCAGGCTTACAGCGGTAAGCGCCATTACAAAAGATCCCGCATTCAGCTGGCCTTCCGCACCGATATTGAAAATGGAAGCATGGAAGCAGATCGCAAGTCCGCAAGATATGAAAATGAGCGGCGTCGCTTTGAAGAGCGTCTGGCCTATTCCGTAACCGCTTGCAAACACATCACTGTAAATGAGCGAGAACACTTCAACCGGATCTTTTCCAATGACTGTGATCAGGATCAACAGCAGTGCGAAAGTGAATGCCAGCGAGAGAAGGACGGAGATGAAGTTTGCCCTGAGAGTTTTCGTCACTTCCCTACTCCGGTCATTGCTCTTCCCAATTCCGTCATAAGTTCCTCTCTGTATGCGGCGCCTTCCTCTCCGGCGCACTTTCTTACCAGCTCTTTGGATAATGTCCTGACTATCCTACCCTTGTATATTACGCTTATCCTGTCAGACAATGCAAGAAGCTCCTCAATGTCTGAAGAGATGAGCAGTACTGCCTTTCCCCTGTTGCGCTCGTCAATGATCCTTGATGCAATGAATGCAGAAGCGTTGATGTCAACCCCGCGGCTTGGGTGAGCAAAGACGATTATTTCCTTGTCTGACAATATCTCGCGCGCAATGACGGCCTTCTGCTGATTTCCTCCCGATAGCGAACCGCAAGGCATATCAGGGTCAGGAGCCCTGATATCGAATTCCTCCATGACATTTATTGAATCAGCCCTCAATGAACTGCCTGTATGAAATCTTAGGCCTTTGCCTTTGAGGAGCAGATTCTCCGCAACGGAAAATTCCCTGATCATTCCCTTCCTGTGCCTGTCATCAGGAACGATCGATGCAGAGACTTCAGCGGGTTCAACTTCTCCCACAAATTCCTTCTCTGCTCCGCACACAATATCCGCAAGTTCGCTTTGCCCGTTGCCTTCCACTCCAGCTATTCCGTGGATCTCGCCTGCAACAAGTTCGAGCGACAGTCCGTCCAGCAACCTCCTTTTGTCCTTTACAAGAGACACATTCTTCATGCGGAACAAGACGGGCTGTTCGAATCCGGGATCCGTCTTTGCATGCGGCTTCGGGATCTCCGCCTCGCCAACAATTGCCCTGCTCACTGCTTCAATGTCTATCCTGCTTTCCTTTGCGGAGGCTTCATAAACAAGCCTTCCTCTCCTCAAATCGCTTACCTTGTCTGCGGA
>DAIQRO010000095.1:2913-11099 GCA_036786155.1 Bacteroidota bacterium
AACCTCCGAAGGCGAGAGCACAGCAGTCGGTTCGTCAAATATCAGGATCACGGATTCTCTGTAAAGCAGTTTCAGTATCTCGACCTTCTGCTGCATGCTTATGCCAAGATCTCCCGCCCTTGCATCGGGATCAAGGCCGAGGGAATATTCATCTATCAGTTTCTGAAGTTTCCTCTTGCCGGCCGTCTCGTCAATTCCCTGAAATCCCTTCACCGGCTCCATGCCAAGTATCACATTCTCAAAAACGGTGAAGTCGTCTATGAGCATGAAATGCTGATGAACCATTCCTATCTTCATCGCAATCGCGTCATGCGGAGACCTGAAATTCACTGTTTCGCCGAAGACAGACACTGTTCCGGAATCCTGCCTGCAAAGGCCGAAGAGTATATTCATCAGAGTTGACTTACCTGCGCCGTTCTCTCCTGCAATGTAATGCACAGTGTTTGCCCCGATCCCGAATGAGATGTCGTGGTTTGCGGAATAATCTCCGAACTTCTTGCCGATATTTCTGAATTCTACTGCGAGCATTTGATCAGCGGACAATGTAACGAAACACACTGTGCAAATTAATTCAAAATCTCCGGGGTTAATGTCCGGAGTGCGTTCAAAATGTAATTGTTATAAACAGGCAGTCAGGTTACTTTTGTGTTTTTTCTTAATGACGGATACTAACCGCAAGACAAGGGAATTAATTGACAAGGCCGGCTCTTTTGTGCTCACTACTCACGTAGCCCCCGACGGGGACGCAATCGGCAGTGTGATGTCGTTCGGAAATTATCTGAAGGCAAAAGGAAAGAAAGTCGAAATAATCAACCACTCTCCGACCCCTTACAATCTCAAATTCATGGATCCGGAGAATAAGATCCGTGTCTTTCAGGACGATCCCGCTCATTGCACGGGCCTGATTCTGAACAGCGATGTAGTTGCGATCCTTGATACAAACGAGTATCACAGAACGCGGTCAATGGAGAATGTGATCGGCGAATCCCCGGCGCTAAAGATCTGCATCGATCACCACACGGGTATCAGGGAGGAGATGTTTGATGCCGTTGTATCGGAAACAGATTGCGCCGCAACGTGCGAGATACTTTACGATTTCATTAGCAGTGACAGCGAATCGTATATAACAAAAGAGATCGCCTCGGCGCTTTATGTTGGCATAATGACTGATACAGGTTCCTTCAGGCATCCGAGGACAGACTCCCGCGTTTTCAGGATATGCGCCGACCTTCTCGACAAGGGCGCCGACCCGGTTTATCTTTATGATGAGATCTGCAACAGGGTTTCAAAGGAGATGATGCAGCTGCAGGCGGCATTCCTCAGCGGGCTTGAGTTCCATCAGGACGGAACCGTTGTGCTTGGAACAGTGCTTCAGAGCGATTTCAAAAAATACGGACTCAACATTGACCATATAGAAGGTTTCACTTCCCTGCTGATGAGCATCGAAGGAATAAAGGTGGGAGTGATGTTTGTCGAACTTCGTGACAACATAAAGCTTTCATTCAGAAGCAAAGGCAACATACCTGCAAATGAAATGGCGATACACTTCGGAGGCGGAGGGCATTTCAACGCGGGCGGCGCCAATGTGAACGGCACAAGCGTGGAAGAACTGAAACCGAAAGTGCTCGATGCCGTAATCAAATATATGAACAAAGTTTAACAAAAATCAAAACAGAAAAATGAAAATCACTTTTGAGAAGTCGAGGATTGACAAGATCGGAGCTGATGCGTGCCTCTTTCTCTTCTATCAGGACAAGAAGCTGTTCAATGAGGAACTGAGCGTAATTCAGAATCTGATGAAGTGCAAGATCGCAAAGGTCAGCCTTGAGGATTTTGAAGGCAAGCAGAACCAGACCGTGCTGGTATATTCCGGTGACCACAGGATAATATTATCCGGACTGGGATTCAGGAAAGACTTAACTCTCGAGAGAATCAGAAAAGCAGTTGCAAGGGGCGTAAAGAAGGCAAAATCCCTCAAGATCAAAAAGCTTGCTATGGAGATTCTGCAGGACCAGACACTCGAGGGAGTTGAAATAGAGGATGTCGCAAGAGCACAGACAATAAGCTCGATCCTTGCACTTTACTCTTTCGACAAATACTTTACGAACAAAGAAAACAGGGAAGTTCACGGCGTGAAGGAAATTGTCCTCTTCTCTCAGTACAATTCACTCACCAAATATTCAAAGGACATTGAGAGGGGTATTATTTCCGGAAAGATCGTCGGCGAGGCAACAAACTTTGCAAGAGACCTGGGCAATGAGCCTTCAAATGTGATCTATCCCGAAACCTTCGCCGATATTGTAGTAAAGCAGTCGAAGAACAGGCCTTACACCGTTGAAGTGCTTGACAAGAAATCGCTTACGAAAATGAAGATGGGCGGCGTACTTGAAGTTGCAAGAGGAAGCGGCCGCGAACCAAGGTTTCTAATTATCAAGTATAATGGAGGCAAAAAGAATGAAAGTCCTTATGTGATCGTCGGCAAAGGAGTCACATTCGACAGCGGCGGCATTTCAATTAAGCCCGCCGCAGGAATGGCTCTTATGAAAGTTGATATGGGCGGAGGTGCAGCCGTAGTGGGTGTGTTCGAGGCAATATCACAGCTTAAGCTTCCATTGAATGTGATAGGGCTGATACCGCTAGTTGAAAATATGCCGAGCGGAAATTCGTTCAAGCCGGGTGATGTGATCACTGCATACAACGGAATGACGATCGAGGTGGACAATACAGATGCCGAAGGCCGGCTCATACTTGCCGATGCACTTTCGTATGCTTCGAAGTACAAGCCTAAAGCCGTGATCGATATGGCAACGCTTACCGGCGCGAGCATTGTCGCGATCGGAAGCGTCGCATCTATCGTCATGGGAAACGATCCGGAACTGGTTGAAAAGCTGACCTCTGCCGGAGAGCAAACTTACGACAGGGTGTGGGAACTTCCTCTGTGGGAAGAATACGACAGCATGATAGATTCGGAGATAGCCGATGTCAAGAATTCGGGACAGACGAGACAGGCAGGCACGATACTCGGCGGAATGTTTCTCAAGAGGTTCATTGGAAATTATCCGTGGGCACACGTAGATATTGCGGCAACCGCAATGAGAGACAGGGAAACCGATTACGATCCGAAGAATGCGTCAGGCGCGGGTGTGCGGCTTGTAACTCAATTCCTGATGAACGAAGCTCACGGCAACTGATTATTATTAACGGCATTATGCCTGAGCCCGTCTCAAAGAGGCGGGCTTTTTAGTTTGATATTACCTACTGTCAAACGCATATTTGCTGACACTGTTTCGCAGAATTTTCTATTGAGCCATTGTGCATACTATTAACCCGGAAGCATGACAGCAGGATTACTGAAAGTCCTATCACTCATTCTTATATTTCTATATGCAAAGAGCACGACTGAGAGCTCCGGGCAAAATCATGCACAAGAGTATGCCGGCGCCTTCAGACTCGGAAACGAAGTACTGCTCGAAATGCACGACTCCCCTCTTAAAGGAAAGCGCATCGGAATCATCACTAACAACAGCGGAGTCTTGAGCGACGGAAGGCTGTTCCTCGATGTGCTCAATGAGAGGCACAAGCTCACAAAGATCTTCACGCCGGAACACGGACTGAGAGGCAACGAACAGAACAATGATTACACGGATGATGTGACCGGCGCTTACGTCGTATCTCTTTACGGGAACAAGGAGAAGCCGACACCTGACGATCTTTCGGATGTTGATGTGCTGGTCTACGACCTGCAGGACGCTTCCGCTCGCTTCTACACATTCATCAACACGCTCTTCTACTGCATGCAGGCCGCGGCTGATTACGATGTTGAGTTCGTAGTTTGCGACAGGCCGATCATTCCGGACGGAAACTACGTTGACGGTTTTGTTCTCGATGACCGTTTCAGATCATTTGTAGGAATGCTGAACATTCCCGCCGCATATGCAATGACATGCGGTGAGATCGCAAGTTATATCAACTCGGAATATCTGAGCGGGAGGTGCAGGCTGAATGTGATCAGGATGAAGTCATATTCAAGGAACACAAGCTATGACTCTCTCGGGCTTTACTGGAAGACCCCTTCTCCCAATTTGTACTTTCCTTCAACTGCTGTGGCATACCTGGGAACCTGCCTCTTTGAAGGCACAAATGTTTCCGAAGGGCGCGGAAGCCAAAGGCCGTTTGAATACATTGGCGCTCCGTACTGCAATGCAGACCTTCTTTGCAGTGAGTTGAATTCAATGAACCTTGCGGGGGTGAAGTTTGAGCCGGTTTCATTTGTCCCGAAACAGCTCGCCTCATGGATGACGAAACCGAAGTATGCGGATGAAACCTGTTACGGCGCTTACATCAACATTACAGACAGAAGGAGGGCTGAGCCTTTCAAGATTGCAATTGCGGTGATGCTGAAGATGAAGGATCTCTTTCCCGGATTCAGCATAAATCAGAACAACTTCCTGGACAAGCTTGCCGGAACTGACCGTCTCAGGATAATGATTGAAAGCGGAAGGAGTTACGAAGAGATCACAGGATCATTCCGTGATGAGGTTGAATCTATTAAGTCAAAAAGGGAAAAATACCTGATGTATTGATCTCAGGCCGCGGCCGTCTTGTTCGGATAACTTTCCGGATAGAGGAGGCATCTCTGAACGTGATCTCCGTTACCTGCAAGTACCGGCCTTATGGTAGAGCAATCGCCGAAATCTTTCGGGCAACGCGGGTGGAAATAGCATCCCGAAGGAACCTTCGCCTGCGTAGGCACATCGCCTGTAAGAATGATCCTCTTGGATTTCTTGTTCGGATCCGGCACGGGAGCGGCGGAAAGCAATGCCTGCGTATAAGGGTGCTTCGGATTCGCGTAGAGTTCGTTACTGTCTGCGATCTCTACAAGCTGGCCGAGATACATAACGCACACTCTGTTTGAGATGTGCTCAACAACGGAAAGATCGTGTGATATGAACAGGTAAGTTATGTCGAATTCTTTCTGAAGGTCCTGAAGCAGATTAATGATCTGCGACTGAATTGATACATCAAGCGCGGATACGGGCTCGTCGCATACTATGAATTTCGGTTCAACTGACAATGCCCTCGCAACGCCGATCCTTTGCCTTTGCCCGCCCGAGAACTCATGCGGGTATCTTCGGGCATGGATCTTTCTGAGTCCCACCTTTTCGAGAAGGTCTTCAACTTTCTTTTCCGCAGCTTCACCTTCGGCTATTTCATGGAATTTCAGAATCTCGGAAAGCATTCCTCCGACCGTAATTCTCGGATTGAGCGAGGAATACGGATCCTGGAAGATGATCTGCATTTGCTTTCTGTACTGTTTCAGCTCCTTCAAAGGCATCTGTGTAATGTCCTTTCCGTCAAAGATCACTTCTCCGGCTGTCGGCTCTATCAGCCTTAGAATAGCCCTTCCTACAGTTGTCTTTCCGCACCCCGATTCTCCTACAAGGCCAAGAGTTTCTCCCCTCTTGATTGAAAACGACACATCATCAACAGCTTTGACTTGCCCCACAGTCTTTGAAAAGACTCCTGTCTTTATGGGAAAGTATTTCTTAAGGCCTTTGACTTCAAGGAGTACGTCAGACATCTTATGCAGATTTTCTTAAAAAATTTTCGCCAATATAAGCGTAATGCAGGGCAATTACAATTAAGTTACCCGAAAGCCGGAACTCAGTCCTCGCCTTTATCAAATCCATAAAGAAGCTCTCCGGATGAATTGTTCATTGCAACATGATCATAGAAGCCGTGCCTGCAGCAATGCCGTCCAAAACACTTTCATTAAGTAGAGAAAGTTATGAAAACAGTTCGATATTAAACACTTTTCCGAATGTCGCAGGATCAACCCGCATCAGCATAATTGCCGTTAAGAAATTGTGAGCGAAGGCGTGAGCGAGAATTTCCTGTTTGACGAACCCAAACGAAGTATTCGTTTGGGTGAGGAGTTGAAATTCTCGTAGCCTGAGCGAGCAATTTCAGGCAATTATGCTGCAGCGGGCGATTTTTCTTTGGAGCTTTCTTTTGATCGTTCAAAAGAAAGCGGTTAACTTTCTGCGAATAGAATCCCCGCCGCAGATGGCAATCGTAAGCAAATCGTTTTGGACAAAAATGTGCCTGCAGGGCAAAGGCAACTGCTTATTATCTGAAATTTTTCTTCGGGATTGAGTAAATTCCCTTTTTGAATTATCCGAATCTTAATGGACCTAATAACCGAATTCTTTTCCAAGCTGGGCAATCTTGAAGAGCTGATCAGATGGGGGGGATTGACCGTACTTATCATAATAGTTTTTGCAGAGACCGGGCTTCTCATCGGATTCTTTCTTCCCGGAGACTCGTTGCTTATAACCGCTGGACTGATCGCTGCACAGGGATATCTTGACATAGTTGTGCTTAACGTTTCTCTGATACTTGCTGCAATTATAGGAGATCAGGTTGGATATCTTTTTGGAAAGAAGACAGGGCCTAAGCTATTCAACAGGGAAAAGTCACTGCTCTTTGATAAAGACCACTTGCTGAAGGCGAAGGAATTCTACGAAAAGTACGGTGGAAGGGCAATTATCTACGCGCGCTTCGTTCCCTTCGCAAGGACGTTTGCGCCTATTGTTGCGGGTGTCGGCCAGATGAATTACAGGAAATTCGTCACCTACAATGTCTTCGGAGGCATCCTTTGGGTCGCTTCAATGACTCTGCTTGGATATTTCTTCGGAAACATCCCGTTTGTAAAGAAGAATTTTGAATACGTAATCATCGGAGTGATACTTCTTTCTGTTATGCCGATCGTGCTGGGATATCTCAAGCACAGGAAAGAAAAGAAGATTCAGGAGCGGGCTGAAGAATCGGCCTGAGAATCCTGCTCATCAAATGCTGCACCCGGAAGATTCCTGATGCTGAGATTCTCCCTCAAAAAGAAGAAAGCACCAAGCAGAATAAGGCTCAGCAATCCGAGTAAATGGCTTACCGTTGCAAATCCGAAAGCCGCTTCTTTGTTAATTCCGTAAATATTCGTGAGCGTTGCAACTGCGAAAAAGTGATAGATCCCTGCTGAGTTTGCAGGCAGAGGAACTGTCATTGCAAATGTGATCATGGTCAGCACAAGATTTGCATCGAGCAGTGTCAGCTCAATATTGAATGCCTTCAGTGTGAGAAAGGTTGAGAATACGTATGAGAACCATGTCAGCAGAGACAGCAGAAAGATCTGAAGGTAATACTTTGGCTGTTTCATGAACAGGAATCCGTTCAACAGTTTTACGAAGACCCCGTGTATTTTTACGTGGATCTTTTCAGGAAGGATCTTGCCGCTTAATTATTCGTTTAGCACTTCAGTCTTCTCCTGATTGAATATCATCATCATAATAAGCCCGACAAACAACAGAATTGCAATGGAGAGATAAAGCGAAATTGTCTCGAGATTGTACTCTGAAAATGTGCTAGAGAGCTTGTCCCTGAAAAAGAAGAGGCAGAACCCGAAAGAGACCAGCATTGAAAGCACGTCCAGCACTCTTTCGGCAAGTATGGTGCCGAAAGCGGCCGCCCTTGAGATCTTCTCCTTTCCTGCAAGAAGCACCGGCCTGTAAACTTCCCCCGACCTTGGAATTATGCTGTTCATCATGTATCCTACCATCATTGATGAGAACAATATGTTCATCCCTATGTCTTTCTTCAGAGGATCCAGAAGGTATCTCCATCTCCATGCCCTGAAAATACCGCCCACTACAACTCCGAGAAATGCACCGGCTATTGCATAGAAGTAATTAGCTTCTGACAATACCGTGAAGAGCTTACCGAAATCATTTCCCCTGAATGCAAGATACAGGAAGAATAATGTGAGGGCAGTTAAAATTGCCGTCCTCAATATGCTCTTGGCTTTCCCGCTCAATGTATTAAAATAAAAAAGTTAAGCATTCTGTCAAGACTGCTTAACTTCGATTATCAAGGATCAAATCAGTCCTTACCTGAGGTCTATGACTTCAACCCCGCTCGGTGGAGTGAATGTGAATTTGGATGAACTTACTCCTGCGTCAAGCGTGATGTCTTTAAGAGTATAGGTGCTTGTTGACTGATTTGTAGAGATCGTGATCTTCTTAATGAGATCTTCATTCTTGTCTATCCAGATTTTTGCCGACTTCACATTACTGCCGCTCCTTGGCGTAAGCTTGATCACATAGCATGCAGTACCTCCTATGGTTTCTTCGCCT
>DAIQRO010000342.1:0-2492 GCA_036786155.1 Bacteroidota bacterium
TCCTTTTTCAACAGACATTTCCATGTTAAGTGTGCCGTCTTTGTTGACTACAAACACCAGCGATTTGCCGTCAGGGGAGTAAGACGGAGAAAAAGCACGAAGGTCTTCCGTCAGCCTGTTCTCTTTGTCGTTCTTAACATCATATTCATAAAGGTCGTAAACGACGGTTCCGTAAAGACTCGGTGGAGAGTTGCGTTTTGCAAAGACGATCTTCTTGCCGTCAGGAGACCAGCTGTAATTTGTGGAAACGGGACCCGTTGCACCTTTTGACTTCTTTGTGTCTGTATCGTATATCATTAGAGATGTTGCACCGTAATCATAGTCCTGATTGGAAAGATAAGCGACCTTCTTCCCGTCGGGCGAGAACTGAGGATAGTAGTTTGCAAAACCTTTCTTCTCGATCAGTTCACCTTCAACCTTGTCTTTCTTCACATCCGCCAGCCTCATTTCATAGTCATTCTCAAGATATGCCTTCCATTCGCTGTAAACCTGGCTTCCGTCTTTGCCAAGAACTTTCCTCATTGCCTTGTCCATACTGAATGTACCGAGGTCTCCGAGATGGTCCGTAAGCTGTCTCAGCTTATCCTCTCCGTATTTTTCAGCGATGTATCTTGTGAGTGCATAACCTAGGTTGTATATGGATTCAGCTTTCAGGCTTGTGATGGAAGAAAACTGTCCCATCTCATTCCATGTCAGCAAATTATCTCCGAGTATGTAGCTTCTCAGGATCATGTCCCTGTGCGCATCCCAGTGTTCGTATGCGAGCTGCTGCCTCTGATACTGTGCCGTGCCTTCTGCAAACCATGCCGGAACATCAACCCCGGAGATCGGATAGGAGACAATGGCATTCGGATAACCGTAAAGCACATCAGGCCGGATCTCATTCTCATAACCGAGCCACTGAAGATATATCGCAGGCATGTTCTTGCCGTACTTCAGAGATCCCTGCACCTGAACCGCATGAGTGTATTCATGAGTGATCACATTTCTGAGCCAGTTATGCGTACCGCGGAGGTCATAGTCAAGGGCGGTTGCATAGATCTCAATCCGGTTTCCGAAATAGTCAGTGGCTCCGTTTGCAACATCAGAAGCATCATTCACAATGAAGCTTACCTTGCCCGGAGTGTAATTGTACATTGATGTTATCGGCCCGTAAATTTCTTCGGCGATCTTTGCGATCGTCTGCGCAGTCCGTTCGGATCCGGTGTGATAGTGAACGAAGAAGTGATCGGTTTCTATAGTGTGCCAGTCCAGTTCGGGATGCGGCTCAAACTGGCTGAAAGCATTCTTTGAGTCTGAAAGAGTCAGTGCCAAACTCAGCAAGGCACAGAAGAGAAATCTTGTCTTGAGCATTGAAAAAATGTTCGTTAATAATTATAATTGAAACCAAGAAAGAAGAAAAAAACCAAAAAACGAGGCTGAAAGGTAAGTGTCAGTCGATACTGCAAAAGTAAATTTTCAAATCAAAAGTCATTTTATAGACAAATTCGTTTACAATTTTTGAATCAAAACAGTTTGTTTTTCAGTTGGATTTGAGCTCCCCAATGCGGATGAGGGTCTTGTGTAAGCCTTTTTTCGTCTTTTCAATTATAACAATAATCCTCTCAATTAACAATGTTTCTTTTTCTCAGGGGAGAAGAGATCGCATTGGCGGCAACATCAATTACAAGGTTACGCAGGAAGATACATCTAGTACAAGACTTCAGGATTCACTTCTCGCCCAGGATTCGATAAGAAACCTTCCAAGGGATTCAACCGCAAGGATCAAATATTTTAAGTACGAGCCGGGATACAACTACGGCACTTCCATAGGTGCGAAGTCATCAGCACTGCTTCTCGGCAGTTCGGCGCTCATTCAGAAGACGACCGATTTTGATGAGGATGGTAACATTCGCATTACGGAGACCTTTGAAGGGGAACCGATAAGGGCTCCGCTCGTCCTGCCGCTTGGAGCATATCTGACGGCCGTTTCAACTCAAAATGCAAATGTCGCACTTTCGCAAATAGCAGCGGAACGGTTCAGGGGAAATACGCAGGATGAATTGTCACAGTTGTTTGAGAAGTTCACTGATATTACAATTCCTCTGCCTTTCAAGTCCGAAAGTATTTTCGGACCGCCCACCTTCAATCTTAAGATCAACGGAGCTGTTGATATTACTGCTTCATATCAGGCAAACACTTCCGAGCAGACGAATTTGTCGGGATTCGGCAATTCAAACAACAGCATAAATTTCAAGCAGGAAGTACAGCTTACGGCAAAAGGTAGAGAGGGCGACAAGCTGACAATTGATGCCGATTACAATACACAGAGGCTTTTTGATTTTGAGAATCAGCTTAAACTAAGATACGACGGCTATGCGGATGAAGTGATAAAGAAGATCGAAGGCGGTAATGTATCGCTTGAGACAAGGTCAGGGCTCATAAGCTCATCTCAGGCTCTCTTCGGAGTAAAGGGTGATTTTCAGCTCGGCGCTCTTTCGCTCTCGACCGTT
>DAIQRO010000096.1:0-3179 GCA_036786155.1 Bacteroidota bacterium
AGAAGGAACTTGGAATTGAATGTCTTCTGTGTTGAGGATATTTTGTCAGCGTGAACTGAGAAAACGCTTTGGAAATTTAAGATGATACTTCAACCGCATTTGGCAGGCCGGTTCAGAAATACGCAATTGAAACCTGCGGCAATCCGCACCCCGTATGGAGGCTTTGCGCACTTTTTTGGTGTTGGGGTGCGTATATTTAATTGTTATGCGTCATTCTTCTCGCGGCTGTTCAGTTCAGGTTTGTCAACACGCAGATGAAGCGTGAAAAAGTATCTGAGAATACAACAGGATCAAAACTTGATCCCAAATGTCATTGCTGATGAAAAGAAAACGAGCGCATAACACGGGCTTGGCTATAGCGGTCGGGCGCAGTTTGTTTGAAGTGCAGAGTTCCAATGCCCGCCATCACCAATCCCTGCACGATAGCGGCAACCATAAAACAACACAAACAACAAGAAGAAATAATAAAAGAAATATTCTGTGAACTTTAACCTTGACAAGACAATTGAAATACTTGAACGGACACCTTCCGCTCTTGACAATTTACTTAGAGACGTTTCTGATGACTGGACATTGAATAACGAAGGCGCTGACACATTCAGTCCGTTTGATGTTTTGGGACACTTAATCCATGGTGAAAAAACAGACTGGATTCCTCGTTTGGAAATTATTTTGAGCGCCCAAGCTGAAAAATCTTTTTCGCCTTATGACCGTTTTGCACAATTTGAAGAAAGTAAAGGAAAATCAATGAATCAACTCTTGGGGGAGTTTATACAACTTCGTCAAGGAAACATTGCTTTGATAAAATCCAAAGACATTAAGGTAAGGGACTTTTCAAAAACAGGTATTCACCCAAAATTCGGAGTGGTTACACTTTCGCAACTTCTTGCTACGTGGACGGTTCACGACCTTAGCCACATTGCACAAATTGCACGTGTTATGTGCAAACATTACAAGCAAGACGTTGGACCCTGGATTGAGTATTTGCCAATTTTGACCAGACATTGATAATGAAGATTGCAGACGCTAACATGGGCTTCGTAATCGCCACCTTCGCCAAGCCCGGAACGTGTTAGCAGTAATTATTAAAGACAGACAATTGACAACAATAACAAAGCAGATTCAGGAGAAGCCATTTTTGATTTGGCATTATCTCGTGACGCTTCATTTCGACCGAAACACTTGGGAGAAAAATGGCCTGTTTCGGACTATTATCAGAATTAGAAGAGATAAAGTAAGTATTTTTTGTGGTCGAAGTTAAATCCGGAAGAGATGGTTTGGAAATAAATAGCAGACACAAAGAGTTTGCACCAAATCACTTTCTCAATAAACTAAAAGAATATTATGCCCCGAAATATTATGCCGGCATTGACCTGGAGACAGGAAAAGTTTGCTTGAAACCATATATAAAGATGTTATATCAGAAATTTCAGGATTTACAGCTAAGATTGACGACTATACTTAAGAAATTGAAAAATAGTGTGACGAAAGATTACTACCGCTAGCAGTGGTGTATATACCTCCTCTTTTCTTACAGAGCTGGAGCAGGCATTTTTTCCGCCGCTGCCGTTGCCTGTCCGCCTCAGACGGGTTCCCGAATTATGGGACGGTCACCGCAACTTACCTTCATCAATAAAATTCTTCATTCATACCAGAGAACCCGCCACAACGGGACAAGTCGCAGAAACCTGAAGCATTGTGTTTCGTATCATGTGTAGCGCCGGCCGGAAGTTTTACACTCCGAATCCCGACCGAATGCAAAGACCGAAGACGCAATAGCCAATGCTACAGTAAAGCTAACAATAATTTAAAGGCACTGAAATGGATCATAAAGGACAAATTGCAGCAGCACGGCTAACAGGAATTTGGTATTTGCTATTGGCAATATCCGGAGTCTTAGGATTCTTAGTTTTTCACCCGCAGATCTTCGTTTCTGACAATCCGGAAAAAACGCTGACAAATCTACTGGAACTTGAATCAACTTCAAGAATCAGGCTAATGCTGGAAGTGGTAATCATTGCTTCACAGGCTCTTACTGCGGTATGGTTTTACAAATTATTCAGGGAAATAAATGCTTGGGCAGCCTTTGCAATTGGCAGTTGGGGACTGATGAACTCAGCAGCAATAATGGTTAGTGCGATCTCAATGGGTAGTGCGATTGCGGTTGCAAATTCTGCTGCACCAACCTTTCAGGAGAAAGTAATCCTTATACAAGTCTTAAGTAACATCATTTCAAACGCCTGGACAATTGGTGGGCTATTCTTTGGACTTTGGCTTATTCCAATGGGCTATATAATAGTAACTTCCAAATGCATGCCAATATGGTTGGGTCGGACACTTATGATTGGAGGTACAGGCTATGTACTAAGCTTATTCATCAAATGCAGTGGCTTGACTAACTCTCTTCCGGACATTCTGACTTTTCCCGCTACATTAGGAGAGTTCTGGATGATTGGCTACTTGCTTATGTATGGTATAAGACCTGTACAGACAATTGAATTACAACAAGACAATCAGTCTTAAATTGCACTGGCCATAACACGGGTTTTGTGTGAATAGGCGGACAGTACAAACAGAAACATTTGTGCAAATAGTAATTTTTGTGCAGGCAAACAGATTTCGGTTTCAAAAGCCCGACAACGCAAAGCCCGAAACCTTCAGAGGTCAGGCTTATAAGACATCACATTTTTGTTAAAGCGGACAAAACAAAATGATGAAAGAGCAATGAAATTACAGGAAGAAAGAAATGAAACATTACCACAATCCTATGCCAGGGTTGGCGGAATACTTTATCTGCTGATCATAGCACTGGGTATCTTCTACGAAATGATAGTCAGGAATAACATCCTGGTACCGGGTGATTCCATGGCTACAATGGCCAGCCTCAAACAAAATGAATTCTTGTGGCGATTGGGTATTATCGCAGAGTTCTTGTCTTCAATGGTTAGCATTGGGCTTGTCCTAATCATGTACCGGCTTACCATGCCGGTTAACAAAGACCTTGCCCTGTTGGCTGCTCTTTTTAATCTTGCAGGTGTCATAGTTCAAACGGTGTATATTATTCAACTGATTGAAGCATTGTTTCCGATTGGCACGTCTGCATATCTGCAGGCATTTACTTCTGAACAGCTTGGTGCAATGATAAGCCTGAGTGCGAAAAGTCATGTGTTTGGTTTTGG
>DAIQRO010000096.1:3189-11016 GCA_036786155.1 Bacteroidota bacterium
ACTTCCTGCTGACGGGTTACTTGATCTACAAGTCAATCTATATTCCAAAGTTCATTGGTATTCTATACATGATCAGCGGGGTTGGATATCTTACCAACAGCATCAGCTTAATTCTTGCTCCGCAATTTTCCGGCATGGTCTTTATGATCATCCTTATTCCGGTATTTGCCGGTGAAATATCTTTATCATTGAGGTTATTAATAAAAGGCATTGATCTAAATGAGTGGAACAAATACACCACTCACGCTCATCAAAGTAATCCGTAAATCCACAAGCATCATGAATACAAACACAGAACTTAAGAAGACGGCAAAACTTTCCGGTTTGCTATTTTTCCTCTGGATTGTCACCGGATTTTACGGGATGCTTTTTGTGTCGCCGAAAATATTTGTAAGTGGTGACTCTGTTGCCTCTGCTGAAAATATCCTGAAATATGAATTCTTATTCCGAACCGGTATTTATTCCGGACTAATAACAAATACACTATGGATTCTTTTGGTATGGGTCTTCTATCAGTTGTTTAAAACTGTCAATGAAAGATACGCCAAACTTTTAGTAGCATCCGTACTGGTGCAAGTGCCGGTGGCATTTGTTCAGGCAGGACTGAGTATCGCAACTGTTGCAGCTCTGAAGGGTGAAATTCTGAAGTCGTTTGAATTATTACAGCGGCAAGATCTCGCCATGATGTTTCTTAAGATCAATGACTATTGTGTTTCAGCATTAGTATTATTTTATGGTCTTTGGCTCTTTCCGCTGGCGATACTTGTCTACAGATCCGGTTTCATTCCCCGTTTTACAGGCATTTGGTTGATCATAAATGGATTTGTTTATGTTCTTCTGAGCTTCGCCCATATTGTTCTTCCTGAATACAAAGACATAGTTTTTTCTTATGGAATGCCGGCCATGTTTGGTGAACCGGTGTTAATGCTTTGGCTGTTGATAAAGGGTGTTCGTGACAAGCCAATTGACAAAATCAATGATCAGGTTGTATAAATGACAATCATCGAACAACCGGAAATACAGCCCGAACCGCTAAGTGGGTTTTGCGCCTGCTTGCTGCAGGCAGGTCATGCGGGGTGATCCCGATTCCTCCTTTGGCCGATCGGGACAAGCTGTGCAAACTTGGAGCTTTGTGCTTCTATTCAAGTTCAGTGCAGGTTGACAGTTTTGTGCTCTGAAATCCGCCCGAACGCAAAACGGCAAAACGCTAGTGACAACCGTGCGAAACAGACAGTGCAATCATTGACCAGATTAACAATTAGATGTTCAATGACTGTCCCCAATTCGGTTTCATCAGCAGACTTGGATGTGGGTTTCCAGGTCAGTTCATTTACATTTTGTTCAGTGTTTGGTGACAGTAATTTAACGTCTTGCGAACATTGATAACGACCGGACAAACAATTTCGGACGGCTGTAACTAACGATCAACGATATTTGAAAACAACAATAAACTCATATTGACCGGCATCAAAGAAGTTTTCAGATGACAAATTGATATATGAAGTAATGAAAACATCGAAGCATATACTTTACTGGTTTGCCCTTTTTGCAATTTGCTTTATTTCATATCAACAAATAATTGACAACATTAGACCAAGATACAGTGGCGACAGTATGACAGTCAAATATTTGTTAGGTATTGCACCTAATTTTTTCCCGGCAATAGGAATACCTGCTTTGCTTATTGTTTTAATTCCTCAACTGAAACGGACTAACAAATGGTTAGACGAAAACAAACACTTAACTGCAAACACAATATCAATAACAGGACTTTTATTGTGGGAGTTTATTCAAACAACTTCAACAAAATTACACTTTGACTGGAACGATGTTCTATGGACTTTGATTGGTGCTGCTTTTTTCCAACTTATTTGGACATTGACACCCGGGACATTCAAAGAAACCGGCAGCGCAACATGACCGTAAAGCGGCAGTTTCTAACATCAGTTTTGCGTCAGGCTGGGTGACGTGCTTCTGTTGACAATTTTATGCATATTTGAGATGTGGTTCTTTGCATCAAGATCAGTGCTAAAAAGCCTGCCCGAACGCAAAGCCGAAAATCGTTGGCAGATATTTTTTAAACCCGAACCAAAAACACGTTTTTGACTTCAAGGGTGATTCAAACGACAAGCTACATTTATCTTCTGCTTGTGCCAATCGTCACTGCAGGGCTTGGGTTTGGTATTGGACATGTGAGCTATAAATTCTATTTGCCAATTTGGCTCATGAACGTCTTTTTAATGACACTTGCATCCTGGTCGCTTGGACTGAATGTTATCAGCGGCAAAAGCACAGAGCGAAAACAACTGGCTCTGGCGGCCTTTTTTCTAATCATACCCTGGATATTGATTTCATTGTTTGGCGGACTGGGCCCTCCTCCGGAAACTGCGGCAGAGTGGACGGCAACGGCTAAAGAACAACAGGTACGATATTTCATGCTTGTTATTGCCGGCGTATTCATCGCTTTTGGATTTAATGGTTTAAGACAATCGCTCAAAATGAAAGGCGAAAATTTTTATTCGTTGCTTAGCATGACAGCCATATTGATTGCTATTCCGCTCTTTATCCTAAATATGCTGTATTGGGGTTTTTACCTAACGGAGTTATTTAAGATTCAGACAAACTCCAACATCAGCACATTCCCCGACTGGGTTCAACCTGTAAGGCAGTTATTTGGATTAGTGTCCATAACGGATGTAGCATTGACGTATTTAGCTACCCTTCTTATTGCTTTGGCAATGAGGAGAACAGGCCGGCTAAGCAAGACTTCAAGTACAGTCTATTCAATCTTAAGTTTGCTGGCGTTTACAACAATCATTCTGTCCGCTTTTCTCACCGAAACTCTTAAGATACCCGGTTTTGCGTTATCCATTCCTGCTTTCCCGTTTTTGATGCCTTACTTCATAGGTGTGAACTTATTAAAGGACATTGGAAATAATAAGTTGGACAACCTACCGTGATTAAAACAACAGCCAATAGGTGGCTGTATGCAATAGCGGCAGACGAATCGCAGTTACAACTTTTTGGTGACTTATCGTTGGACGTTTCGGCTGGCCGAACGCAGATGAGCAGTAAAAACAGACTTCAACTTCTGTACATTTATCAGCGGCAGTTCAAGGCTTTACGGAATACGGAATGCATCTACAGCACAAAGTCACAGCACAGGCAGTGATTTCATGCAACGACATTAACAAAACCCCCGCGCATTCACATCGCACATAATCAGTACATCTAAACATAAATAGCCCAGCAAATGAGAAAGCTCGAGAGATTCATCATTATGCTGAGAATGATCGAAATGAACATACTGATCCGGCCGTTCAGGAATCTGAAGACGGCACAGGCCGCAGTTGCCGTTGCAAATGAACATGCGGACAGGATCATTGCCGGATACTCAACTTATCTGAAGCGGGCAGATATGGTTGCTTTTTGCTTCTGCTCTTTTGGTTATATTCAAACGCTGTACGGGTGAAGAGCATGCGGATTTGCGTCACCCGAAATGTTCGCACAGCTACAAGCAGTGCTGAACTGATAATTACTAACCGGTAAGTATGAAAGCTACAATAACATCAATCGAACTGAGAGGGCCGCTTAAATTCATTGCCTTATCTTCAAAGGCACTGGGCATCATAAAGCAGCTCAGAACCACACAGTGCAGGGAGTTTAAGAAAAGAGGATTCTGGACCAGGCATTATACAATGACCTTGTGGAACAATGAAAGCGAGCTGAAGGATTTTGCAAGAAGCGGAGCTCATTCGAAAGCGATGAAAAGCAGTAAAGTGCTTGCAAAGGAGATCAGAACAATTACAATAGATACCGACACTCTTCCATCCTGGGCTGAAGCGATGAAGCATCTTGAGAATGCAAAAGTTCTGAAGTTCTGACGGCAATTGCCTTTGAAAATTCCTGACTGATGAATAAAAGCAAAAAGAAGGAAGACGTCACTCCCGGCAAGATTGCCGGCGGCATCCTGCACGAATTGCCGGACGACATGCAGAAAGCGCTTGCACCGGACGACGCCGTCGTTGAAAAATGGAACAAGCTTACTCCCATTCAGCGCAACGAGTGGATATGCTGGGTCACGATCGTCAAGAAAGCCGAAACAAGGACATCGCATATAGAGCGGATGATCGGTGATCTTCGGGATGGAAAGCGACAGCCCTGCTGCTGGCCCGGCTGTCCGCACCGAAGGCCGGAAGCAAAGAAGTGGTTTAAGTAACAGCTAACTTCAAATCCAAACTCACAGCAGAAACACCGGGAGCACTCTGTCATTTTTCCGACTCCGCAAGCACAAAAAGAATCTTTGATCACATCACTCTTTCAGCAAAACCGCACAAGAAAGATCCCGTTCAATGAATTTCAGTGAAGAAAAGCGAATATGGAAAGCAGCACACTCCCTAAACACTCACCAATTTTCCTGCGGGGTAACCAAACTGATCTACATTGCGGACAGACAATGACATTGATGCGTTCCGGTAACTTAATAAGAGCGGCGGACAGGATGCCTTCTGATAATAAGAATACGGGACGTCTCGACAAAGCGGTATTTAAGAAAGGAACGACGACGCTGTACGTTCGGGATGAATAAGCGACAGCAGAATTTGGGAATCCGGAAATTCGGAACAGATAACAGGTCTGAAATACCAGTAGAAATTCGTCCTCCGCGGCAGGAGAAAAATTTCTGCATTTATATACCTCACGTAACAGCATAGATTGCACCGGATTCATCGTAAACAGTTAGGCAACTGCCTGATATGCGATCCTTAGAATTTCAAGCCGGGATCTTGAGCAACACGGTCTTGTGACGTTCTCTCCTTCCCCCCAAAAAATTCCCCGTCAGGCAACAGCCTGGAAACTCTGCCGGCTCAACAGCAGGCAGTTTGTTGATCCCTCACCACATTTACCAACAAATTAAAGGAGTGTATCATGAAACACTTCGACCCAATTTCCTCACTTTGTACTGTTATCCTCATATCGCTGCTCATATCAGCTTCTGCTGACGGCAAACGGATGAACAGGACACTTTCAGACGATCCGGCAGGTGCTCCGGCCGGTATTGATCAACCCAATACCCTTCAGACATACAGCGGAATGCCGCATGAGCTGATTCGCGGACTCCTCGATGAAGAGGGTAAAAGAATCTTTGGAGATGAAGATCCTGCGGGAGACTTCATTGACAGAAAAGTAATGAACGGGCATGCAGGTTCTTCGTTCGGCAGGTCTGTATCCTCTGCGGGGGATGTTAACGGTGACGGCTATAACGACTTTATAGTGGGAGCATACACGGAAAATTCCGAATACGGAAAGGCCTACATTTACTTTGGCGGAGCTAGCATAAACCTCATTCCCGATGTAATTATGAGCGGGGAAACTTCGGACAGCCGGTTAGGACACTCCGTGGGCAGTGCCAATGACCTGAATGCAGACGGCTATGATGATGTTATCATTGGCGCTTTCGGCTATAACGGATTCTCAGGCAGGGCATACATACATTTCGGCGGACCGAACATGGATAATGTTCCCGATATAACGCTGAGTGAAGGCACATACGGAGACTTTTTCGGATTCTGTGTAACCTCTGCCGGTGATTTTAACGGTGACGGTTTCATGGATGCCGCAGTTGGCCTGACGGGATACAGCACCGGTGGAAGAGTTTACATTTATTACGGAGGGCTTATGATGGACAGTGTTGCAGACTTTGTGCTGACCGGAGAGACCATGATCGATAATTTCGGTGTATCCGTATCCGCGGCAGATGTTAACGGAGACGGCTTTACGGACCTTGCCGTAGGAGCTCTGCAGTACAACAGTTACCAGGGAAGAGCATACGTCTATTTCGGCGGACCTCTTCTGGACAATACCGCAGACGTTACAATGACGGGTGAAACAGCAAACAGCAGTTTCGGATATGTGGTCACTTGCGCCGGCGATATAAACGGTGACGGCATTGCCGATATAGCGGCAGGCGCTCACGAATACAACTCCTACCAGGGCAAAGCATACCTGTTCTACGGCGGAAGTAATATTGACAATACGGCCGATGTGATCCTTACCGGCGCATCCTCGGGACTGGCTTTCGCAAGATACATCAGTTATGCGGGTGATATCAACGGTGACGGCTTCAGCGACCTTGCGGTGGGAGCGCCATTTGCCGGCTCAAATACAGGTGAGGCGTATATTTTCTTTGGCGGCGCTAACATGAATACAACCGCTGACATTACCTTGCATGGTGAGACTGCAAACAGCTACTTCGGAGAATGCATCACATCAGGCGGAGATTTGAACGGTGACGGTTACCCCGAAATACTTGCCGGCGCTTACGGCTACAATTCCTACTCCGGCCGTGTTTATATATACGACTACTTTCCCAAAAGCGAACTCTATCCGGAGTTGACAATGACGGGAGAAGGTAGTGATTATTTATTCGGTTATTCAGTATCCGATGCAGGAGACATTAATGCAGACGGATATGATGACATAATCGTCGGGGCTATTCAGGCAAATTATTCAGAGACAGGCAAAGCGTATGTCTTTTTTGGTTCGTCAAACACTGACGGAACTCCCGACATGATCCTGTCAGGCGAATCCCCGGGTGATCGTTTGGGATATTCAGTATCATCAGCCGGAGATGTTAACAATGACGGGTATTCGGATGTGATCGCAGGAGCTATAGGATATTCCGGATACACAGGCAGGGCATATATTTATCTGGGTGGGATTGTACCGGATACTGTTCCCGACGTTATCCTCACGGGACAGGCATCAAATAACTACTTCGGAATGTCGGTATCATGTGCAGGGGATGTCAACGGCGACGGTTACTCTGATGTGATAGTCGGAGCGCCATATCTCGGGGGCGCTTCTGAAGGAAGAGCGTACATCTACTATGGAGGTTCATACATGGATAACAGCTTCGATGTTTACATGACAGGTGAAGGATCAAGTTACCTACTTGGCATTTCTGTCGAATGTGCAGGGGACATGAACGGCGACGGTTACTCTGATGTGATTGTAGGAGCACTCGGATTCAACTCATATCAGGGAAGGGCAGCGGTTTATTTTGGCGGAATTAACATGAACAGCACGCCTGATCTTCAATTATATGGAGAAACCACATCCAGCGGCTTTAGCTACGCCGTTTCCGGAGCCGGCAATGTGAACGGCGACGCATACGACGATGTGATAGTGGGTTCTTATAGTTACGGAGGGGGATTGGGACGAGCGTATGTTTACTATGGCGGAATAGAACCAAACAATTCCGCAGACATTATACTGGAACCGGTGGTCTCCGTCAGCTACTTCGGTCTTTCTGTTTCATCTGCCGGCGATCTTAACTTCGACGGGTATTCGGATGTGATTGTCGGCGCATACGGATATGATTCTTACAGAGGAAGAGGTTATGTCTATTACGGAGGGATGAATATGAACAACTCTGCGGACCTGTATGTCTCCGGTGAAATGCCAAGTGACTACCTTGGCTACTTAAACGGAGTATCAGGGGCCGGTGACCTGAACGGTGACGGGTATGCAGACATCATCACAGGAGCCCACGGCAGTGACGCAAACGGATCGAACTCCGGCATGGCCTACGTTTACTACGGTTCCTCCATCAGTGCAAAGCCCATACTTCTGTATGTGAAGGATGTTCCGAACGATCAGGGAGGAAAGGTCAGTCTGAAGTGGGCGAGAAGCTCTTATGATAATTCTGGTGCAAGCATGATAACGGACTACGCAGTGCAGAGAAGCTATCCGCCTTCGGGAGGAAATTACTCCTGGGAGAACATTGCCTCTATGCCCGCAACAAGGGAACCGTTCTATACTTATACC
>DAIQRO010000097.1:0-5508 GCA_036786155.1 Bacteroidota bacterium
CCGGCGGCGGCCCGGGGATCATGGAAGCTGCAAACCGTGGAGCGTCAAAGGCAAAGGGTTTCTCAATGGGCCTTAACATCTCCCTGCCGTTTGAACAGTATCCAAACATGTACATCTCCCCGGAACTGAACTTCGAGTTTCATTACTTCTTCATGAGAAAGTTCTGGTTCGCGTATCTTGCAAAGGCGCTCGTTATTATGCCGGGCGGCTTCGGTACGCTCGATGAACTGTTCGAGATCCTTACGCTCATTCAGACAGGAAAGCTTCACAAAAAAATGACGGTTGTAGTTTACGGCAAGGAATTCTGGGACAAGATTGTGAACTTCGACAACCTAGTAGAACTGAACGTGATCTCGGCCGAAGACCTGAAGCTGTTCAAATTTGCGAACAGTCCTGCCGAAGCATTTGAATATCTGACAAAGGAACTTACACACAATTACGTAATAAAGTGAGAGACGCATGATAATAAGCATGACAGGATTCGGAAGGGCCGAAGGTACGTTTGGTAGGCACAGATACAGAGTTGAAATGACTTCGGTGAACAACAGATATCTTGAGATCGGTATCAGGTTTCCGAAAAGGCTTGCCTCAAGGGAGTATGAGCTGAAGGAAATACTAAGGAAAAAGATCTCAAGGGGAAAGCTGAATGTGTTTATCAGTTCAGACAGTGATGCAGAGACTTCTAACGGCGGCGTAGGCGATGAAAACAAGATCAGGGAGTTCTACAATCTCGCGCAGAAGATAAACAGGATAATCGGATCAAAAGAGCCGGTAAGACTGGCAGACATACTGGAGCTTGGCGAGTATCTCAGCATTGCAGATGATTCGGCAGTGAGCGATAAGGAAGCGGCTTTTGTAGCCTCGCTCATTGAAAAAGCAGCGGATGATCTTAACAGAATGAAGGCCAAAGAAGGCAAGCAGCTTGAAAAAGACATGCTGAAGAGAGTAAGGTCCATCGAGAAAGAAACCGATATCATAGTGAATCTTTCAAAGAAGAGAGTTAAAGCGGAGTCTGAGAGAATCAGGAAAAAACTTGATGCCTTGCTTGACTCGAGAAAGGACATTGATGAGAAAAGGATTGAAATGGAGATTGTGATGTTCGCGGACAAATCAGATATTACTGAGGAAGTGACCAGATTGAAAAGCCATACGAAATACTTCTCGGAATATGCCCGCTCGGAAGAGCTTGCAGGAAGAAGGCTGAATTTTCTGGTGCAGGAGATGAACAGGGAAATTAATACAATTGCATCTAAATCTTCTGAAGCTGAAATTTCGCAAAGGTCGGCGGCGCTCAAAGAAGAGCTTGAAAAGATCCGCGAGCAAATTCAAAATGTGGAATGATATCCTATGTTGTATGTCATAGCGGCGCCCTCCGGAGCAGGAAAGACTACAATTGTTAAGGAACTGCTGAAGAACAACAGCGACCTTGTGTTTTCGGTCTCTGCAACCACAAGGCCCAGAAGGACGGGTGAGGCGGACGGAATTGATTACTTTTATCTCTCAAAAGAGGAGTTTAAGAACAAGATCGATTCCGGCGAACTTGTAGAATATGAACTGCTCTTTAACGGAGATTATTACGGAACGCTGAGAACTTTTGTGGAGGAAAACGTTGCGAAGGGAAATGATCTTATTTTCGATATTGATGTAAAAGGCGCCCTGTCACTCAAAAAGATCTACGGAGATAAGGCATTCCTGATCTTCATAATGCCGCCCGATCTTGAATCACTTAAGGTTCGTCTAAAGGGCAGAGGAACAGAATCGGAGGATCAGATCAATGAAAGAATCAGAAGGGCAGAACTGGAAATGAACAACGCCGGAAAGTTTGACATGATTGTCGTGAATGACAATCTGCAAAAGGCAGTAAGCGAAATCCAAAGAATAATAAAATAAACACACAAACATATCATGGCAATAGAAACAAGGGATCTGGAAAAGCTCGAATCAAGGACCGCAAATCTTTACGAGTCAGTGGTTGTAGCTTCCAAGAGGTCAAGGCAGATAAACGATCTTTACAAAATGGAACTCTCGCAAAGGCTTGAGCCGATCATTGCAAAGGAAACGGAAGACGATACGATAATGAACCAGGACAAGCTTAATATCTCTCTTGAATTTGAGAAGAGATCCAAGCCAACCATAAGGTCAATCCATGAACTGATGGATTCCAAACTCAACTTCAGATACAAGGAACAGGAATAGCCGTAAAGCCGTACCTGCTTCATCAACATTAAACTTTCTGCAATTGGAACTGAGAGGTAAGAAGGTCCTGGTCGGCATTACAGGCGGCATAGCGGCGTATAAGATCTGCTCTCTTGTGAGGCTGTTCATAAAGGCCGGCGCGGAAGTCAGGGTAGTTATGACTCCATCTGCAGTGAGTTTTGTCTCACCGGTTACTTTGTCCGCACTATCGAAGAATGAAGTCATCATTAATCTTCTTCCCGCTCCGGGTTCGCTTCAGAATTCGGAAAAGGTTGAGACCTCTACCTGGCATGTCAACTACGGACTTTGGGCAGACCTGTTCGTGATTGCCCCTGCAACGTGCAATACGATTGCCAAGGCAGTTGGCGGCATCTGCGACAACTTTCTTCTTGCTGCGCTTTTTTCATGCAGATGCCCTGTGCTCATTTCTCCCGCAATGGATGAAGATATGTATAAGCATCCTGTGACCCGGCGAAACATTAAAGCTCTTGCTGAGATCGGCTACAAGATCATTGACCCGGAGTACGGCGAACTTGCCAGCGGGCTTACTGGCGAAGGCAGAATGGCTGAACCCGAAAAGATCTTCGAAGTGGCGTCAAAGATGCTGAATGCACGCAAGGACCTTGCAGGAAAGAAGGTGCTTGTGACAGCCGGCCCGACGAGGGAGTTCATTGACAAGGTCAGATTCATTTCCAATCCTTCTACAGGAAAGATGGGATTTGAAATTGCAAGAGCGGCCAGGGAAAGAGGCGCCTCGGTAACACTGATAACAGGGCCGGTGAGCCTCGAAACACCCAATGGCGTAAAGCGAATTGATGTTGTAACAAGTGATGAGATGTTCAGGAGCGTAAAGGCAAACAAGAGAAACAAGGACCTGGTTGTGATGTCGGCGGCTGTCGAAGATTTCACACCTGCCGCGAAATCGGGCTTCAAGATCAAGAAAGAAGGAAACTCAGGATTTACATTTGATTTTGTTCTGTCTGTTGACATCCTTTCTCACCTCGGAAAAGAGAAATCCGGTTACAAGCTCATAGGATTTGCAGTGGAAACGAATGATGGAATTGCAAATGCAAGAAAGAAGCTTTCTTCCAAGAAACTTGACCTGATCGTTCTTAACAATCCGGATGAAGAAGGCGCAGGCTTTGGCACAGACACCAATGTAGTGACTTTGATTGACAGGAAGTCAGAAGAGAGACTGCCAAAGATGACAAAGTATGAAGTTGCCAACAGAATACTCGATAAGTATCTTCTGCTCAAATGAGCAAGTCACCTTTGCAGAAGCTGAACGGATTACTTAAGTTTAAGGATGAATACTCGCCCGGAGCAGGTTTCGGGACAGCAATTCCAATGCTTGAAGATCTGATATTGAATGAACAGATTGTCCCTGATGAAGAGCAAATCCAAATCAGTGCCATACATCATTCAGATAAAAAAAGAAGCGAATCGGTTAACGGAGAGGAAAACAAAGAAACGCCTGAGCAGATAAACAATAACTGGAAGACATGCTCCTCGCTTGCAGAGCTGAATGAAATGATTAAGGACTGCAGGAAATGCAGGGTGCTTGCAGACAAGAGAAAGAACCTTGTCTTTGGCAGCGGCAATCCAAATGCAGACATTGCCGTAGTGGGTGAAGCTCCCGGAGCGGATGAAGACGAAAAGGGATTCCCGTTTGTAGGGAGAGCAGGTAAGCTTCTTACCGATATACTTGCGGCGATAAATTTTAGCAGGGATGAAGTTTACATTTGCAATATTCTCAAGTGCAGGCCTCCCGAGAACAGAAATCCGCTTCCCGACGAGATCTTCAATTGTGAACCGTACCTTAACAAACAGCTTGAGATCATAAAACCAAAGCTCATACTCGCACTTGGCACTTTTGCGGCTCAGACATTGCTTGGAACAAAGGAACCGCTGGGCAAGCTTCGCGGCAGGTTTCACACTTACAAAAACATAAAGACAATGGTGACCTATCATCCTGCGGCACTTCTCAGAAATCCAAACTGGAAGAGGCCTACATGGGAGGACGTTAAGCTCTTCAGAAAAGAATACGATTCAATTTCGGCATGACAATAACTTTATACTGCATTGGCAAATAAGAGAACATATTACAAGAAAGATCAGCACAGGGTTTCCTCGCAGGATGCCGACATGTTTCCCGATGACCTTCGGCAGGCACCCAGTGCCACAGACCTGGAGATGATGGTGCTCGGCGCGATGCTTATTGATAACGAAGTTATCAATGACGTGATTCAGATGCTGGAGCCGGAAGCATTTTACTCCGGCAAGCACAGGACAATACTTCAGGCGATCCTCAACCTTGATGCAAAGAAAGAACCGATCGACCCCACAACTCTGAAGGAAGAACTTAGGCGCATGAACAAGCTTTCCGAGATCGGCGGAGTGGAGTACATCATGGAGCTCACGACATCTGTGGCAACTTCAGCCAATGTTAAGTATTACACCAGAATAATATTTGAAAAATCCATTCTGAGGAATCTCATCAGCGTTTCTTCCAGGATTGTTGAGAATTGCCTCGATCCCACTGCAAATACATTCAAGACACTTGACGATGCGGAACAGAAGATACTTGACATCTCACAAAGGCTTTCCAAAAAGAAAGTCATGTCTATCAGTGAAGAGCTTAATAATCTCATAGATGATCTGGGAAAGCGAAGGGACAGCAAGAACAGCATAATCGGAGTTCCTACGGGATTCACCGACCTGGATGAGTACACATCGGGATTTCAGAAATCGGAGTTCATTGTCATAGCCGGAAGGCCTTCACACGGAAAGACCGCATTCTCAATGAACATTGCGAGGAACGCTGCTGTTGATCACGGAAAATCAGTGGCGATATTCAGTCTTGAAATGTCATTCAGAGAGTTGGTGATGAGACTGCTGTCGTCTGAGGCAAGAGTGAATGCAAAAAAGCTCAAGACCGGAAAGACATCGAGTGAAGAATGGAACAGGGTTCTGAAGACCTTTCATAACCTGAGTACCAAGATGTTCATTGATGACACGAGTGAACTCTCTATTCTGGAGATACGCGCAAAATCAAGGAAACTCAAGGAAAGCCATGACATTGACATGGTTGTGGTGGATTATCTTCAGCTAATAAAGGGCAGGGAAGATGCCGAGAGAAGAGACCTTGAAGTTGCTGAAGTGTCACGAAGCCTCAAAGCTCTTGCCAAAGAACTTGATATACCTGTGGTCGCCTGTGCTCAGCTGAACAGGGCAGTTGAGACGAGAGGCAAGGAGAAAAGGCCTCAGCTTGCTGATCTGAGAGAGTCAGGCGCGATAGAGCAGGATGCTGAC
>DAIQRO010000097.1:5518-10992 GCA_036786155.1 Bacteroidota bacterium
GATTATCTGGAACTGAAGCACAAAGCGGAGATCATCATCGGAAAGCAAAGAAACGGCCCTGTCGGAGACCTTGAGCTTGTTTTTGTAGATGAGTTCGCAAAATTTGAGAACAAAGCGATACACCCCAAAATTGATTTGCCGCCATCGGCTTACAACCAGGAACCTTTCTGAAAACAAAAAAGCCCGGATCACCGGGCTTTTTCTTATCGGCCTTGATTGAACCGCTTATGACTTCTTTTCGGTCTTTGTCTTGGAATCGCACTTTGTACCGTCACCGCAATTGCCATTGAGCTTTTGCTCCTTCACTGAAGCAGCTACAACTTCAGAATTGGTAACTGAAGGATCAAAGAGGACCTTGATGCTTGTCATCTTCGAAACACTGCAGGTTTCTCCGTACTGAACTTCTTTGACACCGCTGATTGTCTTGATCTTTTCCGTCATTCCCGGCTTACAGTCATCACAGTGGATCATATCAGTTGTGAACTCGTAAGTTGCAGAACCCGGTTGGTCATCACCTGCAGAAGCATCGGTCATGGTCTTGCCGGTGCATGATGATTTTGATTCAGCTGATGATGTTCCGGTCTTGCTTGTGCATGATGACGAACAGTCCTTCTTTCCGTCCTTATCATCTGCAAAAAGGTTGTTGCTTTGTGCATAAAAAACGCCTGCGGCAAGCACCAATGCAACTGAGGCGAACAATGCGATCTTCTTCTTCATATCTTATGGTTTGGTTATTAAAAAAAATTGTGGGATGCTAAGGCAAACAGCATGCCAATTCAAAAAAATTCCTTCCTTCACGGAAAATCCCTGTGTAAAGTTAGTTCTGCTTAGGGGAAATTGCAATAAAGAATTTCATCCTTTGAGCTTCGACGGCTTATCTGCCCAGCTTTTCGATTTCTGACTTAATGTGCTCTATCCGGTTGCCGGGATTAGGGTGCGTGCTAAGGAACTCCGGCGGCGCTTGTCCTCCGGCCGCTCTATCAAGAATATGCATCACTTCGATCATCTGGGCGGGGTCATATCCTGTATCGTGCATGTATCTGACTGCGAATTTGTCCGATTCCAGCTCGTCTTCCCTTCCGTACTTCATATTGATCATGCTGGCCACATATCTTGAGATCATTGCGGCTGCGCTTGGGGATCCCGGTTCAGCCAAAGCAATGTCGGCGGCACTTATCAACCCCTGTGTAAGTTCCTGTTTGGCCATTTGCTCGGCACCGTGCCTGCCAATTACATGGCCTATCTCATGCCCGAGAATGCCGGCCAGTTGATCTTCATTTTCCAGCATGCTCAATAGCCCCATAGTGATGAAGATCTGTCCTCCGGGCAAGGCAAAGGCATTTACCGTACTTTGATCCGCTAGAACATGGAAGTCAAATTTATACTCCGATTTGCCCGCTTCTGTGCCATTGACGATCTTCTGACCCACAGATTCTACATAGTTATTGATCTTCGGATCCCGCACTTCCCCACCCATTTGGTTGATCATCTCAGGTGCGCTCTGAATTCCAAGAACTATTTCCTGCTGAGGAGTAAGGCTGACCCTCTGCTTCTCGCCGGTTATTGGATTTACCTGGGTCTTACTGTAATAGGATATGATCGCAATAACCGCAATGACAGCGGCGATCAGGAATTTGGCTTTGTTTGATCTCATAATTCGTGTAATTGATTGTTGGTTTCCGGTTACTTAAATCTTCTGATTGCAACCAATGTGCGGTCATCGGAGTAAACGCCCCTTGCCGAGAATACATTGACCTCCTGAAGTATGATGTTGCAAACGTCCTTCGGGTCTTTATCCTTCAGCTTCTTAAGATTTTCTATGAGCCTGTCCTCTCCGAAGAATTCGAAATCCTGATTGGTCGCTTCAATGATGCCGTCTGAATAAAGCAGAAGCAGATCATTCACTTTGAAGTTGATGCTTTCGACTCCGTATTTCTGATAAGGCGCGGGCCCAAGAACCGGGCCGGTTGATGAAAGCATTTCCGCCTTTCCGGTTTCATGTTCAATGAATACCGGAGGATTCTGTCCCGCATTCACATACTGGCACAGGCCTCTTTTGTCGTGCGAGAGTTCGCAATAGAAAAGTGTGACAAATCTTTCGTATGGAAATGTTTCGTTCACAAGGTTGTTGATCCGGCTTACCATGCCGCTCATCTTTGACTGGTAACCGACCCCCATCTTCAGCGCACCTGATACATACAAAGCCTGCGAGGCAGCGGAAAGCCCTTTTGAAGCGGCGTCACCGAGTGCAACTCCCAGCCTGTCCTTATCCTCACTTTCAAGATAATCAAAAAAGTCTCCGCCGACAATTCTGTCAGGCATGGAAAGACCGAAAAGCACGTAATTGCCGAACTCATACTCGTGTTCCGGAAGAATGCTCCTTTGAATCTCCTTTGCTTTCTCTAGCTCCTGCCTGCTTTCCTTGGCGCTTGACTCAATATGCTTCGTCCGGAGGATCGAGCTTAGCGTCATGCTGATGATGTTCAGCGTGTTGAGGAATTCATCGTCAAGGCCCTTTGCATTAAGCGCAATCAGATATGAGTAGAGATAATATGGTTCTCCGCTGGGTTCTTTGAATTTGTGCCTCATTCCTACTCCTGTTGCTGAGTAATGGTAAATTCCTTTTTCAATCAGGTACTCGTCAGTTTCAGTTGCAAGGACCGATCGGAACAGCCCCACTTTCTTGAACATCGGATACATGTCAATTCCAAGCTGATAATCAGTCTTGATCAGATCTACGTTTCCCATTTGGGCAATGAGAGAATAGGCGTTCTTGCTTTCATTCAGGCCCCACAACCTGCCTCCGATAATGTTTATTTCCTCGTTGTTGATGATCTGCGCAATCACATGCACAAGAAAGTCTTCATCAGTATCAAAGCTAGGGGCTTCCCTGATGATGTTCTCAAGCGTTCTGTAAAGTTTTCTCGGATCCATTTGGTTGGGTTACTTTAATGAGATCTTGTTGCGGGCAGAATATATCTGCCCGAGTTCGGCTCCTACTACGAATATCACGGAAAGATAGTAGATATAAAAGATCGAAATTACAATAGTAGCATACGCGCCGTAAATTCTTCCGTAGTTTGCAACCTTTAACACATATACAGCAAACAGGTATTTCAGGAGTTCGAAGAAGATCGCCGACAGTAGCGAAGAGAACAAGACGACTCTGAAATTGATCTTCCAGTGCGGGACCAGTGCATAGAGCACGTAAAAGAGCGTGAAAGAAACAGCAAGCCCGATTGCGAACGGAACGAACTTCTGAAACAATGTCAATGTGAGAGCCTCCCCGAATAATGCGCTCCAGTATTCCTCAGCAAGTTGTATGGCGGAAGTTATTGCCATTGAGATCAGGAACAGCAACACGCTTACTATCACAAGCCCGAAGTCTTTCAGTTTGCCGACAAGGTAGCTGAGGTCAGTTTCGATTCCGAATATTTTGTTGAGTACTTCCCGCATTGCGCTGAACAGGCCGCTTACCGTCCAGAAAAGTCCCGCAATGCCAATGGTTCCTGTCAAGAACGTGTTGCTCGTAAGCTCTTTTGTCCTGTCTATAAGCTCAAATATGGCTCTCTCTTTGTATTGCCCCGGGAGAGGAATTACGCTGTCAAGATAACGCATGAGTCTCTCGTGCACGGATTCGCTGTCGAGATAGACGCCAAGCACGGTCAGGATTATGAGTACAAAAGGTATCAGGCAGATGAGCATGTTGAAAGATATGCCTGATGCTAGTATCCAGATATGATCATGGTCAAACCTGTCAATGAGCTTTGTGACGTAATGAATTACGGTCTCAACGGGCTTTATTCGCAGAATTTTTTTGTAGGTCCGGGAGATCCATTCCATATCAGTGGAGTCCGCCGCATTTTCTTTCAACCGCCATAAGGATTTTCATATCATAGATTGTTTCGGCAGATCTTAGAATGAGATCGCTTGTGACTTCGTCCCTGCCTTGATGAGGTATTGACTTCCTGAATATTCTGTAAGCTTCTTCACTTCCCGCACCGCTCCTGAGCGGCCTGTGATAATCAATTCCCTGACATGAGCAAAGGAATTCAATGGCGATGATCTTTCGCACATTGTTTACGACTTCATACAACTTGAGCGCCGAAACCGAGCCCATTGAGTTGTGGTCTTCCTGATTTGCGCTTGTCGGAATGGAATCAACCGATCCCGGATGGCATAGGACCTTGTTCTGGCTTACAAGCGATGCCGCAGTGTACTGTGCTATCATCAGGCCGGAGTTAAGTCCGCCTTTGTCGGTGAGAAACCTCGGAAGTCCGCTGAGATTGCCGTCAACGAGCCTCGCAATTCTTCTTTCGCTGATGTTGCCCAGTTCGCTAACCGCAATTGCAAGAAAATCGGACGCGAGTGCAACAGGCTCTCCGTGAAAATTGCCGCCTTCAAGGTGCTCACCGGTTTCAGGAAAGATCAGCGGATTGTCGGTGGCGGAGTTGATCTCGGTCTCGACCACGTTTCTGCAATATTCAACAGTATCCCGTACTGCGCCGTGAACCTGTGGCATGCACCTCAAAGAGTAAGCATCCTGGACTTTTCCGCAGTCCTTATGAGAGAGCATGATCCTGCTTCCCTTCAGCAGTCTTCTGAGATTTTCCGCTGTTCTTATCTGTCCTTTGTGCGGCCTCACCTTCTGAATCTTAGGGTCGAATGCCTTTGATGTTCCTTTCAAAGCTTCAAGCGAAAGACTGCCTGCGATATCTGCCAGCTTGCACAGGATGATGGAATCATAAACTGATTTGCACAGATAAGCGGACATCATCTGAGTGCCGTTTATCAGTGCAAGCCCTTCCTTTGCTGAAAGCCTGAACGGATCAATTCCAAGTATCAGGTGGACTTCGGACGATGACATAATTTCTCCCCTGAACCTGCAACTGCCTTCGCCGATCAGCGTCAGCGCCATGTGCGAGAGGGGCGAAAGGTCTCCGGAACTTCCTACCGAACCCTGAGAGGGGATAAGCGGAACCACGCCTTCATTGAACAGGAACACAAGCCTCTCCAGGAGTTCTGTTCTTACTCCGGAATACCCAAGCGAGAGAGAGTTGATCCTGAACAGCAGCATGAGTCTGGCAATATATTCCGGAACAAACTTGCCGGTTCCTGCGGAATGGGAGAGAATGAGATTCCTCTGAAGAAGTTCCAGTTCTTTGCCGGAGATCTTGATGTCTTTGAATTCACCGAAGCCTGTCGTGATGCCATATATTACTTCGTCTCGCTTAATCCAGCTTTCTACAAGCCGTCTTGAGCGGGCCGAGTTTTTCAGAGCAGTCTGCGACAATTGTAACGGCGTGTTGTTTACGACTGCCTCAACTGAGTTTGTTACATTCAGCCCTTTACCGGTAATTATGAGATTTTTTCTGCGCATTGATATAAGGAAGGCAATTTTGAAAGATGAAATTCAGATAGTGACAGCCGGCCTTAAGCAAGTCCGGCCTTATTTCTTTCCGGAATAATTGCTT
>DAIQRO010000343.1:0-2473 GCA_036786155.1 Bacteroidota bacterium
TGATCAGATTCCAAAGACCATAGGAATTGTGAGGGAGAACGAGAGGATCATCAGCAAGCATGATCCTGTCAACAGGATCACGAAAATGAAACTAGATTCATACAAGAGGGTAAGACTTGAAAAGATCGGAGTGCAGGATATGCTTCTTCAGCAGATCGGTAAGCTCCTCACTGTGTTTGTGCTTCTGATGGTACTCGGTTTCTTTCTTTATTACATACGGCCGAATGTATATAACGATAATCTCAAACTCCTGATACTTGCTTCTCTCATACTTGTAGAGGGATTTCTTGCATTCATCAGTCTGAAGCTGAACACGCCTGCTCCCGTTGAACTTCTCATATTTGTGCCGGTGGCTTCCATTCTGCTGACGATCATATTTGATTCAAGGCTTGCATTTTATACTGTTACAATTACCTGCTTCTTCATTGCCGTAATAAGAGGAGGGGACTTCTCTGTTGCATTCATTTCCTTCTGCGGCTCGGTGCTTGCCATCTTCAGCGAAAGGGACATCAAAAACAGGTCACAGATATTCAGATCATTCTTCTTCATACTGATCGGGTATACGCTGTCAATTCTTGCAGTGAACCTTGTGAAGATAGATGACACTCAGAAGATCTTTACTAAACTGCTGTTTGGCGGCATCAATGCAGTGATGTCTCCTGTCATTGCATTCGGACTGCTGATATTTTATGAGAAGGTGTTCAGAGTCACTACGGACCTTACGCTACTTGAGCTAACCGATTTCAATCATCCATTGCTTAAGGAATTGTCTTCAAAGGCGCCGGGAACATTTCATCACAGCATAATTATGGGAAACCTCTCGGAAGCCGCTGCCGAATCGATAGGCGCCAACAGCATTCTTGCAAGGGTAGGCTGTTACTATCACGATATCGGCAAGATGCTGAAGCCGCAGTACTTTATAGAGAATCAGCTTGACATGAATAACAAGCACAATGAACTCAATCCGAACATGAGCACGAAAATAATCATCTCTCATGTGAAGGACGGCATTGAGCTTGCCAAAAAGCACCGCCTGCCTCAGCAGATCATTGATTTCATACCTATGCATCACGGCACAACTCTTGTAGCATACTTCTATGACAAGGCAAAGAGCGCTTCAAGAGAGGAGGTTAGCGATATCACTTACAGGTATCCCGGACCCAAGCCGCAGACAAAGGAAACCGGGATCGTGATGCTTGCAGATGCTATTGAAGCAAGCACCAGGACCATTGAGGATCCATCACCGCAGAAGCTCGAGAACAGAATCATCGAAGTTATCAGGTCGAGATTCACTGAAGGTGAACTTGACGAGTGCGACCTCACATTGAGGGACCTTACCAAAATAAAAGACAGTTTTCTGAAGATCCTTGTGGGGATACATCATCACAGACTCAAATATCCTGACAAGAATCAGCTTGAGCTTGTAACGGAAAGAGAACACAAGAAAGCATCTGGTGATGAGTGACGGGTTTCAGCTGCATAAGAAACTCTATGCCGGATATCTCAGAACGGAAAGGTCACTTTCGGAAAATACCATCTCCTCTTATCTTTCGGACATTGACAAATTCACTGACTTCTGCACATCCGAATTGGGCATAGACACTCCCGCCAAAGTTTTGCCCGATCACATAACATCATTTCTAAGCCACCTGAATAATGATCCGGCAAGCGGCGCCCCATATTCAAGCAAATCGGTAGCGAGGATGATCTCATCACTTAAGTCTTTTTTCGCATACCTTGAAGATGAAAAAGTGATTGACAGTTCGCCTCTAGAGAACATACAGTCTCCGAGAACATCAAGGCTCATTCCTGAAGTGCTTTCCGTTGAAGAGGTTATTGCTATGCTCGAAATGCCCGAAGCCACGGACAAGCTTGGATGCAGGGACAAGGCATTGCTTGAAGTGATGTATGCCTGCGGACTTCGCGTAAGCGAAGCATCAGGGCTTAAGCTGTCGGACATACTGCATGAACAGGGGATAGTCAGAATCATGGGGAAAGGTTCGAAGGAGCGGATCGTACCGATCGGGAAGGAAGCCCTCAAAGCAACGGGCAATTATCTCAGTAACAGCAGGCCTCTGCTGAGGAAAGAGAAGTCAAAAGACATTGTCTTCCTTAATTTCAGGGGAGGGAGACTTTCGAGAATGGGGATCTTCGACATAGTCAGAAAATATGCCGGGCTTGCAGGAATCAGAAAGAGCGTTCATCCGCATACATTAAGGCACACATTTGCCACGCACCTCTTGCAGGGAGGCGCAGATATCAGGATAATTCAGGAGATGCTCGTGCTTACGGACATATCCACAACTCAGATATACACCCACGTTAGGCGGGAATACCTGATAGAGGTTCACAAAACGTTTCATCCGAGAGCTTGATTCACACATAGTTAAATTGAACAAATACATTATAATCGGTATATTTAGCGAAATTTAACTCAACAATAACAACTTTCAGGAGAATAATCATGTCAATT